>JALZDF010000017.1 GCA_030862645.1 Chloroflexota bacterium
TCATCGACATCCTGCTCAAGGAGGGCCAGGGCATGGGCGCCGCGGGCTACCGCGACCACATCGTCGTCTGCGGCTGGAACACCACCGCCCGCGACCTGACGAAGAGCTGAAGGGGGACGAGTTCACGACGAAGGTCGTCGTCATGCACGACAGCGAACGCAATCCCGCCGGCGAGGGCGTGTACTTCGTGCGCGGTGACATCACCAGCACCGAGGATCTCGAGCGGACCGGCATCCGGGAGGCGAGCTCCGCCATCGTCTTCCCGTCGGATCGGTCGAACGAGGCCGACATGCGTTCGATCCTGGCGGTCATGGCCATCGAGTCGATCGCGCCGGACGTGCGGACGGTGGTCGAGGCCAACAATCCCGCCCACGTCGACCACTTCCGGCGCGCCGACGCCGACGAAATCCTGGTCACATCGCGGCTCGCTTCCCGGCTGTTGGCGCGATCAGCCCTCTACCCGGGCCTCTCGGAGCTCGTCACCGACATCGTCTCCGGTGGCGAGGGTTCGGAGCTGTATCGGGTGGTGCTGCCCCACGACTACGTCGGCCTGTCGATCGACGAGCTCTCGGCCAAGCTGCGTGGCGATCACCGCGCAACCCTGCTGGCCGTGACTCGCGACGGCCGATCGATGACCAACCCGCCGGCCGACTTCCGGCTCCAGGCCGGGGACGACGCCGTGGTCGTGGCGGAATCGCTCGGCGTGCTGCGGCCGCTCGAGCTCCAGCACGAGTAGTCCGCGAGCCGCTCGACGGCGTGACTAGACTTACTTCGCAACGGCAATGACCCGAGCGAATCATCCGCGGCGGATGCCGGAGGGGCCGTCGCCAGGGAGTGAGGAGCATCGAATGTCTGCATCGGACTTCCGTCCCCGCCCGCGCCCGAGGACGGCGGGGGCTTTCCTGGCCGTGGCGGCCCTGCTGCTGGCGGCATGCCAGCCCCTCGGTGAGGGCGATGGGGAAGGCGACGGGAGCGCCCCGGCGGCGAGCGGGGCCGCGGCCGGTACGGGTCGCCTCTCGATCGCGACCGGCGGCACCGGCGGCGTGTACTTCCCGCTCGGGGGCGGGCTCGCCGACCTCATCACCCAGAACGTCGAGGGCTACACCGCCACGGCCGAGGAGACGAACGCGTCAGTCGACAACATGAACCTGATCGGCAGCGGCGACTCGGACATCGCCTTCGTCCTCGGCGACACCGCCTCCGATGCGGTGGCAGGGACCGGCGACTTCGAAGGCGCGCCGGTCGACGCATGCGCGCTCGGCATCCTGTACACGAACTTCACGCAGCTGGTCGCCTCGGCCGACAGCGGCATCACCAGCGTGGCGGATCTCGAGGGCATGCGCGTGTCGCTCGGCGAGGCCGGGTCCGGCACCGAGATCATCGGGCTCCGCGTGCTCGAGGCAGCGGGGCTCGACCCCGATGCCGACATCGACCGTGCCCAGCTGGGCGTGGCCGAGACGGTCGATGCGCTGCGCGATGGAACGCTCGACGCCGGCTTCTGGTCCGGTGGCCTTCCGACCGGCGCGCTGGTCGACTACGCCAGCACCGGCGACATGGTGGTGGTGCCGACAGGCGAGTTCGCCGCTGATCTGCAGAGCGAGTTCGGTGAGTACTACCTGGAATCTGAGATACCGGCCGACACCTACGAGGGCCAGAGCGAGGCAATCTCGGTCGTCGGCGTCCCGAACGTCCTGGTCGTGAACAACGCCATGGATGAAGGGCTGCAGGAGCAGCTCACCGCCCTGCTCTTCGAGCACAAGGACGAGCTGGTCGCGGTCCATCCGGCGGCCGAGGAGCTCGATCAGGAGACGGCCGGCGACGTGCCGTTCATGGACGTCTGTCCCGGGGCCCAGGCCTTCTACGGCGGCTAGACCGATGAACCGATGGCGCGGCCGGCTCGCTGCCGGCCTCGCCGCCGCATCCCTGCTGGCGACCGCCGTGGCCGGAGCGGTCGCCATGGCGCGCGACGACACGGCACGCTCGATCGTCGTCCGTGACGCAGCGGGCGCGGAGCTTGCGCGGGCTGAGCTCCGGCCGTCGGAAGGATTCGCCCTGCGCTACCGGAACTCGGTGTACCGCTCGATCGCCGAGGAGCGGTTCCGCGTCGACGGCGACCGTCTCCGGCTGGTCGAGCTGCGAGCCGAGGAGCTCGCCGTGCTCGAGGAGTACTACACGGCCACCGCTGCCGACCGTACGTCATCCGGCTCGAGCCTCGAGTGGCGCGTGGTGGTGGAGCGCCCGCCGATCCCGCTCCCCCATCGCGTGCAGGCGACGGCGCTCGGCCAGCGGAGCCTGGTCACGGAGAGAGTCGACATCCCCCTCTGGAAGCTCGTCGAGGATCGTGACGATACGCTGGTCATCCTCTCGGTCGAGGAGACGCCGTGAGCGACAAGGCCGCCCGCGACGCTGCCCTCATCGCCGAGTACGACGCGGAGAAGCCCGGCCGGAGGCTGGCGGGCTGGCCGAAGACCGTCGTTTCGGCGGCGGGCGGGGCGCTCTCGCTGTATGCCATCTATTGGGTCCTCGCGTTCTTCGGCACCATCAACGCGAGCGTCTACATCCCCGCATTCACCGCGGTGGCGCTGGCGATGACCTTCCTGGTGTACCGGGGCTGGGGACGCGGGAAGACCGCGATCGACGAGGGGCGGCCGGATCACCCGCATCCGATCGACTGGGCCCTGGCCCTCCTCGCGATCGTGCCGATGGCCTACGCGATCGTCTTCTACGTCGAGTTCAGCCGACGCGCCGTGGTGCCCACCGAGCTCGACATCGTGATGGGTGTCCTGGCGGTGATCGCGATCCTGGAGGCCACGCGGCGGACGGTCGGCTGGATCATGGTCATCGTCGTCGGGATCTTCATCGCGTACGCGTACGTTGGCCCGATCCTGCCCGACGTCATCGCCCATCGCGGCTACGCGCTGCCGCGCTTCATCGGCCACGAGTACATGACCTCGGCCGGCATCTTCAGCACCCCGCTCCAGGTGGCGGCCACCTACATCGTGCTGTTCACGATCTACGGAGCGGTGCTCGAGTACTCGGGGGCGAGCAGGTTCTTCCTGGACGTGAGCTTCGCGGCGTTCGGGCAGTCGAGCGCCGGCCCCGGTCGCACGGTCACCCTCGCCGGCTTTCTGCTGGGAACGGTGTCGGGCTCGGGCGTGGCGACGACCGTGACCCTCGGCAGCGTCTCGTGGCCGGTGCTGAGACGGGCGGGCTACCCGAAGGCGCAGGGCGGAGGCGTGCTGGCGGCAGCCGGCATCGGCGCCATTCTCTCGCCGCCGACGCTGGGCGCCGCGGCCTTCATCATCGCCGAGCTGCTGCGCGAGTCGTATCTCGTCGTCCTGCTGCTGGCGACGGTCCCGACGCTCCTCTACTACCTCGGCATCATCCTGGCTGTCGAGCTCGACGCGCGACGCTATCGGACCCAGGCGGTGGCGGTGGAGACGCCGCCGCTCGGGCGCCAGCTGATGCGCTACGGCTATCACTTCAGCTCGCTCTTCGCGATCGTCATCTTCATGGTGCTCGGCATGACGCCGTTCCGGGCGGTGGTGCTGTCGACCGCGCTGGCCTTCGCGTTGAGCTTCCTGGACCGCGAGCATCGGCTCACGCCGAAGCGGTTGTGGAACTCCCTGGCGGCCGGGGCCATCGGCGTCCTGCCGGTCGCGGCCGTCTGCGCCGCCTCGGGAATCATCGTCGGCGTCGTGACGCTGACCGGGCTCGGCCTCAAGCTGGCGGGGATCATCGTGGCCATCGCCGGAGGCAACCTGGCGTTGACGGCCCTCTTTTCGGGCATCGCCGTCATGCTCCTGGGCCTGGCGGTCCCGGTCACCGCGTCCTTCATCATCGCCGCGGTCATCATCAAGCCGGCATTCGACGCGTTCGATGTGCCGAGCTACGCCTCCCTCATGTTCATCTTCTACTACGCCGTGCTCTCCGAGGTCTCGCCGCCCACCGCGCTGTCGGCGTATGCGGCGGCGGCAATCACCGGTGGCAGCCCGACCCGCACGATGTTGATGGCCTGGCGCTACACCCTGCCCGCGTTCCTGGTGCCGTTCGTATTCGTCCTGGCTCCGGCCGGCGAGGCCCTCCTGCTGCGCGGCCCGGTCACCACCATGCTCTGGGTCCTGCCTGTCGCGGCGGTCGCGGTGGCCGCGCTTGCGGTGGCCACGGGTGGCTGGCTGTTCGGCCCCGCCTCGTGGCCGGAGCGGCTCCTCATGGGTGGCGGTGCGCTGGCGCTCCTCTACACCGATCCGCTTTTCGTCGGCGCCGGCCTTGCGGCGATCAGCGTCGGCCTGATCCTCCACGTCGCGCGACGGCGCGCCGGCGGCCGCATCCCCGTGCCATCCTAGGCGCCATGGACCTGGGACTCCGGGGGCGAACGGCCATCGTCGGTGGTGCCACATCAGGCCTCGGGCGTGCATCTGCCGAGGCACTGGCCGCCGAGGGCTGCGATCTGCTGCTCTGGTCGCGACGCGCCGATGCCCTTGCCGCCACCGCCGATGAGCTCCGGGCGGCGCATGGCGTTCGCGTGGAGCACGTTGCGGCCGACGCGACGACGCCGGAGGCGGCGGCGACCGTGGCCGGGGCCGCGGCGGCGTTCGGCACGATCGACATCCTGGTCAGCAACGCGGGCGGACCGCCCACGGTCGATCCGACGGCGACCGACCCGGCCGCATGGCAGCGCACGATCCAGCTGCTGGCCACCACGCCGATCGAGCTCGCGACGCGCCTGCTGCCCGGGATGCGCGAGCGCGGCTGGGGCCGCGTCGTGTCGATCCTGTCGAGCGGCGTCCGCCAGCCGATCAATGACCTGGTGTACTCGAACGCGGGCCGTTCGCTGCTCGCGGCATGGCTGAAGACGACGGCGAGGGCGATCGCGGGCGACGGCGTCACGGTCAACGGCGTGCTTCCCGGGCGGATCGCAACGCCGCGCATCCACGAGCTCGACTCGGGTCGCGCCGAGCGAGAGGGAACGACCGAGGAGGCCGTTCGGGCAACTCACATTGGCAGCATTCCGGCGGGGCGGTATGGGCGACCCGAAGAGCTCGGCGCACTCGTTGCCTTCCTCGCTTCCGAGCGTGCCTCGTACGTCACCGGCCAGCTGGTCGCGGTCGACGGAGGCCTGATCGCGGGGATGTAGCATCCCCGCCATGACCGATACCGGATCACTCCTGCGGCGGACCGCCGACCTCGCCATCGAATACCTCGACTCGATGCCCGATCGCCCCGTCATGGGCGCGCATGACGTCGGCGAACTGCGCCGTGCGCTCGTCACCGAGCTCCCCGAGCATGGTGAGAGTCCCGAGCGCGTGGTGGAGGATCTGGCGGAGATCGGCGGCCGCGCCGCGGTCGCGATGGCAGGGCCGCGATACTTCGGCTTCGTCATCGGCGGCTCGCTGCCCCCGGCACTCGCCGCCGACTGGCTGACCTCGGCCTGGGACCAGAATGCCGGCCTCTATGTCGCCGGCCCGGCCGCCTCGGTGGTGGAGGAGGCGGTCGGGGCATGGCTACTCGACCTGTTCGGCTTGCCGGCGACCAGCGGCTACGGGCTGGTGACGGGCTGCCAGATGGCGCACTTCACCTGTCTCGCCGCCGCGCGCCAGGCGGTGCTCGATCGGGCCGGCTGGGACGCCACCGCCCGCGGACTCTTCGGGGCGCCGGAGGTCGAGGTCGTGGCCGGGGCAGAGGCCCACAGCACCGTGCACACGGCGCTCCAGTACCTGGGCCTGGGCCGGGATCGCGTGCACGCGGTCCATGCCGATGGCCAGGGACGGATGCGACCTGACCACCTCGCATCGGTCCTCGATGGGCTGCCCGTCGATGCGCCTGTCATCGTGTGCCTCCAGGCGGGCAACGTGAACACCGGCTCCTTCGACCCGATGCGCGAGGCGATCGGGCACGTGCGCCGGCGCCCGGGCGCCTGGATCCACGTGGATGGCGCGTTCGGCCTCTGGGCTGCCGTCAGCCCGCGGCTTGCGGCGCTGGTGGACGGCATCGGCGGCGCCGACTCCTGGGCCACCGATGCGCACAAGTGGCTCAACGTGCCCTACGACTCCGGGCTCGCCTTCGTCGCCGATGCGTCCGCCCATCTGAACGCGATGGCGCCCCCGCAGGCCGCCTACCTCGAGTACGGTCCGGAGCAGGAGCGCGACCAGCTGTTCTGGGTCCCGGAGTTCTCCCGCCGCGCCCGTGGCTTCACCGTGTATGCCGCGCTGCGAAGCCTGGGCCGCTCGGGCGTGCGCGAGCTCATCGAGCGCTGCTGCGCGCTGGCGCACAGGATGGCCGAGCGGCTCGTGGCGACGCCGGGCATCGAGGTCCTCAACCAGGTGGTCCTCAACCAGGTGCTCGTCCACTTCACTCCACCGAGCGGTGGCGACACCGACGCCTTCACGCGCGAGGTAATTCGGCGCGTGCAGGCGGACGGTTCGATCTGGCTCTCGGGCACGACCTGGCAGGGCAGGGCCGCGATGCGGATCAGCGTCAGCAACTGGTCGACCACCGAGGCCGATGCAGATCTCGCCGTCGAGGCCATCGTGCGGTGCGCCCAGGCGTGACGGCGCCGCGGTGATGCGGTCGCGTCACGGGCGAGCCAGCCGAGCAGCCGCTCCGGCCCGAGCCCGAGCGCCAGGCAGGCGAGCCGTGGGCGCTGGGCCGCGCCGGGTTGGCATGCACAGGCACGGTCGGTCGAGTGCACCCCCGCGGTCCGATTGCGGCGTGTGGTGTAATCGGCCCTTCCTCACATGACGCGCAGTGGAGTACCGATGGCGATCGAGACCGAGCGAGGCAGCATGACCGGCGACGAGATCGTCGCCCTCACCAAGCGCCACACCCTGTTCGAGTGGTCGGCGCAGTCGAAGGTGGATCCGATCCCGGTCGCCGGCGCCAAGGGCTGCTACTTCTGGACCCCGGAGGGAAAGCGGTACCTGGACTTCAACTCGCAGCTGATGTGCACCAACATCGGCCATGGCCACCCCAGGGTCGTCGAAGCCATCAAGCGCCAGGCCGAGACGCTCGCCTACGCCAATCCCTTCATGGCCACCGAGCCGCGCGCGCGGCTGGGGCAGAAGCTCGCGCAGCTGACGCCGGGCGACATCGACACCTTCTTCTTCACCAACGGCGGCGCGGAGGCCAACGAGAACGCCATCAAGCTGGCCCGATTCGTCACCGGCCGCCACAAGATCCTGGCGCGTTACCGCAGCTACCACGGCGGCACCGCCGGTGCCATCAGCCTGACCGGCGACCCTCGCCGATGGGCCGCGGAGCCGGGCATCCCGGGCGTCGTGCGCGTGATGGACCCGTACCACGGCATCCAGCGGGGCTGGGACACCGCGGACGCGGCGCTCGCACACCTCGAGGAGACGATCCAGCTCGAGGGGCCGAACACGATCGCCGCCTTCATCCTCGAGACGGTGACCGGCACGAACGGCATCCTGGTGCCGCCGAACGGCTACATGGAGGGCGTCCGCGAGATCTGCGACCGGTACGGGATTCTCATGATCGCCGACGAGGTGATGGCCGGCTTCGGGCGCACCGGCAAATGGTTCGCGATCGACCACTGGGGGGTGGTGCCTGACCTCATCACCATGGCCAAGGGCCTGACCAGCGCGTACGTGCAGCTCGGCGCGCTCGGCATGCGACGCAAGTACGCCGAGCACTTCGAGAACAACGTGTTCTACGGCGGGCTGACCTACAACTCCCATCCGCTGGCGTGCGCCACCGCGCTCGCAACCATCGAGGTGTACGAGGAAGAGCGGCTCATCGAGCGGGCGGCGCGCATGGGCGAGCGGTTGAAGGTCCACCTCGAGCAGCTGGCAGCGAAGCATCCCAGCGTGGGAGCGGTGCGCAGCATCGGCCTGTTCGGCATCGTCGAGCTCGTCCGGGACCGGGCCAGCATGGAACCGATGGCGCCGTTCAACGGCACCTCGGACGAGATGGTGGCCCTCGGCAAGCGCTTCCGGGAGGACGGCCTCTACACGTTCGTGCGCTGGAACACCTTCTTCACGAACCCGCCGCTCATCATCAGCGAGGAGGAGCTGGCCGAAGGGTTCGCGATCATCGATCGCGCGCTCGAGATCACCGATGCGGCGGTCGCCTGAGCCATGAGCGCGGCGACGGCCGCCAGCCGCCGCGCCGATAACGGCATGGCGAACGCGGTCGGTGGAGTTGTCCGCGCCATCGTCGCCTTCGTGGTCGTGGTGGCGGTCATCGCCGTCCTCTGGGAGGTGGCGAAGTGGGTCGGCGGCGGGGTCTGGCGCGAGGCCTTCGGCGTCGTCCTCGATCCCCCGCATACGCCACCTCTGCGTATCACGCAGCTCAACGATACGAATCTGCCCCATGTGTGGGAGGTGGTCGGCGCGCTCTTCGAGCCTGCGACCCGGCGCAGCGAGTTCAGCCTCTTTGCCGTCCTCCTTGACGCAGCGATCTTCACGTGGCGGGGTGCGGCGATCGGCTTCGTCCTCGGCGCGGTCATCGGTCTTGCGCTCGCCATCCTGTTCGTGCACTCGCAGATCCTCGAGCGGGCCCTCGTGCCGTACGTCATTGCAAGCCAGACGATCCCGATCATTGCCCTGGCGCCGATGGTGGTCCTCTGGGTCGGACGTGACTGGCCGAGCGTCGCGATCATCAGCGCTTACCTGACCTTCTTCCCGGTCACCATCGCGGGCATCCGTGGCCTGAAGTCGCCGGACCCACGGGCGCTGGAGCTGATGCGCAGCTACGCGGCGGACTGGAAAGCCGTCCTGTGGAAGGTACGGCTCCCCGCCGCGTTGCCGTACCTCTTCACTGCGCTGAAGATCAGCGCGACCGCGAGCATCGTCGGGGCCATCGTGGCCGAGGCGCCGACGGGCATCGCCGGAGGGCTGGGCCGGGCGATCATCCAGTTCAACCAGCAGTTCACCTCGGGCCCCGAGAAGCTTTGGGCCACGGTCTTCGTATGTGCGGCTCTCGGGATCGCGTTCTTCGGGCTCGTCCGCATCGCCGAGATGGTCGCGCTGCGAAATCGGCAGCGAGAGGTGGAGGCGTGAACGAGACGAACGCAGTCGTCGCGATCCGCGGTCTCGGCAAGACGTTCGGGAACGCGGGGTCGGAGACCGTCGCGCTGTCCGACATCGACCTGACCATCCAGCCAGGCGAGTTCCTGAGCCTCATCGGCCCATCGGGGTGCGGAAAGAGCACGCTCCTGCGCGTGATCGGCGATCTGACCCGCCCGACCGCCGGGACGATCGAGGTGAACGGCAAGCCGGCAGCTCGCGCGAGGACGGACCGCGATTACGGCATGGTCTTCCAGACCCCCGTGCTGTTCGACTGGCGAACGATCGAGGCCAATGTGGGCCTTCCGCTCGAGATCATCGACATGCCGAAATCCCAGCGCGCTCGGCGGATTGCGGACATGCTGGCGCTTGTCGAGCTGTCGGACTTCGGGCGCCACCACCCGTGGCAGCTCTCCGGTGGGATGCAGCAGCGAGCCGCCATCGCCCGCGCACTGGCCTTCGAGCCACGCCTGCTCCTGATGGATGAGCCTTTCGGTGCGCTTGACGAGATGACCCGGGAGCGGATGAACACGGAGTTGCTTCGGATCTGGGAACAGACCGGGACCACCATCGTCTTCGTCACGCATTCGATACCCGAGGCGGTCTTTCTCTCGTCTCGTATCGTCGTGATGAGCGCTCGCCCGGGCCGGATCACGAACATCATCGACGTCGACCTGCCTCGTCCGCGATCCGACGCCACCCGCGAATCGGAGCGCTACTTCGAGCTCATCACCGACGTGCGGGAGAGCCTCAAGCTCGGACAGGGACCGAGGGCCGATGCCGCTGAAGAGAGCGTGCTGGAGGCGATCCCCTGATGAGACATGTTCGCTATTACGCGCCGGCGGTGGGGGTATTCGTCGGTGGCATCCTCCTCTGGGAGCTTGCCGTGCGAGCCCTGCACATCCAGCGATTCTTGCTTCCGCCGCCTTCCGACATCGCGGCTGCGCTGGTCACACACCGTGAACTGCTCCTGCAGGCCGGTGCCACCACGTTGCTGGAGGCGGTCGGCGGCTTCGCCATCGGTCTGGTTGGAGGCCTGGCCGTGGCGTTTGCAACGGCCCGCTTCGCACTCGCGCGTGGCGCGCTGATGCCGTTCGCCATCGCCGCCAACGCGATCCCGATCATCGCGTTCGCGCCGATCATGAATGCCTGGTTCGGGGTGACGAGCCCGGTCAGCAAGATGATGATCGTGGCGATGCTCGTCTTCTTTCCGGTGATGATCAACACGGTGAGAGGCCTGACGAGCGCTGACGCGGCGAGCCTCGAGCTCATGCGAAGCTATGCGGCATCGGAGCGCGAGATCCTGACGCGGGTGCGCATCCCGAGCGCGCTTCCGTACTTCTTCACGGCCGTCAAGGTCGGTGCGACGCTCAGCCTGATCGGGGCGATCGTCGGGGAGTACTTCGGCGGCGCAACGGTTGCATTGGGCCGCATCATCGTCGAGAGTGCATCGTTCCTGCGCTTTGCCCAGGCGTGGAGCGCAATCATCATCGCCGCGGCGCTCGGCATCGGGTTCTATCTCATCATCATCGGCATCGAGCGGATCGCAATGCCATGGCATGCCTCGATGCGGGGGCAATCCTGACCGAATCGCCGGCGCGAACGGGCCGGCCGGTGACCGACAAGCAGACTCGACCACGAGGAGGACGGAGGGACATGCAGTATTCCTGGCGCATCTTCACCATGCTGATGGCAATCGGGCTGGTGCTCGCGGCCTGCGGGACCGGCGGCAGCGGCGAGAGCACGCCGACCCCCGAGGCGTCCGAACCGGCGGCGTCCGAGCCAGCGGGGTCGGACCCGGCAGCCTCCGGGCCCGTCGCCGCGAGCGATTGTGGCGACGAGGCCCTCGGCGGGCCGGTCGCCGTCGACTTCCAGCTGCAGTGGGTTCCGCAGGCCCAGTTCGCCGGATACTTTGCGGCCAAGGATCTCGGTTTCTACGAGGACGCCGGGCTCGACGTCACGCTCCTCGACGGCGGACCGGACATCGCTCCACAGCAGGTCGTGGCCGATCCCAGCGGCCCCGAGTTCGGTGAGGCATGGGTGCCGAAGGTGCTGGTGGCTCGGGAAGAAGGGGCCGATCTCGTCAATATCGCCCAGGTCTTCCAGCGCTCGGGCACGGTCGAGGTCAGCTTCGCTGACAGCGGCATCGAATCCCCCGAGGACTGGGCCGGCAAGAAGATCGGCGCGTGGGGCTTCGGCAACGAGTTCGAAGTCGTGGCCGCGGCGCGGCAGGCCGGCCTCGAGCCCGGGGTCGATTTCGAGCAGGTCACCCAGAACTTCGACATGGTCGCGTTCCTCAACGGCGACATCGATGCCGCAGAGGCGATGACCTACAACGAGCTGGCCCAGGTGCTGGAGTCGGAGAACCCCGACACCGGCGAGCTCTATCAGCTCGAGGACCTGAACATCATCGACTTCAACGAGGTCGGGACGGCCATGCTCCAGGACCACATCATGGCTCGTGAGTCCTGGCTGGCTGACGAGACGAATGGGGTTTCCAATGAGCAGATCGCGACCTGCTTCCTGCGGGCCTCGTTCCAGGGCTGGATCCACTGCCGAGACAACCCCGACGAGTGCGTGGAGATCGTTCTCGACCAGGGGACCATCCTCGGCGAGGGCCACCAGCACTGGATGATGAACGAGATCAATGCGCTGATCTGGCCATCACCCGATGGCATCGGCATTCTGGACGAGGCGCTCTGGGACCAGACGGTCCAGATAAGCCTGGACTCCGAGATCCTCACGGAGGAGCCGTCAGAGGACGCCTTCCGCACCGATCTCGCCCAGGCAGCGCTCGATGGAATCGAGGGCGACACGACCGGCGATGACTTCGAGAAGGGCACGGTCGAGGTTACGCCGGGAGGCGAATAGACCGATACCCACTGTCAGGCCCCTCTCCGATCCGTCGGGGAGGGGCCTTCGACTACCCCGCGTCGTGGTGCCCATCATGGCGGCCGGCATGCGCAACTGACTGCACGATCCCATCGTCATCTTCCACGCCCGGCGCCGGTCCATCGTCCGTGCCCTCACCGACGGGAACCGCCACTCGGCGCACGAGGGCCGGTAGAAAGGGCGGCACGATCAGAGTGGTGAGGATTGCCATGGCCACCACGACCGTGTAGAGCCGGCCGTCGATCGCGCCGACCTGGAGACCCAGCCCGGCCACCACGATCCCCACCTCGCCGCGCGGGACCATCCCCCAGCCGATGAGGGTGGCCCGATCGCGGCCGAGACGGATGGCGCCGACGAAGGCGCCGATGAACTTGGTGGCGATCGCGATGACGGTGACCCCCGCCACCAGCGCCAGTGTCCCAAGATCGGCGAGCCCGGCGACGTCCACCTGCGCGCCGATGAAGCCGAAGAAGAACGGCGTAAAGAACGCCCCGACCGGGGCAACCTCCGACTCGAGGGCGTGCCGCTCGCTCGACTCTCCGACAACCATGCCGGCCAGAAAGGCGCCGATGATGGCCGCCAGGCCGATCTGCGAGGCGAGCGCCGCGAGTCCGAGCATGATGATCATCCCCGGCAGAAAGGGCGTCTCCGCGAACTGGGGGTCGGTCAGGAGCGAGCGCCGGCGCCGCAGGACCCGCGTGCCGCCGATGAGCACCATCGCGATGAACAGCACCGCCGCCAGGAGCAGCAGTCCGAGCCGATCGAGCTCCACGCTTCCGGCCGCCAGCCCGCTGGCGAACGCCAGGATGAGCATGGCCAGCACGTCGTCGATGACGGCCGCGCCGAGGATGACTCGCCCGCTCTGGGTCCCGAGAGCGCCGAGATCGCGCAGGACGCCGGACGTGATCCCGACGCTGGTGGCGGTCAGCGCGGCCGCCAAAAAGACGGCCACCCCGATATCGGAGCCCAGCAGCTCTGCCAGCAGGAAACCACCGGCGAAGGGCAGCACGACGCCGAGGGCGCCGACCGCCAGCGCCGTCGGCCCGACCCGAACGAGGTCGTGCAGTCGCGTCTCGAGCCCGACCTGGAAGAGCAGCAGGACGACGCCGATCTCCGCGAAGAGCTGCGTCTCGGAGTTGATCTGGTACCAGCCAAGAAGGCCCGGGCCGACCACCACGCCGGCCAGGATCTCGCCGATGACGGGCGGCTGGCCGATGCGCTTGAAGATCTCGTCGCCGATCTTGGCAGCGAGCAGCAGGACGAAGAGCTGGCCCAGGACTTCGGCGACGTGATTCATCGGTCAGACCAGGTAGCGGATCCAGACGTACCCGGTGGCGATCAACATCGTGCCGGCAGTCACCGGGAGCCCGTAGCGCAGGAACTGGCCGAACGTGATCGGGTGTCCCTCGCGCTCGGCCATGCCGGCCAGGATGACGTTCGCGCTGGCGCCGATGATCGTCGCATTGCCGCCAAGGTCCGCCCCGATGGCCAGCGCCCACCACAGCGCGTCGTTCGGCTGACCCTCGGCCAGCTGCTCCACCACCGGGATCATGGTGGCGGTGTACGGAATGTTGTCGATGATGCCGGACAGGATCGCCGACAGCCAAAGCAAGAGCACCGACGTGCCCGCCAGCGCGCCGCCGGTGATGCTCACGATCGCATCGGCGACGGCTCCGATGAGACCGATCTCGATGACCCCCGCGATGAGCATGAAGAGGCCAATGAAGAAGAAGAGGGTTGGCCATTCGACCTCGCGTAGCACCTCGTCCGGGCTCTCGCGCGCGATCACCATCAGCAGGACCGCCCCGGTGAGCGCGATCGTCGCCGGCTCGAGGTTCAGCGGCCCGTGGAGCAGGAAGCCCGCCAGGGTGAGGGCGAGGACCGCCACCGAGCGCCGCAGCAGCGCGGGATGCGTGATCATCTCGCGCTCGTTGATCTCGAGGAGACTGGCGCGCAGCTCGGGATCGGCGTGGAGCAGGTCACGGAAAAGCCATCGAGCGGCGACGAGATAGACCGCCAGAAGCACGACCGACAGGGGTGCCATGTTGAGCAGGAAGGCGGTGAAGTCGAGGTCCGCCGCGCTGCCGATCAGGATGTTCGGCGGGTCGCCGATGAGGGTGGCCGCGCCGCCGATGTTCGAGGCGAGGATCTCACTCATCAGGAACGGAAACGGGTTCATGCCGAGCCGTGCGGCCAGGAATAGGGTGATCGGGCCGACCAGCACGACCGTCGTCACGTTGTCGAGGAATGCCGATGCGACGGCGGTGATCACGCTCAGCACCACCAGGATCCGATACGGGTCGCCGCCGGCCAATCGAGCCGCGCGAACCGCGATCCACCCGAAGACGCCGGTCTTCCGGATGATGCCGGCCAGGATCATCATGCCCGCCAGCAGGAAGATGACGTTGAAGTCGATCTCCTCGAACGCCTGCTCCTGGCTGACGATGCCGAGCAGCACCATCGCCACGCCGCCGGCCATGGCGGCGAGTGTCTTGTGCAGCCGCTCCGTGGCGATGAGCAGGTAGGTGATCCCGAAGACGGCGAGGCCGGCGACGGCCTGGAGCGTCACCCGCGGGGTTCCAGCAACGCCCGCCGGCCGCTGGCGCGGACCCACACGATGAGCAGCTCGAGCTGGTCGACGTAGCCGATCACCCTCTCGTCGCGGTCGGTGATCGGCAGGCCATTCAGCTTGCTCTCGTGCATCCGCTCGAAGGCGGTACGAACCGTCTCGTCGGGATGGACGCTAACGGGATCGACCGCCACGTCCTCTGCGGTGCGAGCGCCCACATGCTCCGCGTACTTCAGGGCCCCCTCGAGGTCGGTGATCTCGCCCAGGAACTCCTCCGGCACGATCTTCAGGAACACGTCGTTGACGAGCACGCGGACCGGCAGCACGCCGGTGAGCCGCTTGTCGGCATCGACCACGGCGATGACCCGACAGCCGGGGTTGTCGACCGCCAGCTCGGCCACCTCGCGAAGGCTTGCCGATGCGGGCACCACCACCGGCTCTACGCGCAGCATTCGATCGGCCTCGGCGATCGACGTCTGCTGCGTGATGGATTCTGGGGTGGGAGTCGGCTGTGGCATGAAGGTGCTCCGAACATGACAGGAGGCCACGCGTTGCGCAGCCTCCACCTGTGGCGCCGCCGATACGGGCCCGGCGCCGGGGCCCGGCCCGCCCATATGCGCGGGCCACGAAGGGCAGTCTAGCCGATGTCCGGAGGCCGACCGGTATGATCACGGCCCATGCCGCCGACGACGCCCCGCGCCGCCGACAGCCGGTTCCTTCCATGACCGGTCTCGGGCTGACCCTGCTCGTCGCCCTCGGAGCCGCGCTGGTCCTCGGCGCTCTGGCGCATCGGCTGCGTATGCCCCCGATGCTCGGCTACATCGCCGCGGGGATGGTCGTCGGCCCGTTCACGCCGGGATTCGTCGCCGATCGCGAGGAGGTGCTGGCGCTCGCTGACGTCGGCGTGGCACTCCTCATGTTCAGCATCGGCCTGCAGTTCAGCCTTGGAGAGCTTCGGGCGGTCGGGGCCAGGATCCTGGCAGGGGTGCCGCTGCAGGTGACGCTGACGATGGCGATCGGCACGGCGATCGGCCTGGCGCTCGGATGGGAGCTGATCGAGGCGCTCTTCATCGGAGGCGCCGTCGCGGTCTGCTCAACGGTGGTCCTCGTCAAGGTGGCCGGCGAGTCCACCCTGCACACCACCGCCCATGGGCGCATCGCATTGGGCGTCTCGATCGTCCAGGACCTCCTGACCGTCGTCCTCGTCGTCGCGCTCTCGGCGCTGGGTGGCACCGAGGGAGAGGGCGGGCTGGCGCTGGCGCTCCCCGCGGTGCTGGCGCTCGGATTCGTGGCCGTTGCGCTGTTCGGAGGCTCGCGGGTCCTCCCCCCGCTGCTGGGATTCGTGGCCGGCCTGCGCTCGCGGGAGCTGTTCGTGATTGCCGTGGCGGTGATCGCCATCGGCACGGCCTTCGCCGCCGGCGCACTCGGCGTGAGCGTCGCGCTCGGCGCCTTCGTGGCCGGCCTGGCGCTGGCCGACTCGGACCTCACCGCCAGCGTGCTCGGCGAGATCGTGCCGCTGCGCGAGCTGTTCAGCACGTTCTTCTTCGTGTCGATTGGCATCCTGCTCGAGCCGACCGCGATCCTGGCCGCCTGGCCGATCGTGCTGGCGCTCCTCGTCATCATCACCCTGGGCAAGGCGCTGCCGGTGGCTGCGCTGGCGTTGGTCGACGGCCAACGGCCCTCGACCGCGCTGCGGGCCGGCGCGCTGATCGGCCAGAGCGGCGAGTTCAGCTTCGTGCTCGCGTCCGCCGGCCTGGCGGCGGGTGCCGTGGCGTCCGAAACCTTCTCGCTGGCCATGGGAGCGGTGGTCATTTCGATCGTCACGGCGGAGCCACTCTCAGTCGTGGCACGCCGCATCGGGACACGTTTCGACCGCTCGAGCCGTCGCGCGCCGCTCCCGGGCGACGAGCCGGCGGCAGGGTTGCGACGCCATGCGGTGATCCTCGGCTACGGCCGCGTCGGCCGCTCCGTGGCGCGGGTCCTGGAGTCGCGCGGCTTCGGGTGGGTTGCGATCGACGGCGACTACGCGGTTGCGCGCGAAGCCCGGGTGGGGGGCGCTCCCATCATCTACGGCGAGGCGGGGGCGCCGTCGGTGCTCGACCAGGCCCGGGTGGCCGATGCGCACGCGATCATCGTCTGCATTCCCGACTCGCTGGCAACCCGCCAGGCCGTGATGTATGCGCTGCGCCGCAATCCGCGCATCGAGATCGTCGCCCGCGCGCACTCGGACGCCGAGGGGGACGATCTGCGCCGTCTGGGGGTGGCTCGGGTGGTCGTGGCCGAACGGGAGCTCGGCAACGAGCTCGTGCGCCATGCCCTGCGCCGCTTCGGCGTCAGCGACCGTGAGGTCGCCGCCCTGCTCGCCGACCGCCGCCGGCGATGACCTTGCGTCAGTCCCACGCCTCCCCGATACGCTCCGCCAACTCGGTGAGCGAGTCGACCACGAGCGCCGGTCGGACGCCGGGCGGCAGCTGCTGGATGACGCCCCACGGGCCACGCCGAATCCAGACCGGACGCATCCCGGCCGCCAAAGACGGCAGCACGTCGTTATCGACCCGGTCGCCCACGTAGGCGACGGAGGCCGCGTCCGGCGAGCCCATCAGCTCGAGAGCACGCAGGTAGAACGCCGGGTCCGGCTTTGCGACGCCAAGCCCTTCGCTCATCGCCATCACCTCGGTATCGACGCCGACGGCGCGCAGCTGCGCGCTGCGAATCTCGGGCTGGTTGGCGACGATCGACAGCCGGTAGCCGGCGGCCCGAAGCGCATCCATTGCCTCGAGGGCGTCGGGATAGAGGTCGTCGGCGCGGAAGCCGCCGTAGGCGCGCTCGACCGATGGCAGCCGCTCCAGCCAGTCGTCGATGCCGAAGATCGGGAAGACCTCACGATGCTCGCCGCCTCGCTCGATCACCGCGCCGAGCGCGGCAAGGAAGGTCAGCCGCGGGACGCGGAGCTGATCGGCCCACACAGACCAGACGCGCGTCTCGTCGATCAGCGTCTCGCCGACGTCGAGGCAGACCCAGCGCTCGCCCTGCGCCACGGAGCCGCTCAGCCCTTGCCGTCCTTTCCGAGGAAGCTGTCGAACACGTCGCCGATGCCATTGCCCACGTCGAACCGACGCCCAACCTCGCGGGCCCGCGGCGCCGGTATCGACGACGGCACGGTCAGGCGGACTTGACTCCCGACACGAGATCCTCGACCGATGGCTTGGCATCGCCGAACAGCATCGCGGTCTTCTCGTTGCTGAAGAGCGGGTTCGGGATGCCGGCGAAGCCGGAGCCGCGGCCACGCTTGAGCACGATGATGTTCTGGGCCTGGTCGACGTTGAGGATTGGCATGCCGGAGATCGGCGAGCCCTCCTCGCGAGCCACCGGGTTGACGACGTCGTTGGCGCCGATGACGAGCGCGACGTCGGTGTCGGCGAAGTCCTCGTTGATCTCGTCCATCTCCTTGAGCCGGTCGTACGGCACGTTGGCCTCGGCCAGCAGCACGTTCATGTGGCCCGGCATACGCCCGGCGACCGGGTGGATCGCGAACTGGACGTCGACGCCGCGGGCCACCAGCAGATCCATCAGCTCGCGCACCGGTCCCTGGGCCTGCGCGACCGCCATGCCGTACCCGGGCACGATGATCACCCGCTTGCCGTACGCCATCAGCACGGCGGCGTCGTCGGCGCTGATCTCACGCAGCTGCTCGTCGCCCTCGGCGCCGGCGGCGACCGCCCCACCGCCCGTGCCGAAGCCGGCGAAGAGGACGTTGAAGAGCGAGCGGTTCATGGCCCTGCACATCAGCTGGGTCAGGATGGCGCCCGATGCGCCAACCAGCGTCCCGGCGATGAGGAGCGCGTAGTTGTTGAGGACGAAACCGGTGGCGGCCACCGCGATGCCGGTGTAGCTGTTTAGCAACGAGACCACGACCGGCATATCGGCGCCGCCGATCGGCATCGTCAGCTGGACGCCGAGCACCAGCGACAGCCCCACGAACAGCACGAAGAGTGGGACGCTGGCGGAGACGGCGGTGAGGTAGACGCCGATCGCAACGACCGCCAGGAAGAGGGCCGCCGTCACGAGCTGCGAGCCGGGGTACTTCACGGGACGCGCGGCGATGAGTCCCTGGAGCTTGCCGAAAGCCACCACCGAGCCGGTGAGGCTGACCGAGCCGATGATGGCGCCGAGCAGCGTGGCGATGATGAACGCCAGCGGCAGCAGCTCCCCCGGATGCAGCTCGGCATCCCGCAGGAACTCCACGACGGCCACCAGGGCGGCCGCACCGCCGCCTGCGCCGTTGAAGATGGCGACCATCTGCGGCATGGCGGTCATCGGGACGCGCTTGGCACCGAGCCACCCGGCCACCGCGCCGATGGCGCCGCCGACGACGACGATCCACCAGTTCTCGAACAGCCCCTCGGTGGTGAAGAAGGTCCAGCCGACCACGAGCGCCATGCCGGCCGCGCCCAGCTGGTTGCCGCGACGCGCCGTCGACGGCGAGGCCAGGAATTTGAGGGCGAGAATGAACGTGACGCTGGCGACCAACCAGACGACATAGGTGAGGACCTGGAGCGTATCCACCTAGCCGCGCTCCCGAGTCTGCTCGCTGGGCCGCTTCTTGAACATCTCGAGCATGCGGTCGGTGACGACAAAGCCGCCGACGACGTTGATGGTGCCGAGGATGACGGCCAGCAGGGCCAGGAGGATCGCGATGGGTCCCTCAGCCGTGGCCGCGACCAGCATCGCGCCGACCACGATGACGCCGTGGACGGCGTTGGCGCCGCTCATGAGCGGGGTGTGGAGCATGGTCGGCACCTTCGAGACGACCTCGTAGCCGACGAACGCGGCCAGGACGAGGATGAAGAGCGCCGACAGCAGCTCGAAGGCGGTGAGCTCCATCGGTGGTTATGCGTCCTTCTTGGTGTCAGCCGCGGGTGCGGCGGTTTCGGTCTGAGCCGTCGGAACCTCGATGCCGAGCGCCTTGGCGGTCGCCTCGTGCACGACCCGGCCGGCGTGGGTGATGGTCGCGCCCTTCGTGATCTCGTCCTCGAGATCGATTGCCAGCGCGCCGTCCTTCATCAGGTGCTTGATCAACGTCTGGAGGTTCTTGGCGTACATTTGCGTGGCGCTGCCCGGCATGGTGGCCGGCAGGTTGGTGAGGCCGATGATCTTCACGCCGTGCTTGACGACCTCCTTGCCCGGCTCGGTCCCTTCCACGTTGCCGCCCATCTCGGCCGCCATGTCGACGATGACGCTGCCCGGCTTCATGCTCTTCACCATCTCGTCGGTGACGAGCCGCGGGGCCGGCCGACCCGGAATGAGCGCGGTGGTGATGACGAAGTCGGCCTCCTTGACTCGCTCGGCGATCAGCTCCGCCTGGCGGCGCTTGTAGTCGTCGCTCATCTCGGTGGCGTAACCGCCGGCGGTCTCGGCCTTGGCCTTCTCCTCCTCGGTCATCTCGACCTCGATGAAGGTGCCACCGAGGCTCTGGACCTGCTCCTTGACGACCGGTCGCACGTCGGTTGCCTCGACCACGGCGCCGAGGCGTCGCGCGGTGCCGATCGCCATCAGCCCCGCCACGCCGGCGCCCATCACGATGCCCTTGGCAGGCCGGACGGTCCCGGCGGCGGTGGTCAGCAGCGGCATGAACTTCGGCAGCCGCTCGGCGGCGATCAGGACGGCCTTGTAGCCGCCGACGGTGGCCTGGCTGGACAGCGCGTCCATGGACTGGGCGCGCGTGATGCGCGGGATGGCGTCCATGCTGATGGCCGTCACGCCGCGCTTGGCCAGCTTCTCGGCCAGCTCCGGACGGGACAGGGTGCCGAGCGTGCCGATGAGGACCGACCCCTCGCGCAGCATCTCGACCTCCTCGTCCGAGGGGCGGCCGACTCGGAGCACGAGGTCGGCCTCGCCGTACAGTGCGGGGGCGTCCGGCACGATGGTGGCGCCGGCTTCCCGGTAGGCTTCATCGGTGTTGGAGGATGCCTCACCGGCACCCGCCTGGACGAGCACCTCGACGCCGTCACCGACGAATTGGCCGGCGATCTGCGGCGTCAACGCGACGCGGGTCTCGCCCTCGGCGGTCTCGCGTGGAACAGCGATCTTCATCAGGGGCAGTTCTCTTCGAAGGGATGCACACGGCGAACCGCCGCAGCTCATCGAGGGCGCTTGGCGGTTCGGAATTCGGAGTGTACCAGAGCGCGACGCTCGACTGGCCGATCCCGGTTCGGGTAGCGTCGCCGGGTGACGGACTTCCTGGTCGTCGAGGAGCGCAGGGTAGAGCTCGCGCGCGGGGATATCACGACCGAACGGGTTGACGCCATCGCGAATGCGGCGAACGAGGCCCTGCGCGGCGGCGGCGGCGTGGACGGCGCGATCCATCGCGCGGCCGGACCGCGGCTGCTGGAGGAGCTCCGCCGTCGCTACCCGAACGGCACCCCGACCGGTACCGCGGTCGCCACCGACGGGCACGCCCTGCCGGCGCGCTGGGTGCTCCACGCGGTCGGTCCCATGTGGCGTGGTGGAGCGCAGGGCGAGCCGCAGCTGCTCGCCGGCGCGTATCGGTCCTGCCTGCGCCTTGCCGATGAGCTCGGCGCGCGCAGCGTCGCCTTCCCGGCCATCAGCATGGGCATCTATGGGTATCCCCCGCCCGATGGTGCCAGCGTGGCGGTGCGAAGCGTTGTGGAGCATCTTCGCGGCGACACGCAGGTCGAGCTCGCGCGCTTCGTCCTGTTCAGCGAGGAAACCTACGACCTCTTCTCCGATGCGCTCGACGGCATCGCCGAGACCGCCTGAGCGAGGCAGGGACCGTCGGGGTCGCCCTTACCCGATCAGGCGGGGACGGCTCCCGACGTTCGCATTCCGAGGGCCGGCTCGCGGTGGCGGAGGGCGAACCGCTCGTCCGGCGGCGCCAGCTCGGCGGCGGCATCGGCATCTTCCATCACGAGCGCGGACAGGTACTCGCCGACGGCCGGGCCGTGCTTGAACCCATGGCCCGATCCGCCGCCCACCACCCAGGCGGCGGGGATCGACGGATGGCGATCGATGATGAAGTGGGTGTCCGCCGTGAGCTCATACTGGCAGACGCGCCCCTCGGCCACAGGCTGATCGGCGAGCGCCGAAAAGCGGCGCCGCAGGTATGCCCGGGCCGCGTCCACCCGCTCGTCCGAGATGCGCCGTTCATGGCGATCCGGGTCGACGACCGGTCCCGGCCAATCCGGCGCAACCTTGAACCCTCGACGCTCGATCGACGGCAGGCCATAGAAGGCGCCGTCGTAGTCGACCCAGGTCGGGTGGTTGGCGGCGTCGAAGCGGTCGTCGCCGGGCGGCGTCGCGAAGTAGATGACCTCCTGCTGCGGCACGCTCAGCTCGAGGCCGGGAATCGGCCCCAGCAGCTTCGGCAGCCACGGCCCGGCGGCGAACACCACCGCATCGGCCTGCGTCCGCTCCCCGTCGACGATGACCGCCCCTGCCTCCAGGCGCGCCAGGCCGACGCGCACGTCCCCGCCCGACTCGGCGAAGGCTCGCGCCGTCGCGGCGACGGCCCGACGGGCGAGCAGCGCGCCGCCCTCCGGCTCCAAGAGGGCCCAGGCGATGTCGTCCGCGGTGATGTGCGGGAAGCGGGCGCGCAGTGCATCGGTGCCGAGCCGCTCGACCGGGATGCCCAGGCTCTCCAGGCTTTCGGCCGACTGCGCCTCGAAGCCGTCATCGCCGTGCGCAAACCACAGGACGCCGGAGGGCACGAAGAGGCCGGGATCCAAATCGGTCCACTGGCGCAGCGATCTGCGCTGCCAGAGCGGGTAGTGGGTGTCCGGTCCATGGGCGGATCGGGTGACTCGGGACTCGTCGCCGGAGCTGGCCAGCGAGTTGCCTGGCCCGTACTGGTCGACCAGCGTGACCGATGCTCCCCGGCGTTGCAGCCACCAGGCGGTCCATGACCCGAAGACGCCGGCGCCGATGACGGTCACACGCATCGGCCGATGGTAGCAACGGCGGCGGCCGCAGACGCTACGATCAGACCGATGGAGGGCACGCCGCCGATCGCGGCCATCAGCACCCGAGCGCTGACGAAGCACTACGGGTCGGTCAGGGCGCTCACCGACCTGTCGCTCGACGTGCGGCAGGGCGAGATCTTCGGCTTCCTCGGTCCCAACGGCGCGGGCAAGTCGACCACCATTCGCACGCTGCTGGGCTTCCTGCACGCCACCAGCGGGCAGGCAACCGTGCTCGGCATGGACGTTGCGTCGCAGTCGGTCGAGATCCGGCGGCTCACGGGCTATCTGCCCGGAGGCATCGCGCTCTACGACTCGCTGAGCGGTGAGCAGGTGCTCGACTACCTGGTCGACCTTCAGGGCCGCGAGCCCCATCGGCGCGCCGAGCTGTGCGAGCGCCTGGAGCTGCCGGCATCGGTCCTGAAGCGGAAGGTACGCGACTATTCACGCGGCATGCGGCAGAAGATCGGCGTGGTCCAGGCGCTCCAGCACGATCCGGAGCTCGCGATCCTCGACGAGCCGTCTGAGGGGCTCGACCCGCTCATGCAGCAGGCCTTCTATCGCATTCTCGACGACCTGCGGCGCGAGGGTCGCACCGTCTTCTTCAGCTCGCACGTGCTGTCCGAGGTCGAGCGCCTCTGCGACCGGGTGGCGATCATCCGGGCCGGTCAGCTGATGGCCATCCACGACGTCAACGAGCTGCTGGCCCGTCGTCGGCGGCGCGTCACCATCCGCTGGCGCGGCGCGGCGCCGGACCTCAGCGCCCTCCCCGGCCTGGATGACATCGAGGTTGAGGGCAACCGGGTGATCGGCACGCTGTCGGGGGAGGTCGCCGGCTTTGTTCGGGCCATCGCCTCGCCGAACCTCGACGACCTGACCATCGAGCCGGCCAGCCTGGAGGAGGCGTTCCTCGAGTACTACGCCACCGAGGAGACGCCAGCATGAGCGGACGACTCTTCCTCCAGACACTGCGCTGGCAGCGGGTGCGCCTCGTGATCGTCGTGCTGGCCGGCATCGGCTGGGGACTCCTGATCCCGGTCTTCTACTCGGCCTTCAGCGAGGTGATGCGCGACCTCGCCAACTCCGGTGCCTTTCCGCGCGAGCTGATGAACTTCGGATCCGGGTCGTTCTTCAGCCTTCCGGGCGCGATCACGCTCGGAGTGCAGCACCCCCTGGCAATCGCCATGCTCGGGATCTTCGCCGTCGGCGCCTCGGCGGTGGCGGTGGCCGGCGAGCGAGCGAGAGGCACGCTCGAGGTGCTCCTCGCCAGGCCGATCTCGCGCCTCGCGGTCTACCTGAGCATCCTCGCGGCCCTCCTGCTGGCGGTGCTCCTGGTGCTGGGCGCCATCATCGGCGGCATGGTCGGCGGAGCCGCGATCCAGGGCATCTCGGACGAGATCGACCTCGGGGCGATCCCGCTGGTCGTGCTGAACGGCTTCGGCCTGTGGGCCGCCTTCACCACCTTCGGCCTGGGGGCCTCGGTCACCTTCGACCGACCGGGCCCGGCCATCGGGCTTTCGCTGGCCTACCTGCTCGTCAACTACTTCTTCGAGATTCTCGGATCGCTATGGGCCGATGCCGCCTGGACGCAGGACTACTCGCTCTTCCACCACTTCGATCCCGGCGCGATCCTGTCCGGCGACCCGGTGCTGCTGGACCTGGTCATCGTGTTCGTAGCGGCCATCCTGCCGATGATCTACTCGATCATCGTCTTCCCTCGCCGCGACCTCGCCGCCCCGGCATGATCCAGCGGTCAGTTCCCCAGCGCGTAGGCGACGGCCTCGGCCGGAGTCATGGCCTCGCCCGCGACCCAGTCGGCGGCCAGCGCCGGATCGTCACGGAGGGCCTCGGGTTTGAAGCTCAGGACCTCGCGGTTCCACAGGTTGAGCCCGGTACCGCTCGTCTGCTCGAGCCTTGCCACGGCGCCGGATAGCCGGGCCGCGCGCGTGGGGTCGCCGTTCCGCAGTGCGACAATCGCCAGCCCGTCGAGCACGAGGGTGTAGCCGCTCACATCCTGGGCCTCGTCGAACACGCGCAGTGCCTTCTCGAAGCTGCGCTGGGCATCCGCCAGATACTGCCGAGGCTCCGCGTCTCCCTGCTTGCCATCCTCGCTGAGTTCAGCCAGGCCCAGCGTGTAGCTCGACCAGCCGACCATGAACTGGTCGTCGATCGCCTCGAACACCGCGAGCGCTTCGCGCGCATGGTCCAGCGAGGCGGCAGTGTTGCCGGTGCCCCATTCCACGGTGGCGAGCGCCCACTGGCAGCGGCCGATCCCCGGCTCGTCCCCAATCTCACGGAACATCTCGAGCGCGGTATTGATGTGGGCGATGGCCATCGCGAAGTTCTCGGGAAGGTCCACGTCGATGATCGCCCACGTGAAGGAGACTCCGTAGTGGGCCTCGGCCAGCTTTCGCCGGTCACCGAGCTTCATCCGCGCCTCGATCTCCTCGAAGTAGAAGGCACGCGCGCGTTCGCTATCGGCCAGCCAGTAGGCGAGGCCCGCGGCCGCCGACAGCGCATCGGCGCGCGCAGCAGGGTGGTCTTCACCGTGCGGAAGTGCCAACGCCTGCTCGACGCGGGCGAAGCCTTCGGCCAGGTAGCCGCGCATCTGCCAGAAGCGCCACAGGGCGGAGCAGATGCGCAGGGCGATTTCGGCGGCACCGGTCTCGACCGCCCAGCTGGCGGCGGCCCGGAGATTGTCATGATCCTGTTCCAGGCGGTCGAGCCAGCTCCCCTTTCGGGAGCTCATGAGCTCGGGCGCCGACGACTCCGCCATCGATGCGAACCACTCGGCGTGGCGCAGACGCAGGGGCTCCCAGCGGTCGCGCTCGACCGCCTGCTCCATGGCGAACTCGCGGATGGTCTCCAGCATGATGAAGCGCGGCTGGCCGTCGACGCCCTCGGATTGCTTCACGAGGCTCTTCTCGACCAGCGAGGCCAGTACCTCGACCACGTCGACGCTCACCTCGCCGCCACAGGTGTGCTCGATCGCGTCCAGGCCGGCCCCGCCGACGAAGACCGAGAGGCAGGCGAAGAGGGCGCGATCGGTGTCGTCGAGCATGTCGTGGCTCCACGCGATCGCGCCACGCAGGGTCTGCTGGCGCTCGGGGAGGTCGCGCGAGCCGCTGGCGAGAAGGCCAAGCCGATGCCCGAGGCGATCGAGCATGGCCTGGGGCGTGAAGATGCGGATGCGCGCCGCCGCCAGCTCGATCGCCAGCGGCAGGCCGTCGAGGCGCACGCAGATCTCCGCGACCGCCGGCGCGTTCTCGTTCGTGACGTCGAAGCCCGGCTTGACCGATCGCGCGCGCTCGATGAACAGCGCGACCGCCTCGAACTGCGAGAGCTGTGTCAGTGGCGGCAGATGCTGCGGGTCGGGCAGGCCCAACGGCGGCACCGGATACTCCTGCTCGCCGGACACGCGAAGGATGCTGCGGCTGCTGACCAGCACGGTCAGGTTCGGGCAGGCGGTGAGCAGCGCGTTGACGGAAGACGCGGCGTCTGTGACCTGCTCGAAGTTGTCGAGGACCAGCAGCACGCGGCCCTCGCCGAGATGATCGACGAGCCGATCGATCGATCCGCGTCCGCCGCGGTCGGGGAGGCCGAGCGTCTGCGCGATCGTGGCGGGCACGAGGTCCGGCTGCGAGATCGGCGCGAGCTCGACGAAGAAGACGCCGTCGGGAAATTCGGTCAGCGAGCGCGCGGCGACCTCCAGACTGAGCCGGGTCTTTCCCGTTCCGCCAGGTCCGGTCAGTGTCAGGAGACGGCCGGCCGAGAGGAGTGACGAGACCTCGCCGATCTCGCGCTCCCGTCCCAGGAAGGTGGTCAGGCGGGTCGGCAGGTTGTTCGGAACCGCATCGAGCGATGCGATCGGCGGGAAGTCGGTCCGCAGGTCGGGAATGACCACCTGCCACAGTCGCTCTGGCCGCTCGAGGTCCTTGAGGCGATGCACGCCGAGGTCGCGGAGCTCCACGCCAGCCGGCAACGAGTCGGCCACCAGGGAGCGGGTCGTGTCCGAGATCAGCACCTGCCCGCCCCAGCCTGCACTCGCGATCCGGCTGGCGCGGTGGACGTGCAGGCCCACGTAGCCCTCCGTCCCCAGGCTCGCCTCGCCGGTGTGCAAGCCCATCCGTACCCGCAGTTCGAGGCCGCCAGGCCACGGCTCGGCGGCCAGGGCGCGCTGAGCTTCAACGGCGGCTGCGACGGCGCCGGGCGCTGTCGGAAAGGAGACGAAGAACGAGTCCCCCTCCGTGCCGACCTCGACGCCCCCTTCGGCGGTGAAGGCGGCCCGCAGCAGCCCTTGGTGCCGGGCGAGCATCGCCGGCCAGCCGGGACCTTGCGACTGGAGCAGGCGGGTCGACCCCTCGATGTCGCTGAACAGGAACGTTACGGTACCGGTGAGCAGCTTCGGCATCAGGCTGAGTGTGCGGCGAATGGGGCACGCGGCACAAGACCCGGAGCCTCGGCTAGGCTTCGCCGGTGCGCCAGCTCATCCGCCTGCTCGTCGATCGGCCTGTCCTCACGGCCGTCCTTGGCGCGCTGACCATCGCCGGCTCGGCGGTGCTCGTCTCGCTGGCGGAGGTGCCGCCATCGACGGCCGCCTTCTTCCGCTGCGCCTACGCGCTGCCGCCCCTGGCGCTCCTGGCCTGGTACGAGCGTCGGCGGTACGGCCCGCGGGCGGCGGGCCAGTCGCGCCTGGCCTGGATCGCGGGCGCGTTCTTCGCCGCCGACCTGATCATGTGGCACCACGCCATCGCGCAGGTCGGCGCCGGCCTGGCCACCGTTCTCGGCAACACCCAGGTGGTCGTCGTCCCGCTCGCCGCGTGGGCCTTTCTCGGGGAGCGGCCGTCGGCCAGGGTTGCTATTTCGGTGCCGGTGGTCCTCACCGGCGTCGTGCTCATCTCGGGCGTGGTCGGCGCGGGGGCCTTCGGCGCCAACCCGTTGCTCGGCGTGATCTTCGGGGTCGGCACCGGGCTCGCCTACGGCGGCTTCATCCTCATTCAGCGTGGCGCGAACGCCGACGTCCGCCGGCCGGCGGGGCCGCTCTTCGAAGCGTCGCTGGCAGCCGCGCTGGTCACCCTGGCGGTGGGGCTGCCGCTCGGCGAGATCGATCTCGTCCCGAGCTGGCCGTCGCACGGCTGGCTGGTCCTGCTGGCGCTGGGGGTCCACGTCGTCGGCTGGCTGCTCATCAGCATCAGCCTGCCGCGCCTGCCGGCCGCCATCACCTCGGTGGTGCTCACCATCCAGCCGGTGGCATCCGTCTTCCTCGGAGTCTGGATCCTGTCCGAGGCGCCGTCCATCTTCCAGCTCCTTGGCGTCGCGCTCATCCTGGCAGGTCTGCTGCTGGCCACCGTCCGGATCCGCGTCCGACGCACCCGGCGGGCGCGGCTGGGCGCCGGCTAGGGGGTCTCAGGGGCGCTGGGCGGCAGCACCACCACGAAGCAGGTGGCCTCCGCGTCCGACGTCACCTCGATGCGGCCGCCGTGGCGGGCGATGACGTCATGCGAGATGTGGAGGCCGAGCCCGGTCCCCTTGCCGGGCGGCTTGGTCGTGAAGAAGGGCTCGAACAGGCGAGAGCGGATCTCTGCCGGGATCGGGGACCCGGTGTTGCAGATCGTCACACGGATTCCGTCTCCCTCGCGCCGCGCGCCGATGGTCAACGTCCCGGCACCCTCCATGGCGTCGATCGCGTTGTCGACCAGGTTGGTCCACACCTGGTTGAGCTCCGAGCCGTAGGCCTCGATCTCGGGAAGGTCGTCGGCCAGCTCGCGCACCACGGTCACGCCGCCGTCACGGAGCCGGTGCCGGAGAATGACGAGCGTCTGCTCGAGACCGATACGGACGTTGACCCGCTGGCGCGGTGCCTGGTCGAGGTAGGCGTAGCCCTTGACGGCCCCCACGATCTCGCTGATGCGCTCGACCGACATGCTCAACTCTGCCAGCAGCTGGTTGACCGATGCGTCCGCGGCGAGCCACGGAAGCACGTCCGCCGGCACCGAGCCCAGCGACGCGGCGTTCCAGCCCGCGTCGACCAGCGCGCTGGCAGTGTCGGAGCCGCCGGTGAGCGCCGCCACCTCGTCAATGAGGTCGGCCCGCTCCATGGCGGAGGGTGACGGAGACGCTCCTGCCGGCGGTCTCGGCGGCGGTGACGGTCGCGGCAGGCCCTCGGCGGCGTGCACCGCGTCGGCGAGAGCGCGCGCGGATCGGGCGGCGGCGGCGGCCGGGTTGTTCAGCTCATGCGCGAGGCCGGCGGCCAGGGTCCCGAGTCCGGCCAGCTTCTCCCGCTCACGGAGTGTGGCCTCCATGCTGCGCAGCCGCCCGACCGCGGTGCGGATGACGGACAGCGCGACGTCGGGGCCGGCCGCAAGCAGCTCGCGGATGGCGCCGACCGGGATGCGGAGCACCTCCGCCGCGGTGACCGCGTGGACAGATGCCAGCCGCCGACCGCCCTCGAGCGCCGCGATCTCGCCCTGTAGGGCGCCAGGCCCGACACGGGCGAGTGGAATCTCGGTCGTGCCCGAGCGCTTCGTGACGTCCAGCTCGCCGTTCAGGATGACGAACAGCGCGTCGGCCTGCTCGCCCTCGCGGATGAGGCATTCGCGGGGCCTCAAGTCCACGATCTCGCCCATGGCAACCAGCCGCGCCAGCTGCTCGTCGTCGAGGCCGCCGAAGAGCGGCGTCGCGCGAAGGCGCTCGGCAATGTCGCCCGCCGGCAGGTGCTGATGGGTCACAGCTCGGCCAGGTACTGGTGGACGAGGTGGACGGCCATCGCTCCTTCGCCGACGGCGCTGGCGATGCGCTTGACCGACCGATGGCGCACGTCGCCGGCGGCAAAGACCCCGGGCAGGCTCGATTCGAGTATGGCGGGCTCACGGTCGAGGCTCCAGCCGTGGCCGATCGCCGCATCGGCGCCGGTGAGGACGAAGCCCCGGCCGTCGCAGGCCAGCGCGCCCTCGAGCCAGGCGGTCCTCGGCTGCTGGCCGATGAACACGAAGACGGCGGTGAGCGGCAGCTCCAGCTCGCCCTCGGGCGTGTCGAAGGTGGCGCCCTCCAGGTGATCGGTCCCGTGCAGCGCGCGCGCCGTGACGCCGGTATGCAGCTCGACGTTCTCGAGCTCGCCGAGCTGCTCGACGAGATAGGCACTCATGGTGGCGCCGATGCCCTCCCCGCGCACGAGGAGGTGCACGCGCGACGCGTACCTCGACAGGTGCGCCGCGGCCTGCCCGGCCGAGTTGCCGGCACCGATGACGCCGACCTCGGCGTCGCGGTACAGGATCGCCTCCGTGGTCGCTGCACCGTAGTACACGCCGGCGCCGGCCAGTTGCTGTGCGCCCGGAATCTCGAGGACCCGGTAGCTCACGCCGGTCGCCACGATGGCCGTCTGGCACGACACCTCGGCTCCGTCGTCGAGCGCGATGGTGCGGTAGCGGTCGGCGGGCCGGATGGCGGCCACCTCCTGCGACGAGAGGATTTCGGCACCGAGGCGGCGGGCCTGGGCCAGCGCGCGACGCGCCAGGTCGCTCCCGCTCAGGCCGGACGGGAACCCGAGGTAGTTTTCGATCCTGCTGGTCGTTCCAGCCTGCCCGCCCGGCGCTTCGCGCTCCACGAGCAGCGTCTTGAGGCCCTCGCTGGCGCCGTACACGGCTGCGGCCAGTCCCGCCGGGCCGGCCCCGACGATGACGAGGTCGTAGAACGGCAGCGCAGCCCGGGTCGAGAGGCCAACGGCGTCGGCCAGATCGCGGATCGTCGGCCCGCGAAGGACCCGTCCATCGCCGAAGAGAACGATCGGCTCGGTCGGATCGGCAGGCGCATCGAGCGATTCCGCCAGGCGTCCGCCCTCGGCGTCGCCTGGATCGAGCCAGGTGTACGGCAGCTGGTTGCGGGTCAGGAAGTCGCGGATGACGTGTCCCCGCGGGGCCCATCGCCCCGCCAGCAGGCGCAGTCCCTCGAACGGCGGCCGGAAGGCGGCCGACCAATCGGCCAGCAGATCGTCGACGACCGGGTAGAGCCGTTCTTCCGGCGGGTCCCACGGCTTGAGCAGGTACTGGTCGAGCCGAATCTCATTGATCGCCTTGATGGCGACGTCCGTATCGGCATAGGCGGTCAGCAGCACCCGCTTCGCGTCGGGCTGGAGCGGCAACGCCTCGCGGAGCAGCTCGATTCCGGTCATCACCGGCATGCGCTGGTCGACGACGAAGAGCGCGACCGGGTCACCGCGGCGCGTCAGCTCGCGGACGAGGTCGAGTGCCTCGGCGCCGGACCCGGCAGCCAGGACGCGGTAGTCGGTCCCGTACCGCGCCCGCAGGTCGCGCTCGACCGCCCGGAGCACCGGGGCGTCGTCATCGACCGCCAGGATCGCCGGCTTGGCCACCATGATGGCGAGTGTACGGCCAGCCGACGCGCTACGCTCCGCCAATGATCCTGACAGGCAGCGGACGGCTGGCGCCGGCCGGCCCGTCGCCCTGGGCCATCCTCGTGCGCGACGGCCGTATCGCCTGGATCGGCCCCCCAGCTGATGCGCCCGCCGGCGAGCGCCTCGACCTCGGCGCGAGGCTGATGACGCCGGGCCTGGTCGACAGCCATACGCATCCGGTGTTCGCCGGCGACCGCTCGGACGAGGCGGCGGCGCGCCTGGAGGGTGCGCCCTACACCGAGGGCGGCATCCTGGGCACCGTGCGTGCCACGCGTGCCGCCGGCGATGCCACCCTCGAGCGGCTCGTCGAGGAGCGGCTGCGAGCGGCGCTGGCGGCTGGCACCACCACCGTCGAGTGCAAGTCGGGCTACGGCCTCTCGCTGGCCGAGGAGCTGCGGCACCTGCGAATCATCGGCCGCGTCGCGGAACGCCTGCCTATCCGGGTGATCCGCACCTTCCTCGGTGCCCACGCGGTGCCGCCGGACGCCCGCTCGATGGCCGCGTTCGCGGCCCACGTGGCGGACGAGATGATCCCGAGGGTCGCAGACGAGGGCCTGGCCGACTTCGTCGACGTCTTCGCGGATGTCGGCTTCTTCGACCTCGCCGCCACCGAGCGAATCGGGCAGGCCGCGGCAATCGCAGGACTCGGCCTGCGGCTCCACGCCGAGCAGCTGCAGCGGACCGGCGCGGCGGAGCTGGGGGTACGCCTGGGGGCCGCATCCGTCGACCACCTGGAGCAGCTCGACCTCACAGGGGTGGCGGCGCTGGCGGGCGCGAGCACCGTCGCCACACTGTTACCGGCGCCCGCGGTGGTACTGCGGGACCGATTGCCTCCAGCGCGCGCGCTTCTCGACGCGGGCGCGCGCGTGGCCCTCGCCAGCGACGCGAACGCGGGCACCTTCGGTGGCTTCGGCGCGATGCCGCTCGTCGTCGGCCTCGGCGCCACGCTGCTCGGGATGACCGTCACCGAAGCGCTCACCGCATCCACGTCGGGCGGGGCTATCGCCCTGCGACGCGACGACGTCGGGGCGCTGCGACCCGGCATGGCCGCCGATCTCGTGGCGTGGGACGCCGAGCACGAAGGTGCCTTCGCCCTGCGCCTGGGATCGGTGAGGCCCTCCCGGATCTGGATCTCGGGGGAGGAGGTCGACCTCAGCGCGTGAGGCGGGTGCGCAGCGTCTCGAGCAGTCGCTCGGCGTGCGCCGTGTCCTCCCGGGCAAGGTCCTGGAACAGCTGCTTGGCCTCCCCGTCGGCGTCCTCTTCGTACTTCGCGTACGCCTCGATCGCCTCGCACTTGCTCGTCAGTGCCTGGAGCAGGTCGTACAGCTGATCGTCGATCGGTGACTGAATGCCGCCGCCGGACCGATAGTGATGGCTGGTCTGGACCGTCATTGGTGGAGATTCCCCACTGCGTAGTGTTTCGATCTCCTGAAACGCAGACCGCGTGCCAGCCTGCCCGTATGATCTCGGCGATGGACCGATTCGACCTCGTCGTCATCGGCGCTGGCACCGCCGGCGAAGCGGCGACCCACTACGCGCGATCGAAGGGAGCCTCGGTGGCGGTCATCGACCGGGCGCTGTTCGGTGGATCCTGCCCGTTCTGGGCCTGCATGCCCTCGAAGGCGCTCCTGCACGCCGCAGCCGTCCACCGCGCCGGCGGCGACTATCCGTGGCGGAAGGCCTCCGACTTCCGCGACTACATGATCAACCGCAAACACGATGATCAGCCGGACGATTCGGGGCACGTTGGCTCCCTCGAAGGCGCCGGGGCGACGGTCATCCGCGGCTCCGCGGCGCTGGCCGGGCCCGGGCGAGTGCGCGTCGACGGACGTGAGTTGGAGGCAGGAGCGGTGATCCTGGCCGTCGGGTCGGTCAGCCGGGTGCCGGACCTGCCGGGGCTTCCCGAGGCGCACCCGTGGACGAACGTGCAGGGAACGTCGACGCGAGAGCTGCCGCGCTCGCTCGCCATCCTGGGCGCAGGCCCGACGGGCGTGGAGCTGGCACAGGTGTACGCCCGCTACGGCGTGGCGGTGACGCTGATCCATCCGCGCGACCACGTGAACGACAAGGACCATCCGCGCTCCACGGAGCTGTTGGCGGCGTCGCTCGAGCGCGACGGCGTCGCGATCCGGCTCAACACCCGCGCCACCGCGGTCCGCGCCGGCGACGGCAGCGAGGGCGCTCATGTCGTCGAGGTCGACGAGGGCGATCCCGTCGAGGGCCACGAAATCCTGCTCGCCATCGGCCGCGACTACCCCGTTGCCGGGCTCGGCCTGGAGACGATCGGGCTCCAGGTGCCCGACGGCCGGCTCGAGCCGGACGCACAGCTTCGGATCGCGGAAGACGTGTACGCAGTCGGCGATGTCGGCGGCCCCGAGATGCACACCCATCTCGGTCACTACAGCGGGGAGGCCGCGGCGCGCATCGCGCTCGGCGACACGTCGTATCGCCCGGTCTTCGATGCGATCCCTCGCGCCACCTACACCGATCCCGAGACGACGTCGGTCGGGCTGCTGCTGGAGGAGGCGCGCGAGCGCGAGATCGACGCCGCCGAGTACACCGTCGACATCGGCACTTCGTCGAAGGGCTACACGATGGAGGCACAGGGGCACGTGACGATCGTGGTGGACCGGGCGGAGCGCAAGCTGGTTGGCGCATTCATGGCCGGCCCCGCCGTCAGCGAGGCGATCCACGAGTGCGTGCTCGCCATCCGGGCCGACATCCCGCTCGCCCTCCTGGCCGATACGATCCACGCCTTTCCGACCGTGGCGCGCGTCCTGGGCACCGCCTTCATCGAGGCCGATCGCGATCTCGCCGGATCGACACCGTGAGCGACTTCATCGGCGAGACGACGGACGTGCTGCGACGGACGCCCGCGCTGCTCCGGACGCTCCTGGCCGGACTGCCGGACTCGTGGACCGACGTCGCCGACGTTCCGAACGGCTGGCGTCCGCACGACGTGGTGGGTCACCTCATCACCGGCGAGCTGAGCGACTGGATCGAGCGGACGCAGCGGATCCTGGAGCACGGCACCGACGTGCCCTTCGACAAGTTCGACCGATTCGCCCACACCGACCGCGACACCGACGCGAGCCTGGACGAACTCGTCGAGCACTTCGCTCGCCTGCGGGCCGAGAACCTCGCCCGCCTCGAGGAGCTCGTGACCGAAGACGATCTCGACCGGCGGGGCATGCATCCGTCGCTCGGCGAGGTGACCCTGCGCGAGCTGCTGGCCACCTGGGCCGTCCACGACCTCGATCACGTCTCCCAGATCTTCGCCGGGATGGCCGGCTCCCACGACGCCGAGGTGGGGCCCTGGAAGGCGTACCTCGGCATCCTGCTCCGCCGCGACGACCCCTCCGCCACCGCGGGATGACCCCCGACGCGCTCCTGCTGGCAGCGCTCTTCTTCGCGGCCGCGCTGCTCTATTCGAGCGTGGGACACGCCGGCGCATCGGCCTACCTGGCGGCCATGGCGCTCGTCGGCGTGGCGCCATCCACCATGCGACCGACCGCGCTGGTGCTCAACCTGTTCGTGGCCAGCATCGTGGTGGTGCGATTCGCCCGCGCCGGGCACCTGCCGTGGCGCGAGCTCGTCCCGCTGGCGGCCGGCTCGATCCCGATGGCGTTCGTGGGCGGCAGCATCGACCTGCCCGCCGAGGTCTACCGGCCCCTGGTCGCGCTGGTGCTGCTGGCC
>JALZDF010000040.1 GCA_030862645.1 Chloroflexota bacterium
GATCACGCCCGTCGATCCGCTCGAGTACGGCCTCCCCTTCGAGCGCTTCCTCAACCCCGACCGCGTGACGATGCCGGACATCGACATCGACTTCCAGGACTCGCGGCGCGACGAGGTAATCGAGTACGTCACGCGGAAGTACGGCGACGACCGGGTGGCGCAGATCATCACGTTCGGGACGCTCGGCGCGAAGGCAGCCATCCGCGACGTCGGCCGCGCCATGGGCCTGACCTACGCAGAGGCCGATCGCGTCGCGAAGGCGGTCCCAAACGAGCTGAACATTTCCCTCGAGCGCGCCGTCGACACCTCACCGCAGCTCCGCGAGCTGATGGCCGTCGACGACCGGGTGCAGAAGCTCATCGGTATCGCGAAGCAGCTCGAGGGGGTGTCGCGGCACGCCTCGACCCATGCGGCCGGCATCGTCATCTCACGCGAGCCCTTGACCGAGATCATGCCGCTCCAGCGCGCTACCGACGGCCGCACCACCATGACGCAGTTCGAGATGCACGCTTGCGAGGCGCTGGGGCTCCTGAAGTTCGACTTCCTGGGCCTCATCAACCTCACCATCCTGGCCGATGCGGTCTCGCTCATCGAGGCAACCACGGGCACTCGCATTGACGTTGACGCGCTGCCGCTCGACGACGCCAAGACGTACGAGCTGCTGGGCACCGGCGAGACGACCGGCATCTTCCAGCTCGAGTCCTCGGGCATGCGCCGATACGTCAAGGAGCTCAAGCCGACCGAGGTGCGGGACCTGGCCGCCATGGTTGCCCTCTTCCGCCCGGGACCGATGGCGAACATCCCGGCCTACATCCGCCGCAAGCACGGCGAGGAGCCGGTCACGTACCTCCATCCCGCGCTCGAGCCCGCCCTGCGCGACACGTACGGGATCTTCGTGTACCAGGAGGACATCATGACCGCCGCCATCGCCATGGCGGACTACACCGGTCCCGAGGCCGACAACCTCTGTTACGCGATCCGCAAGAAGAAGGAGGACGTCCTTCGCCAGCACGAGGCCAAGTTCAAGGCCGGCGCCAAGAAGAAGGGCATCCCGCCGCACATCGTCGACAAGGTCTTCGCCGAGTTCGAGCCCTTCGCGCGATACGGCTTCAACAAGGCCCACGCCACCTGCTATGGGCTCATCGCCTACCAGACGGCCTACCTGAAGGCGAACTTCCCGATCGAGTTCATGACGGCTGTCATGAACGGTTTCCGCGAGCGCGCCGAGAAGGTGGCCGCCGTCATCGCCGAGTGCCGGCGGCTGGGCATCGAGGTGCGGCCGCCGGACGTGCAGAAGTCATTGGCCCTCTTCACGGTCGAGACCGATGCGTCCGGGGCGCCCGAGGCCATTCGCTTCGGGCTGGCCGCCATCAAGAACGTGGGCGAGGGCGCCATCGAGGCGATCACCACCGCCCGCGACAGCGGGGAGGAGCCGGGGCCCTTCCGCTCGCTCGACGATCTCTGCCAGAGGGTCGACCTGCGCACCGTGAACAAGCGCGTCATGGAATCGCTCATCAAGGCGAACGCGGTCGCGTCACTCGGGACCGCGGGGGCGCTCCTGGCCGGGCTGGACACCGCCCTCGAGAACGGGCAGCGGCATCAGCGCGACGTGGCCGCCGGCCAGTCGACGCTGTTCGACCTCTTCGCCGCGCCGTCGGACGCATCGGTCGCCTACCTCGACGGGGGAGACGAGATTCCGCGCCGGGAACGCCTGCGCTGGGAGAAGGAGCTCATCGGCCTCTACCTGTCCGAGCACCCGCTGGGCGACATCGCCGGCGACCTGCCGGACTACGTCACCGCCTACACCGGCGACCTCGCCGAGGAGTCCGATCAGGCCAAGGTGACGCTGGGCGGGATCCTGATCTCGTCGCGCCGAGTGGTGACCCGCGCGGGCTCGACGATGCTGGTGGCGACGCTCGAAGATCTCCAGGGATCGGTCGAGGTCATCGTTTTCCCGAAGGTCTTCGAGCAGACTGCCACCTCCTGGGCCGATGACTCGATCGTGCTCGTGACCGGCCGCATCGATCGCCGGGACGAGACGCCCCAGATGCTGTGCGAGGCCGTGCACCAGTGGGACGACGCCGTGCGCATGGGGCCCGTCGCCTTCGGTGCCGAGCGCGACCGCCTGCTGGCCGCCCGCGGCGGCCGCCGGTGGGAGAAGCCGGCGGACCGCGCGCAGGGGGTGTGGGCCGCACCAGCTGACGCTCGGGAGCCGATCGCTATCATGCCGCCGACGCCGGCCGCGGTCGCGGTCGTGGAACCGGAGGTGGCCGAGGTCATCGGTGCACCCGAGCCGGCCGAGGAGACACCCGCGCCGGTGGACGCCGTGCCGATCCAGTCGGCGCCCGAGGCGTCGGCTGCCACGGTGAGCATCTCGATCGGGGACGACGTGCCGATGGACCGGCTGCTGGGTGCGATCGAGACGGTCAAGAGTGCGCTGGCGGCCCGTCCGGGCCCGCTGCCCGTGGTGCTCTCCATCTCCGTCGCGGGCGCGGCGCGCCAGGTCCGGCTGCCGGACCGTGTGGCGTGGGACGAACGGCTGTCGGAGGCTCTGCGGAGCGCGGCGGGCGTGCCGGTCACCGCCGAGCTTCGTTCTTCGGCCGAGGAGCGGCTCGCCTAGGAACCCGCGAAGTCCACGGACTCGAGCATCGCGCCGATGCGGTCGATCATCTCCGTCCGTTCGAGCGCCTGGCCGGCAACCTCGGCGTGGACCTCGATCCATCGGTCCGGAAAGCCGGGCGGGCTGAGCTGCCACCAGGCGATGGCACTGTCGGCATCGACTTCGCGGATCTCGGTGGCTGCCGGCCGGCCGGCGATCATGGCATCGGCGTCCAGGCCGAATGGCCGTGACCGTACGGGCTCGGGCTCCGGTGGCGTGCCCCCACGCCAGGCGGTGATGATGATCGAGGCTTCGCCCGCCGGAATGGCGTCGCCGGTGAGGGCACACAGCCGCCCGAACCGGGTGCAGAGCTGATCGGCTTCCACGCCGAACGTCACGACGTGGGCGACCACGCGGTGGTCGGCAGGATCGAATCCCTCACCGGGGGCCAGGATCCAGTCCGCCGGATAGGCGAAGCTGAGGTCGGCGCCCTCGAACCGGAGCCGGCCGTCGGGGGGTGCCGATGCGACGGTGAGGCCGATCATCAGCACGGCCAGCAACCCCGCGACGGTCGCCACCACGCCGGTCACGACCCAACCGGAGTCCATGCGCGATGGCGGCGGTCGCGCAACGTCGCGTGGGCGTCGGGTCGGTTCGGCATTCGGAAGGGGCCAGGTGGGAGGTATGGCGATTGCGTGCGCTCGGTCCCAACCGGCGCGGCGCGCCGGATCGGAGAGGGTGTGCCACGCCTCGTTGAGACGCACCATGGAGTGCTGGGAGAGGGGTGCTCCGGCATCCGGATGATGCTGTTTCGCCAGACGCCGATAGGCGCGGGCGATCTCGTCGCGCGAGGCGGTGCGGGCAACGCCCAGGACGGCATACGGGTCGAGCTGGGTCACGACTGCCGCAGTGTACGCGCCGGCGCTTGCTATCCTGTCGACCGTGAACACCAAGCGCGCCAGGAAGGCAAAGCCGCCTGAGCCGGCCGATCCCAGCACCACCGTCGAGCCGGCCGCCAGCGATGCCGCGGCGGTTTCCGCCGCCGGTGCGCCGACCGACGGCGCGCAGCTGGACGCTGCCATCCTCCGTTTCGTGCGGCGATTTCCGAACCAGACGGTCGACCTTGCGCCGCTCGCCGACGAGCTCGGTCTCGAGCCGTTTCGCATCCAGCTGGCAGTCGAGGCTCTCGCGCGCCGTCGCATGGTCGTCGCGCCGTTCATCGAGCCGGGCAGGGCCGGTGGGGCGACGCTGACCGCGGTTGGGCTGCGCTGGCTGATCGCGCGGGAGGGCGGCGCTCCGGCCGATCAGCCGATCGCGCTCCAGCCCGCACGCGACCGTGTCAGGGCTGAGGACGAGGCGGCGCGTCTGCCGCGGGCCCAGGTATACGGAATCAGCCGCCGCTCCTGATCAGGGATAGGGGGGCTCCCACCCGAATCTCACCGGAGCGCAGGACGTCGGCGTAGACGCCGAAGTCGAGGTGCTTTCCGTCGCGGAGCCCGCGATACGACTTGATCACGCGAAGCGTCGGGATGTCGCGATGGCCGGTGTTCGGGTCCTGGGTGGTGATGACGCACCGGGCATCCCGCTTGGTGACCAGCACGAGAGCCTCGCCGATCCCGACCTGCTGCCCGAGCCACTCGTCCTCTTCGTGGGGTGATGCTCCGGCGACCTCGACCAGCATTCGGAAGCGCCTAGCATCCACCGCTCGCGGCGGCTCGACGTGCCGCCCGAGCTCCTCCACCGATGCGCTCGAGACGATCGAGACAGGATGGCGGTCGAACGCGCCATCCGTGCGCTCCACCCGGACCAGCTGCAGCTCCTTTCCGGCCCAGGCCGACAGGGCATCCGCCCACGGACCCAGGACGGGACGCACGGCGAACTTCCGCGAGTAGACCGTGATCGTCATCGCCGAACCGAGCTCGATCTCGTCTGCCACCACTGAACCGTCGGGGAAGGCGATCGATAGGCGCTCGGGGTCGTGGATCAGCTCGGCCGTCAGCTGGACCAGCAGCCCGAGCTTGGTCCCGTCGAAGATGCGACCGTCCGGGCCGAGAATCAGGTAGCGGCGATCGTCGGAGACGCCGTGGCTGTCCACATGGACCGCACGGGGGTGCTGAAGGCGAAGGCCGCGGACCGGCGTGATCGAGAGGCGGGAGACGGTCAGCATGGGAGGCAACTGTGCCACACGCGAACTTGTCACAATGGCGCCGATGATCCGCCGCCTCTTCGCCGGCCTATCGCGACTTCCCGGTGCCCTGTGGCGCGGAACAGTCGGACGGCTGGTCGCGCGACCACCCGCGGTCAGCACGATCACGGCTGTGGAGCCAGTCGAACCGCAGAGCGTGGCCGGCATCACCTTCCGGGCCAGCGTGGTGGTGCTGGGCGTGGCGCTCGTCGCGTTCCTGCTCTACCAGCTGCGGCTTCTGCTCATCCTCGTCTTCCTCGCCATCCTGCTGGCGGCCGGACTCCATGGCGCCGTCCGCTTCTTCGAGCGCGGGCTGCCGAGGGTGCTGTCCGTGCTGCTGGCGTACGTGCTGCTCATCGGCGCCTTCTCGCTGGTGCTCTTCCTCATTTTTCCGCCGCTGGTCCGCGAGGCGGTGCAATTCGCCGATGACGCGCCGCGCATCGCCGCCGACCTGCGGGCCGGGGCCATATCCCTGATCGATGGCATCGCGGGCGCCGGATCGGGCGAGGAGCTCGTCGACAGCATGACCTCCGGTGCGCAGGGCGCACTGCCGCAGATCGGGTCGCTGCTGAGCGTGCCGCTGACGCTGCTGGGGATCGTGACCAATGCGCTGATCGTCGTCTTCCTGTCGGCGCTGATGCTCATCGAGCGCGACCGGGTGCGGGGGTGGGGACTCGAGTTCGTGGACGACCGCGACCGAGAGGCCATGCTGGGCGTCACGCGCAACGCGCTGCTGCGGCTCGGCGCCTACGTCCGCGGGCAGCTGCTGGTGATGGCGATCATCGGCTTCGGGTCCGCCGCCGGCATGCTGGTGCTGGGCGTTCCGTTCGCCGTGCCGCTGGGGGCGCTGAGCTTCATCACCGCCTCGATTCCGTTGGCCGGGGCGTTCATCGCCGGCGGGCCGATCGTGCTGGTGGCGCTCACCGTGTCGCCGGGCGTGGCCCTGCTCATGACGCTCTGGCTGGTGGTCCTCCAGCAGCTCGAAGGCTCGCTGATCACCCCCTACATCCATGGCCGAGTGGTGAACCTGTCGGCAATCGCGGTGCTCCTCGGCGTCGTGGCGGGGACCTCGATCGCCGGCATTGTCGGCGGCATCATCGCCATCCCGCTGGTGGCGGTGGCGGACGTCGTCCTGCGCGACATCGCCTTCCCGCTCCGTCGCCGCGCGGAGGCTCGTCGCGCTGGCAGGGCGGAGGTCGGCGTTCTCTGAGGCGCCTGGTTCGCGGGCTGCAGCGCGCGGCAGCTACCGATCCAGGAAGCGCCTCAGGAACCGGGTCGTCGCCTCGTGGCGAGGGTTGTCGAGGATCTGCTCCGGCGGTCCCTGCTCGATGATCCGCCCATCTTCCATGAAGACCACGCGGTCGGCCGCTTCCTGGGCGAAGTGCATCTCGTGGGTCACCACGATCATCGTCGTGCCGCCGTGGGCGAGATCCTCCATGACCCGCAGCACCTCGCCGATCAGCTCCGGGTCGAGCGCCGACGTCGGCTCATCGAACAGCAGGACCTTCGGTTCCATGCAGAGTGCCCGCGCGATTGCGACACGCTGCTTCTGGCCACCCGAGAGTCGCGACGGGTACTCGTCGCGCTTGTCGATGAGCCCGACAACCTCGAGGTAGTACTCGGCCCGTTGCGTTGCCTCTGCACGAGGCAGGTTCAGCACCCGCGTGGGGGCCTCGACGCAGTTTGCGATCACGTTCATGTGCGGGAACAGGTTGAAGTCCTGGAAGAGCATCCCGGCGCGGAGCCGCATCTGGCGGATCTGCTCCTGGTGGCGCCCGCTGCGGGCTCGCAGCGGCTCCGCCTCCAATCGAAGGCCATCGATCTCGACCGCTCCGACGGTCGGCTCCTCGAGGAAGTTGATGCAGCGAAGCAGGGTCGTCTTCCCGGATCCCGATCGGCCGATGATCATCACCGCCTCGCGCTGACGGACCTCGAGGTCGACGCCCCTCAGGACGTGGTTGTCCCCGAAGTACTTCTCGAGCGCTTGGACGCGAACGATGGGATCGCCGACATGCGACGGAAGCATCGCGCGTCTGTCATAGCCGCTCTCCGGCGTCGCCGGACGCGCCCCGAAGTCGGGGAGGGGCGACTCGGTCATCGGTCTCCCCTGGCCATGCGTTTCTCCAGCAGCCCCTGGAAGAAGCTGAAGACAATCGTGAGGACCCAGTACACGATGGCGGCGATGAAGAAGGCCTCCAGGATGTTCAGCGCGGGGCGCCCGGACGTCTCGGCACGCCAGAGCAGCTCCTGCACGCCGATGATCGACACCAATGCCGAGTCCTTGATCATGACGATGAACTCGTTGCCGATGGCGGGCGTCACGATCCGGACCGCCTGCGGCAGGACGACCCGCCGGAAGACCAGCCGATTCGGGATGCCCAGCGCCTCGGCCGCTTCGCGCTGTCCGCGCGGGACGGCCTGGATCCCGGCGCGGAAGATCTCGGTCATGTACGCGCCGTAGTTGAAGCCCAGGGCGATGATTCCCGCCGGGATCGCGTCCAGGATGAGGATCGGATGGATCGTCGGCAGGGCGAAGTAGATGATGTAGATCTGGACGAGCAGCGGCGTGCCTCGGACGAGCGAGACGTAGAACGATGAGACGGCGTAGGCAACCGAGTTCGTCGAGATACGTCCCAGGGCGCCGAAGATGGCGAGCACGACGGCGAGCAGAATGGAGAGGACGCACACCAGGACCGTGATGCCTGTGCCACCGAGGATGTACGGCGCCCATTCGCCGATCCACTCGACGTCCGTGTTACCCGTGGACGCAAAGGCCGCGGCGATGCCGGCGAGAATGGCGGCCCAGACGCCGATGAAGATCAGGCGCGAACGGCGTCGCTGGCCCGACTGGGCCCTGTCAATGTCGACCAGGATCTGCGCCCGCTCGGGCTCGCCGATACCCGCGACCATGCGACCTCCGGGATGTATGGGCAGGGACGCTTTGCGTCCCCGCCCCTAACGCTGGAGCCTGACCGTCGCTATTCCTGCGTGGTCAGGTCGAGCCCGTCGAACCACGTCTCGCTGAAACCAGTCAGCGTCCCGTCCTCGTGCATCTCGCCGACGATCCGGTCGAGCTCCGCGAGCAGCGATTCATGACCCTCGGCAGACAGGTCGACCGCCACGGACAGCGGCTCGTAGAAGACCGGGTCGCCGACTTCCACGAACTCGGCTCCCTCGGCAATGGCGTTCGCCGCCGTCGTGGACGAGGTTAGCCAGCCCTCGAAGTCCGTCCGGCCGGAAGCGACCGAATCGGCGCACTCAGTGTCGGTCGAGAAGGTCGTGACCTGGACACCCTCGGGCGGCTCGCTCGGTTCGGGCGCACCACCGGCGAGAGTCAGCGTCCCTTCCAGCCAGTACTGGTACGTGGTCGCCTCGCCGACGCAGACCGTCATGCCCGCAAGGCCTTCGAGGTCGGTGATACCTGATGCGGTCGTGGCCAGCATCTGCGCGGGCGTGAAGTAGTACGGCTGCGTGAAGCCCAGGACCTCCTCGCGTTCCTCGGTGACCGTCACCGAGCCGACCGAGATGTCGAAGCGACCCGACCAGCTGCCGGCAACGACCTCGTCGAAGTTCGGCGTCTCGAACCTGACATCCACCCCCAGCCGCTCTCCGATCTCGTTCGCGACGTCGATGTCGAAGCCCTCGAACGTGCCGTCGGGGAGCAGCTCGGACTGCGGCGGGTAAGCGGGATCGGTGGCGACCAGAATCACGCCCGCCTCACAGATCTGCGCCAGCAGGTCGTCCCCGGAGGCGGCGTCACATCCGGTAGCGCCCGTACCAGCACTCTCCGCCGGCTCCGATGCGGCCGCCGACTCAGCGGCGGATTCGGCTGCCGACTCGGCCGGGGACTCGCCAGCGGGGGGCTGGCAGGCAGCAAGCACGATCAACGCGATCGGAAAGACCGAGAGGCGTCGAATGGTATCCATGAATTCTCCTTCAAACGGGCACGCCGATGACGTTGCGACGTCCAACCATCCAGTTTCGGTCGGCACGTTGTAGCACTTCGCCGCCGCGCGCGGCAAGAAAATCGGCGGCATCGGTACACTCCTCGCCATGACGACCACCGAGCGGCCGATGCAGGCGCCGCCACCGCTGAGCCGTGCCGCGACCCTGCCCTCCCGCTATTACATCGACGCGGACATCCTGGAAGCCGAGAAGGATCGAATCTTCGGTCGCACCTGGCAGCTGGTCGCGCGCACGGATGAGCTCCAGCGCATCGGCGATTTCGTCCCGGTCAATGTCCTCGACGAGCCCATCGTCATCACCCATGCGCAGGATGGGCAGCTGAACGCGTTCTATAACGTGTGCCGTCATCGGGCCGGGCAGGTCGCGCTGTCGAAGGGCAATCGCAAGTCGCTCCAGTGCCGATACCACGGCTGGACGTACGGCCTCGACGGCACGCTCCGCGCCTGCCCCGAGATGGAGGCCACCGAGGACTTCAGGAAGGAGGACTTCGGGCTCGTGCCCGTCCGGGTCGAGACCTGGGGCCCATTCGTGTTCGTCAACCTGGACGCTTCGGCGCCTCCGCTGGCCGAGATGATGGGTGCCATACCCACCGAGGTCGCCCGGGCCGGCTACGACGTCGACCGAATGCGGCTGATGGAGCGCCGCGACTACGTGGTCGAGTGCAACTGGAAGGTGTACGTCGACAACTACCTCGAGGGCTACCACCTGCCGATCGCGCATCCGCAGCTGTACAAGGAACTCGACTACGACTCCTATCGGGTCGAGGAGTTCCGCTACTACTCGAAGCAGCACGCGCCGATCCGTGAGCTGAAGCCGGGCGAGGAGATCGGGGTCGACCGCCGATATCTCCGCCAGCCGGGTGCCGAGGATTCCGCGCTCTACTACTGGCTCTTCCCGAACACGATGTTCAACATCTACCAGGACAACATGTCATCGAACGTCA
>JALZDF010000053.1 GCA_030862645.1 Chloroflexota bacterium
GGCGTCGGCTCGCGACCATTGATCGAGGCTGTCCAAGACGTCGCGCGAAGCGTCGCACCGAACTGAGAGCAAACGGGTGGTCCGGGCAGGGGTCCGGACCACCCGAATAGGGTCGACGGGAGCTCAAGCGGTCGGTGGCGCCGGCGCGGGAGCCGGCTCGGCCGGCATGGCCCGATAGCGCCCCCAGGCCTTCCACCCATCGAAGGCGATGAGCAGTGCCGCGATGACGAGCAGCAGTGAGACCGCGATCATGGCCCAGGCCCCGAGAACCGAGATCGCCGCCGAACCCTCGCGGTTCACGATCGTGACGTACAGGTTATAGGCGGTCACCAGGCTGGCCGCCACGGTGGTGACGTACATGAACAGCATCGGAATCCCCGCATAGGCCGGATTCCGCCGCGTGGACGCCAGCCAGAGGGTGACGAGCAGCAGGCTGAGCGCCGCCAGCAGCTGGTTCGATGCGCCGAAGAGCTGCCACAGGTAGACCCACGTGCCGGACAGCACCAAGCCCAGGACCAGGATCGAGGAGATAATCGTGGCGATGTGCTGGTTCTTGAAGCCGACCCACGTGTCGCCCAGCCACTCGCCGAGCGTCACGCGCATCACGCGAAAGACGAGCTGCACGACGGTCAGCACGATCACGACGAATGCGCCGAATCCGAGTGCGGTGCCGAAAGAGAGGGGCACCAGCCCGAAGCTCGCCACGTTGAGCAGGTTGCCGACGCCCGCGGCGAATGCCCCCGCTCCGGCGCCGCCGGCGATTGCCACGGCCGTCAATGACAGGAGCCCCAGCGTGTTTTCGCTGAACATGCCGCCACCGCCGACGGGCAGCGCGTCGGTTTCGTATTGGAGCTGTCGAGCGGTACCCACCGAACCGATGAGCGCGTGCCACCCGGAGATGGCACCGCAGGCAATCGTCACGAAAAGCATCGGCCACAGCGTCTGGATGGCGCCGGTGGCGACCTCGGGAGCGAAGCCGGTGAACGCATCGAGCTTGAACGCGGCCACCTCCGGACGGAGGAACGGCGCCAGGATGGCCCCGACGGCCGAAAGGCCGATGGTCAACGCGGTGATCCAGAAGCCGATGTAGTTCACCGGCTGAGCGAACCGCCAGATCGCCATGTTGGTGCCCAGGTAGCTGAACGCGAGCAGGAACACACACCAGAACAGGAACGACGGGAACACATTGACCGCGCCGGTGGCCGGGTCATAGTTCGCCGTCTGCGGGCGCTCGCCGGTATCCGGGTTTGGAGGTGGGATGCGCGGATCAGCGTTCGTGGGATCGACGACGGTGTAGAGCGGGCCGCCGCCGTTCAGCGCCGTGTTGATCCCCCTGACGACGCCGCTCACCGGCCCGGTTTCCCACGACGGTGGCGCGTCCGATGAGAAGGTCACTCCCAGCGGACCGAGCGCCATGGCCAGCAGCGTGCTCGCCACGATCAGGCCGGTCACCTGGATCAGGTCGACCCGCTTGCGGTAGATGAGGTAGCCACCCAGCATCCCCATCGCCGCCAGCACCAGGATCCCGAACGGTACGTCCGGCCTGGCATCCAGGACGGCCGCCATGATTCCCACGAAGGCGCCGCCGATGAGGAGGAGATAGAAGAAGATGAACACGAACAGAATCGTCCGCGTGCGTGGACTGATCAGCCGGTACGAGATCGCCGACAGCGAGTTCCCGTCGTTCCGCACGCTCATCATGATTGCGCTGTAGTCGCTGGCCCAGCCAATGAAGGTGACGCCGATCATGAGCCACAGGATCGACGGCAGCCAACCCCACAGGTTCGCGGCGGTGATGACGCCCACGATGGGGCCGGCGGCGGCGATCGACTTGAAGTGGTAGCCGTACAGGACGAAGCGGCTGGTCGGCATGAAGTCGGCGCCGTCCATGTACATGGTGGCCGGCGTGGCCCGCTTCGGGTCCGACTGGATCACGACCCTGTCGATGCGGCGCGCGTAGAAGTTGTAGGCGAGGTAGATGACCACCGCGCCGATGACCACGATCCACAGGGAACTCATATACAACCCTCCCGTCTCCACCGAGCACGCACAACGGATGCGGTCGGCTGTCCGGCCGACGAGCCTGCCTCGCCCGCCGCCACGCCTCGCCGCACGATCTCGCCGCTAGGCTCCTCCTCCGCCGCCCGCAGCCGAAACGTGGCGGTCGATGATGCGATCGAGGGCACCGAAATCGGTACCGATTGCCGTCTCCCGCCCGGCCACGATGGTGGCCGGGTAGCGGCGCACGCGGTGGCGCAGCGACTTCCACACCCCCTCGATCGAGGCTGCGTCGATGACGGACAGGGCCAGCCGGCCGGGATGGCGTTCCGTGAGCCGATGGATCCAGTCCGATACTTCCTGGTACTCGAGGGCCAGGCTGTCCGGCAGGGCGCTGGAAGCGGCCTCGCGCTGCACGTGCTCGGCGATTCCGACTCTCTCAAACGCCAGCTCGCAATGTTGGCAGTGGCGGAACGTCGTCGGCGCGTAGGTGATGATCTGTACGCTGACGGGCTGCATCGAACATCTCCGAGGCACGTCACACTCATCGGTTCGCTCGGGCCGCGGTAGCCAGCGTACACCCACTGCACAAGCGAGGGGTCGCCTGGCTCAGGTCCCGCGAGGCAGGCGACTCACCTGAGGGAGACGGGGTCAGAATGTCCATGGCTGGCCATCACGTATGTGACGAGCGCACCACGGAAGAGGCGAGGGACGTGCTCTGGGCATGACCTCGCCCCGCACAGGACGTCGGTACCGGACCGCGGCGACTCTCTATGGCGTCGGCCTCGTCGACTATCGCGGTCCTGAGTTGCGGCCGTTCTCCGGCACGCCCGGGCGAAGCTCTAACCCGCACGCACCGTAGTCGAAGTGGATGACGAGCCAGTTGCCAGGTGCTGACTCGAATGACCGGTCGCCCTCAACGGTGGAGCGACCCCGCACGGCGTCGCAGAGGTCATCAACAGCGAGCCATGCATCTCGATCTCGAGCGTCGTAATGCAGCCGGACGTGTTGCGCGTCCAACTCGTCCACCGCAACGCCGACCTGGCGTGCGCTTTCGATTTGCCGCTGGATCAGCGATACCGCTGGAGGACGATCGGGCACGCGGGCCAGGGCGGCGCGATCACGTCGATGACGCAGTCGATGCACCGTCATTTCGACCTCTTGCGTGTTGACGCCGCGATGAGCGCACGGCTCTGGGCTGTGACCCTTGCACGACGTTCGTGTGGGCACTCGCCAACTAGCCCCTCGTGTGGGCGGCCCGATCCCTACATGACCGATGTTGACTACCCGCAACGATAGCGGCCGTGTCCAGCGCGTGGTCGGGCCGGTCCTGGCGTGCGGGACGACAGGCCTCCTTAGCCAAACTTGGGCAGCCGGCACCAGCCAGCGATTGAGCAGGATCTCCGCTCCAGGGAGCATTGAACTCCGCGGTAGCACGTGCTCAGGGCGACTCTGCAGGGCCCGCGATGGTCACAAACTGTGCAGGATCACGCTTGTGCTACCGACGCGCACGTGGCACGCTGACTGAACGTCGTAGCGTCTTCCGGCCATGCGGGCGACCCAGTAGTGGTTCGTCCTGAACGCCAAGGCTCAATTTGGGGGGCAAGCGCGGAGGTGTCCATGACAGGCAATCGGCCCACCCGACGCATCTCATCGGTGACCCTCGCCACACTGCTCGTGTTAACGCTCGCCGTCCCGATGGCGAGCGCGACCGACATCAACGAGTCGAGAGGATTCCGCAGGGCGGTCACCGTCGAAGGCATCCGGCAGCACCAGCTGGTCCTCCAGGGGTTCGCCGATACGTTCGGCGGCAACCGCGTCTCGGGCGGGACCGGGGGATATGACGCATCGGCGCAATACGTCTACGACACGATGACCGCTGCCGGCTACGAGGTGAGCTTCCAGGAGTTCATCTTCCCGTTTAACGCGGATCGCACGCCACCAGTGTTTCAGCAGGTGTCTCCTGATCAGGTCACCTACGTGGACGGCGTTGACTACTCGTCGATGACGTACTCGCCGAATGGCGATGTCACCGGGGACCTCGTCGCCGTCGACATCAACTTCGCCGCACCACTGACCTCTACGAGTGGGTGCCAGGCGAGCGATTACGTAGGCTTCCCGGCCGGCAAGATTGCGCTCGTTCAGCGTGGCGGGTGCACCTTCGCCATCAAGAGCCAGATGGCCGCGGCAGCCGGGGCAGCCGCGACCGTTGTCTTCAACAACCAGCCCGGACAGCTGGCGGGAACCCTCTCGGCACCGCAGGCCCACAGCACCGCGATCATCGGAACCCTCCAGGCGATTGGGAACGACCTTGCCAATGGTGTCGCCAACGGCGCGACCGGGAGTACTGCCCGGGTCCGCGTCGATCGCATCAATGAAAACCGGCCCACTCGCAACGTCATCGCTGAGACGCCGGATGGCGATCCACACAATGTGGTCGTGGTGGGAGCTCATCTCGACAGCGTCACTCGTGGCCCGGGCATCAACGACAACGGCTCGGGATCCGCGGCGTTGCTCGAAATCGCCGAGGTGTATGCGGCGCAGGGTCGCGAGACCCGCAACAAGCTGCGCTTCATGTGGTTCGGGGCCGAGGAGTTCGGATTGCTCGGTTCGAGGCACTACGTCAGCACCCTGAGCCAGGATCAGCGCGACGACATCGGGCTGATGCTCAACTTCGACATGGTCGGTTCGCCGAACTACGTCCGCTTCGTGTACGACGGCGACAACTCGATGTGCGAGACCACCCCGCCGGCCACCGGATGTCCTGGAGCGATCGGTCCCCCAGGCTCCGCGTTCATCGAAAGCGTCTTCGTCGACTACTTCAACAGTCAGGGGCAGGCGAATGAACCAACGCTCTTCAGCGGTCGGTCCGACTATGGCCCGTTCATCGAGGCCGGCATCCCCGCCGGGGGCCTATTCACAGGGGCGGAGGGCATCAAGACGGCGGCGCAGGCCGCTACGTACGGGGGCACCGCCGGTGCCCAGTACGACCCGTGCTACCACCTCGCCTGCGACACATTCGCTGGCACGGGCAGCGGCACGGGAGCGACGTCGCCGGGTCTCGCCGTCAAGGCACTCGACGAGATGTCGGACGCAATCGCGCACGCCGTGCTGACCTTCTCCCGGACCAAGGTCGACGTGGCCCAAAGTGAATCCGCGACCGCGTTGCGTTCGAGCGGAAGCCCCGCACAGCTTGACTTCGGTCCAGAGGCCGACGAAAACCGACTGACTGAATGACCGACTGATCCAAGGCCGCGTGATGAGGGCCCTCGCTCCGGCAAGGGCCCTCATGTATCGACATCGCCAGCTCTTCACACGCCAAGACACGGGGCGCGCAACCCTTCGGCGTCGGCTCACAAGGAGTGATGAATGCTGACCAAGACGAGGGGCTAGGGCAGATCAGCTTCAGCACAGGCGACCATGTGCGCGACGACGTCGACCGGCCGCCAGAGGCCGCTCGATGCGCCATGGACGTTGCAGCGCGCGCATCTGCTCCGCAGGACACTCGCGCGAAATCCGGGCGATGAGTGCCGATCGAAGTCAAGCCTCTATCGGCGTACCGCCTGTCGCCGGACGGCACACTGTTTCTTTGGGGTTTCGGACGACTTGCGCCGATGCAAACGGAGGGGCGATATGCCGCTGGAGGGCAAACCGCTGATGCCGACCGTGGAGGAGCTGCGGAGTCGCGGCGAGATCGGCGGCCGGACGGTGCAGATCGTGTCGTCCGGCGCAGTCGAATGCCGATCGTATGACCCTGCCCCGCTGCCGGCCGGCCAGGTCAGGATCGCCACGGTTCGAAGCGTCATAAGCCCCGGGACGGAGATGACCTTCTACGGGAAAGACGCGTCGAACGTGTATCTCCACAGGCGCTGGAACGCGGACCTCCGGCTATTCGAGGCGGCCGAGCCGTCGCTGCACTACCCGATCACCTTCGGTTACCGGGCGGCGGGGCTCGTCGTCGACAGCGGCACGACTGAGGTGCCGGAGGGCACGCGCGTGTACGGGACCTGGCGGCACACCGAGCTGACCGCGATGCCGGCCGAGCGCGCGGGCGCACAACGGCTGCCGGACGAGCTGAGCTGGGACGACGGCGTCGACATCGGACAGATGGGGCCGATCTGCGTCAACGCCGTGGCCTTCGGCGAACGTGAGCATGTCGATGGCGCGGCCGTGGTCTTTGGCGCAGGGCCGGTGGGGCTCATCACCGCCCAGGTGGCGGCCGCAGATGGCGCCGAGGTGCACGTCGTCGACCGGCTCCCGGAGCGCCTGGCCATTGCCGAGAGCCTTGGCCTCAACACGGTCGCGGCCGAGGGGAGCGACGTGGCGGCAACCCTGAAGCGCCAATGTGGATCGGAGGGCATCGCCGTGGCCTGGGAGTGCAGCGGCTCGACCCATGCCCTTCACGAGGCCATTCGGGTCGTCCGCCGCCAGGGCCTCGTGGTGGCCGTCGGCTTCTACCAGGGCGAGGGTCGAGGGCTGCTGCTCGGGGACGAGTTCCATCACAACGGGGTGCGAATTGTCTGCGGCCAGATCGGCAACCTGCACCGGACGACCAGTTTGGAGCTCCTTCGAGAACGGATCATCGAGCTCGCAAGGAGCGGCGCGGTCAGCCTCGGCGGGCTGCCCCGGATGACGCTGCCCGTGGAGGAGGTCGCTGCGGCGTTCGAGGCGCTCACGCGACCGGCCGAGGTCCTCCAGCCGGCGCTCGATTACTCGAGCGGCCGCTGAACGCGCGGGCTGCCGGGAGGGCCTCCAATGCAACCCGAGCCGTCTACCACAGGGCCAGGCCGGTCCCCTGGTCGTGCCGGCGAACGAGCGAGACGTCGCCAAGCTCTCGGATCATGATCTCGGCGGCAAAGACCTCGCAGCCGGGAAGGAGATGACCCCCGACGGTCGCACCCGACACATCGGCGAAGGTGGCGTGGGCGTGCAAGAAGGGCCGGTTCTCGCGCATGGAAACGTTGCCGATGAAGCCGACGATCTCATGGTGGCTGGACGACGCCAGCTCGAGATAGCGATGATCGGTCTGCTCGTAATACGCGTATCGGGCCCTCCGAACAGCCCCGATGACGGTCACCTGCGCTGCCAGGATGCTCTGCTCGGCACAAAACCGCTCGATTTCGCTGACCATGTCCGAGCCGGTGTCGAGGCGGCCGACGAAAGCGCGGCCGGCGGATGCCTCCCAGAAGCGCATCGGTCCTCCTATTCGAACTGCTTGAGATGGCGGACGATGGGGAGCGATGCCGCCACGCGCGCAGGATAGATCCCGGCGAGCGCCGCCACCCCGGTGCCGACCAGCACGACGGCGACGAGGAGTCCCCACGGCAGTCGCAGCCCGCCACCGAGGTCGGCGGAAGCGCCGCCGTTGACAAGGGCGAAAGCGACGATCAGCCCGCTGACGATGGCCAGCACGCCGGCGATGGCCCCCATGATGGCCGCCTCGGCGACGACCATGGCCTGTACCTGCCCGACGGTCATGCCATGCGAGCGCAGGATGGCGATCTCGCGCACACGCTCACTGATCCCGATGCCCAGCGTGTTGACGATCCCCAGTGCGCCGATGACGACCGCGATGAGCGCCAGCACGTCGAAGAGACCGAACAGGCGATCGAGCGACCTGCCGAGGTCGCCTGCGAGGTCGCCCGCCGTCAATCGCTGCGCGGCCAGCTGCGTCGCCGTCTCGCCAACCGCCGCCGAGAACACGGAGGAGGCGATCCCGGGCTGCGGGACCATGACCCATAGCGACGCCGAGGTCACCGCGAACCGATCGCGCGCATCGGCGGCCGAGACGAGCAGCGCGCCGTCGGGCGTGCGCGAGGGGATCGTGTACTCGACGATGCCGGCCACCGTGAAGTCGCCCGTCTCGCCGCCGGGCTGGCCGAGGGCGAGAACCCCGCCGACCTCGATTCCCTCGCGGGCGGCCAAGGAGGCCGGCACCAGCACGGCGCCACCGTTGCGCAGCTCGGCGTAGGCATCGGCGCGTGCCGCGCCGGTCACGATGAGCGCGCCGGCGTCCTGGAACACGTTCGGGTCGATGCCGGCAAGCATCACCTCCTCCTGCGCATCCTCCTCCACGCGCACGGCCGGCAGCTCGAGGACCGGGCTGGCGACCTGGAGCCCCTGTGTCGCCTCGAAGGTGGGTCGATAGGTCTCGACGTCGAGCGGCACGCTGCTGCGGATCGCGTTGCCGCCGGGCAGGATGGAGGCGACCCAGCGCTCGGCACCGGCGCGTGCCGATTCGGCCACCGTGCCAAGCGCGACGACGGCAGCCAGCGCGATCATCATGGCCCCGACCGTCAACCCGGTCCGCACGCGGTCTCTCGACAGGTTGGCGCGCCCGAGCAGCCCCTGGGCACCAAAGAACCACTCGAACGGGCGGCCGACGACCTTGCCCATCGGCTCCAGGACGTAGGCGGTGGCCACCGCGCCGCCGATGAGTACCGCCAGCGACAGGACGATCGGGAGCAGCGGTGTGCCGGCCCGCTCGATCGGGAAGAACAGGATGCCGGCGCCCACGACCACCAGCTGGGCGACCACCAGTGTCCGGAGCCGCTCTCCGAGGCCGGCCGTCGGCTGTGCCACGGGGCGGAGCGCGGCCAGCGGGGAGAGGCGCGCTGCCCGCAACGCGGGCAGGACGGCGCCCGCGAGCGTCACGCCCAGCCCGAGCACGAAGGCCAGCAGCAGGCCGAGCGGCGGCAGCGGCAGGCCCACCACCAGCGCCGCCCGCGTGGAGGACAGGAACCCGATCATGCCGGCGGCTAGCGCGACGCCGGTCACGAGCCCCAGCAGGCTGCCGGCGACGCCCAGCGCCATCGCCTGCCGCAGCACCAGCCCCAGTACCTGTCTCGACGTGGTGCCCGCCGCCCGAAGCAGCCCCAGCTCACGGGTCCGTTCCCCTACCGTCATGGCCAGCGTATTGCCGACCAGGAACGCGCCGACCACCATGGCCACCAACCCGAACAGGAAGGCGACGCTGCCGAAGCTGGCCTGCGCCGATGCGAACCGCTCGGCGGCCTCGACCGCCGTCTCGACGATGAAGGGCTCGTCGAGGCCCTCGGTCACGCGGGACACGGCGGCCGACACGTCGCCGCGGCCCAGGTCGAGGTCGATGTAGCGGATCGGGGCCGGGACCTCGAACGACTCGTCCAGCGTGGAGCGCGCGATGACCAGCACGTCGCCACGCTCGAGCGCGGCGAAGCCGGTGTCCGCCATCAACCCGACGATCCGCAGCGGAGGCATGCCCGCCCGGCGACCGTCGAGCCGCAGATGGTCGCCGAGCTCGAGCCCGTTGCGTGCGGCCCATGAAGCCGGCACGAGCGCATCGGTCCCACTGTCGGTCGAGAGCGGGACGCCCGCGGTCAGACGCGGCTCCCGGACACGGGCGTCGATCTCGGGGTCGATCCCGACCACGAGGAGCGAGAACACCTTCTCGTCCTCGCCGGGATCGGTATGGACCACCAACCGGCGTTCGGAGACCGGCGCCGCGGCGATGACCTCCGGAATCGCGCGCAGCGACTGGACCGTCCGCGGCGTGAAGCCATGCTCGGCGAAGGCGCGCAGCCGGACGTCGGCGTTACCGAGCAGGTCGGCGGTCGCGCTGCCCAGCGCAGCGTCCGACGCGGCGCTGGTCATGATGGTGGCCGCCACCACGGCCACGCCGAGGGCTACCCCGACCACCGCCAGGGCGGTGCGCAGGGGGCGGGCCAACAGCCCGCGCCAGGCGATCGTCGCCAGGCGCATCGGCGACCTAGAGGCCGAGCTCGGCGAGGCGCACGATCAGCGGTCGCGCCTCGTGGTCTCGGCGGCGACCGAGCACGATCTCGTCGCGGATCTGGCCGTCACGAACGACGAGGACCCGGTCGGCGTAGGCGGCTGCGCGGGCATCGTGGGTGACCAGCACGATGGTCTGACCGAGCCGATCGGCGGAGTCCCACAGGAGGTCGAGGATCTCGGTGCCGGTGGTGTAATCGAGGTTGCCGGTCGGCTCATCGGCAAGGAGGATGGCCGGTGCGGTGGCGAGTGCGCGCGCAAGCGCCACCCGCTGCTGCTCGCCGGCGGAGAGCTGGTCGGGGCGATGGTCTGCCTTGTCGCTCAGGCCGACCAGGGCGAGCAACTCACCGATCCGTTCGCGATGGCGACCGGCCTGATCCCCTGCGATCATGAAGGGCAGGGCGACGTTCTCCGACACCGTCAACAGCGGGATCAGGTTGAAGAACTGGAAGACGAAGCCGGTCTTGTCGCGGCGGGTGAGGGTCCGGCGCTCCTCGTCGAGCCCAGAGATGCCGATCCCGTCGATGACCACTTCGCCGGACGTCGGCAGGTCCAGGCCGCCCAGGAGGTGCAGCATCGTCGACTTGCCCGAACCCGAGCTGCCCATGATCGCGAGAAACTCGCCGCGCTCCACCTGGAGCGAGACGCCGCGCAGCGCTTCGACCTCGCCCTCGCCCAGCGGGTAGCGCTTGACGAGGTCTCGGGCCTCGAGGATGACCGCCATCGCTGGCAGTCTACCGGCCGGCACTGGCGTGGGTGAGGTCCCATGCGCTGCCCTGCGCCCCCGTCATCCGCTCAGCCGAAGAGGAACCCCAGCACGGCTCCGACGACTCCGTCGAACAGGCCCGCGTCGGCGGGCCGCGCCGCGGTGACCTCCATAGGCCGCGTGGCTGCCGTCTGCAGGGGCGTATTCGCCACGCTGGGGACCGCCGCCGGAACGCCGAGCGCGTCGTCGGCCGCAAGACGGGCGACGAGATCGGCGGTGGTACGCTCGACGACCGTGGTCATCACGCCGTCCAGGCCGGCCGTCGAGGTCGGACGGCGCGGCGCCTCGACTCGCATCTCCTTCGGCTTCGGCTCCGGCTTCGGGGTGGCCTGGGCCACCGGCTGCGCGTAGCCACCGCCACCTCCGCCGCCGCCACCGCCGCCGGTGGAGCCGCCGCCGCCCGAGGGGGATGCAGGAGCCCCGGCCGCCGGTGCCTGCATGAAGAGCTCGGTGTACATGCGGGTGTCCTGGACGTAGCCCTGGTACATCCGGTCGTCGGCCGCGGCGGCGCCGACGCCGCCGTGGGTGAAGCGCGCGTCGAGGACGTTGGCCCGGTGGCCCGGCGAGGCCATGAACTTCTCGTGCACGCGGACCGGCGAGGACGAGTCGTCGAGGCCGGAGTTCCAGCCGATGTTCTCGCCGGCCCAGTCGTAGCGCAGGCCGTTCTGGTCGTAGTAGGTGTACACGAGGCAGCCGCAGCCCGGGATGGTGTGGCTGAAGTAGTCGCGGTTCAGCATGTCCGAGCTGCGCCATCGCGCCAGGCCGACGAGCGTGCCATGCTGCTGGACCGGCGCCATGCCGTTGTTCGTGCGCGCGCCGTTGAGCAGCTGCCAGAGGGTGCCCTCGGCCGATCCCTGGTTCCATCCCGTGGTGGCGGATGGGCTCCACGCCAGCAGTGCGGCGGCGACGAGCGCGCTGGTGCCGAACGCGAGGGTCCGAGCGATGATCCGACGCGGGCGGCGGGTGATCGCGGGAAGGGCCATCCACTCTCTCCAGGTTGCGAGGTTCGGGCGGCTCGGCGCCCACGTCCACCCTAGGCTCGGCCCGCCTGAAGGTCAGTAGGCAGGTGGTCCGGTCATGACCCCTTACTCCGGCTTGAGCGGGTACGGCTCCGACCCCGGACCATGCGGTCAGTGCAGCCGCGGCATGGACCCTGCTTGAAGCGATGAGCAGGTCGGAGGATGGATTGGCCAGGCATCATTCAGTGCTCGTGGTGGATGACGAACCGAACGTGCGGTCGCTCTACGTCGACGCGCTCCGCGAGGCAGGCCACGAGGTGGACGTGGCGGTCGACGGAACCGACGCACTTCATCGGCTCCACGAGGGCGCTGTTCCGTGCGTGGTCCTGACCGATGTCCGGATGCCGCGGATGGATGGCTGGGAGCTCTCGCGAGCCCTGGCACGCGACCCGGAACTGGCGAGCATCCCTGTGGTCGTCGTCACCGGCGACAAGATCCTGTCCTTCAGCTCCCCGGCGCGGGACAAGCCGTTCTCGACGGATGAACTCGATGCCATGGTGCAGCGGTCGTGCGCGCTGCACCGTCGTGCCGCTGGCATGCCCTAGGCCTGCTTCGGACGCTCCTTGGCGACGGGGGGAAGGACAACCGGGTCGTGGGCCTGGTCCTCCTCCACCCGGTCCGCGGCCATGGCGACCAGCTCCTCGGGAGATGCGTCGGGAGCATCGCGCCTGACCTCCTCGAGCATCTCCTCGACCTCCACCGCTGGCGTCTCCTCGATCGCGCGCAGGTTGACCGCGTACGTGAAAAAGACGTTGAGGACCGCCAGGATCGGGATGCCGAACAGAGCACCCCATAGCCCGGCGATCTGCGACCCGACCAGCAGGCCAACGAGGACCAGGATGGGATGCATCCCGAGCGCCTCGCGCATCAGACGCGGTTGCAGGTAGTTGACGAGCACGGTCTGCACGATCAGCAGCAGCGGCGCGACGATGAGGAGCCAGTCGGGCTTGAAAATGGCAGTCGCCACGATCGGAGGCACGAGGGCCAGCGGCGGCCCGAAGAACGGGATCAGCATGGCGAGCGCCGAGACGGCGACGATGAGGAAGCCGTACGGCAGCTCGGCGAGTAGCACGACCCCGATGGTGAGCGCCGTCTGCACGGCAGCCAGGATGACCTGCGCGCGCAGGAACCCGCCGAAGGCTCGTGCGACGGTGCGCTCGAGGATTTCTGCCTCGTCGGCGTACCGACTCGGGATCACGCGGTTGAGCTTGGCGAGGATGCCCGCGCTGTCGGCGAGCATGTAGAGGCTGAGGATGATGACCAGTACCAGCGCGCCCAGGACGGCCACGGTCACCGATGGCACCTCGCCGAGGGCCGAGGCCGCCACCCGCACGGCGGTCGCCTCGACGTCGCGATAGAGGCCGATCAAGTCCGGCTCGAATCGGCCGAACGAGATGGCGGCCTCCCACCCGCGCAGCGTGCCCTCGATCCGGGCGCGGGTCAGCGGGAAGTCCTCCGCCATTTCGCCCATCGAGGCACCGACCGACGATGCGGCGTAGAAGAGGAGGAACCCGCTGCCGACGAGGGTCAGCGCGTAGACGACGCCGATCGCCGCGCCGCGCCGCAGCCATCCACGGTTCACGATGGCGCCTACAACGGGCGAGAGGATGAAGGCCAGCAGCCAGGCGACGAAGACAATCAGGAGGATCTGCGTGAACCCGCCCAGGACCTGGACCAGCAGGCCGATGAGCAGCAGGGTCACGTACACGGTGGCGATGATCAAGAAGGCATTGCGCCACCATCGCTCGCGCCGTCCCCGCATCCCCTCGTCCTCGACGTTGTTCACTGGCCTCCTCGGGTCGTTTCGTCGGCGATCATCGCAGCGGCCCGGGACGGGATGCAACAATTCGGCCATGTGCTACAACGTCCTGCCATGAACCCCGACGAGCCACCGACCGATGAGCTGGAGCGTCCGCTGACCCTTGAGGAGGGCGGCGGTCCGCCGATCGGGACCGCCTGGACGCTCGAGGTCGAAGGCGAGCACGGCTGGTCGGCCGATCTCGAGCATGCGGCGCCGCTGCCGCGCGTGGGCGAGCGCATCGAGTTCATCGGTGAGGACGGACGCCGAACGTTTTTCGAAGTGACGGCCATCGTCCACACCCTGCAGACGTCTGCGAGCGAGCGACCGCCGGTGCGGGCCGAGGGATCGAGCCCGAACTCGATCGTCACCGAGGGCGCCCAGGACGGCCCCCCGCGCTCGCTGCGCGCCGGCCTCCCTCGGGTGGTGGTGATGCGGGCCGACGAGCCGGGCTAGGCCGCCGGCGCGTCGCTCCAGCGACGGGCGTGACGGTCGACGATGGCACCGAGCGCTCGCAGCCGCGGAACCGATCGCCCGCGCAGCGCCGGCTCCGGGTCGCTGCCGATGGCGTCACGCCAGATCGCCCGCCCGGCCAGGAAGCCGGACGCGCCGCCACGGCAGGCCGCCTCGACGGCGCGGGGAAAGTCCTCGATCGAGACTCCCGACGAGAGCACCACCCACGGACAGGGCAGCAGCTCGGTCATCTCCCGGCAGCGCTCGATGATCTGTTCCTCGGAGGCCAGCCCGTTGAACGGCACCTGCGCCTTGTAGAGGTCGGGCCGATGCGCCCCGAGCTCGCGCGTCGCCGCGAGCAGCGCGTCCTCCCGCTCGGCCCAGTCGGCCTCCGTGACGCCCGCCGGCGGACGGACGACGCCTTCGACGATGCCGGCCACGCCGGCTGTCCGCGAGAGCTCCAGGAACTCGGTCACGAGCTCGGCGCGGGTTGCCGCGTCGCGATCCGGTCGCCAGATTACGAGCAGCTTGGCGGCCACCGCCCCGCGATGGGCGGCATGGGCCAAGTCCAGGTCCCGGTCGAGCACCGTATCGTCCACCGCGGCGCCGATCGGCTGCAGGAGCTCGTCGGCTGCCACGATCAGGCCGCAGGACGGTGCCAGCGCGCCCGCGGCCAGGATGGCTTCAAGTCCCTCGGGCCGGTCGATCAGCATGCCCGAGGCGTGGGGCGAGAGGATCTCCGCCACCGCCAGTTTGAAGGCGACCCGCCGGGCCACCTCGATCGGCCCGCCGAGCCGCTCGGCGAACATGGCACGCAGCGACTCGCGCTGGTCCATGGCGACCATGGCGAACGCCCCCGATGGACGGGCGATGTGCGCCAGCCCGGGATGATGCGGCGGACTCATCGGCCCGCCTCCAGCAGGATCGGCTCCACCGGCGGGGTGCCGGCGAGCGCCGCGTCGAGCTCCGCGGAAGCCGGGATGGCCGAGCGGCCGTCGATGCTCCTGCAGGACAGGGCCGCAGCGGCGTTGGCGCGGCGCAGGGCATCGGGAAGCGAGATGCCCCCCGCCAGCGACGCGACCAGCGCGCCATGGAAGACGTCACCGGCGCCGAGCGTCGAGGCCACCGCCACGGGGTGGGCGAGGACGCGCCAGGCACCGCTGGCATCGGCGGCCATCGCGCCGGCCCCCGCCAGCGTGACCGCCACGCGATGGGCGCCCTCGTCGAGCGCGAGGCGCATCCCTTCCATCGGAGAGCGACCCGGGAACCGTGCCTCGAGCGCGGCCGCCGTCGGAGCGTAAAGGCCGAGGCCGTCCAGCTCCAGGTCATCGATCGGATTCCCGGCGTCGACAGACAGGCGCCCGCGCTCGACATCGCCGGCGAGCGAGTACCCGACGTGGTCGACGTGGACCCAGGCCGCCGCCGCGCTCAGCGCTCGCGCCGGGCCGTCGAGCGGGCCGACCACGGCGCCCGGGGCATGCAGGATGGTGCGCGACGCCGTCGAGCGGTCGAGCAGGATGACGCTCTCGGCGGTGCGTCCGGGCACCACCCGGACGTGATCGACGTCGACGCCCGCCGCCGCGAGCTCGGCGCGCAGCGTCTCCCCCAATCCGTCGTCGCCGATCGCCGCGACCAGCGCCACCGAGCTCCCCAGCGCCGCGATCGCCACCGCCGCCGTGGCGGCCGGTCCCCCGCCGGCACGCACGAAACCGTCGGTCAGCATCCGGCCGTCGGGGCCCGGCCACGCCGGCAGGACGGCGATCGTGTCGGCCGTGGCAAGGCCGAGGCAGACGACGTCGGGGACAGGCCTCATCGGTCAAAGGCTAGCGCGGCCGGCAGGCGGTCGCTTGCAACGTCATACGAAGCACTACATCGCTCGATAGACTTTGGGCTCGAAGTGTCGAATCGAGAGCGAGTCAGCGACCACCTGCACCGCCTGGGCGATACCTGCAACGTCTATCTCGTGCAGGACGGCCGCCGCGGCGTCCTCATCGACTTCGGTTCAGGCTCCGCCCTCGATGCGCTCGGCGAGCTCGGCGTGGACGGGATCAGCCGCGTCCTCGTCACCCATCATCATCGCGACCAGGTCCAGGGCCTTGCCCGCGCGGCGGAGGCGGGCATCGAGATCTGGGTACCACCGGTCGAGCGGGCGCTCATCGGCGAGGTGGACGACCACTGGCAGGCGCGCGCCTTCGATAACAACTATGACGTCCGCCAGGACCGGTTCTCGCTGCTGAGCTCGGTGCCGATCACCGGCACGGTGACCGAGTACCGGCCGATGCGGATCGGGGGCCGCACCTTCACGCCGATCCCGACCCCCGGCCATACCATCGGCTCGGTCAGCTACCTTGCGAACGTCGACGGCCGGCGGGTCGCCTTCACCGGCGACCTCATCTTTGGACCGGGCAAAGTGTGGTCACTGGCCGCCACCATGTGGAGCTACGGCGACATGCCCGGCGTCGCCTCGACCATCCTCTCGCTGCTGGCGCTTCGGGCGGAGGAGCCCGACCTGCTCCTACCCTCCCACGGCGATCCCATCGAGAATCCCACTGATGCCATCGACCGCACGATCGCCGAGCTGCGGCGCCTGCTCGACTTCCGCGGGTCTCTGATGGAGTTCGACGACTGGCTGGAGCGCCCGTACGTCTCGCTCACGCCTCACCTGCTGCACAACCGCACCAGCCACTCCTTCAGCTATGTCCTCGTCAGCCGCAGCGGCAAGGCGCTGATGATGGACTTCGGCTACGACTTCATCACCGGGCTGCCGGTCGGCAATGATCGGTCCTCGCGCCGTCCGTGGCTCTACACCTTCGACGTCCTGCGCCGCGACTTCGGCGTCGCCACGATCGATGTCGTCATCCCCACCCACTACCACGACGACCACGTGGCCGGCATGAACCTGCTTCGCGAGGTCCAGGGCACAGAGGTCTGGGTCCCCGACAACTTCGCGCACGTCATGGAGGATCCGACGCGCCACGACCTTCCCTGCCTGTGGTACGACCCGATCCCGGTCGACCGCCGGCTGCCAGTCGGCGGCACGGTGCGCTGGGAGGAGTACGAACTCGCGATCCACGACCTGCCCGGGCACACGGCCTTCGCGGCGGCGATCTCCTTCGAGGTCGACGGCACGCGGGTGGTGGTCACCGGTGATCAGCAGGACATGAGCTGGGGCCGCCGCCCGGAGCCGGAACGGCTGAACCTCATCTACCAGAACAGGGTCACCCTCGGCGACTTCGTGAAGAGCGCCGAGCTCTACGCGCGCCTGGAGCCGGAGCTCATGATCAGCGGCCACTGGCCGCCCCGTTGGATCGCGCCGGACTATCTCGAGATGCTCGCCACCCGTGGCCGCATGCTCGACGACCTGCACCGGTCGCTCCTGCCGCTCGAGGAGGTCGATCTCGGCCTGGAGGGCTTCGCCGCGCGCATCGAGCCCTACCGCAGCGAGCTGCGAGCCGGCGAGGCGCTCGAGCTGGAGGTCTGGATCCGCAACCCGTTCCCCGACCGCGACGAGGCAGCGGTCGAGCTCGTGCTGCCGGACGGCTGGTCGGCGCAGCCGCCGTCGAGGACTCTGGACCTGGATGGCCGCCACGACGAGACGGTCACGTTCCGCGTCCAGCCCGGGCCCGGCCCGATCCGGCGCGCCCGGATCGCGGCCGACGTGCGCATCGGTCGCCGTCATCTCGGCCAGCACGCCGAGGCGCTTGTCACCGTGGTCCCCTGATGGAGATCCGCCAGGAAGATGGCGGCGTGGTGGTCGAGGCCAAGGCCTATCGGCTCTCCATCGATGCCGCCCAGCCCTTCGCCCGCCTTGCCGATGCGGCGAGCGCGGCACCCATGCGGCTCAGCCTGCTCGCGGCGCTGGATACAGACCGCGCCCTGGACGGGACGGCCGCGCATGGTCCGCCGCGGGTCGAGCTCAGCGCGGAGGGGTGCGAGGTCGCGTTCCGCGTAACGAGTACGGCCTGGGATGCGAAGGAGATTCGGCTGCGCTGCTCCGAAGACGAGCTCACGTTCGAGGCGTCGGTGACCGGGAGCGGGCGCCTCACCAGCGTGCGGCTCCTCGGCGGCTGGTACACCGGCAACCCGCGCTGGGGCGGCGGCATGTTCCACAGCCAATGGCCGGCCCGCAGCATGTTCGACCCGTCACCGGACGACCCGAAGCGGATCCTGCAGCCGGCCGCGGAGCCGGCGACGATCGGCGTGGTGGGTAGCTCGCAGCCGGGCCGCGGCCACTGGTTCTTCACGCCCGCGCCGTTCCTGTTCGCCGGGACGCCCGCCGTCGCGACGGACCCCGATGACCCGGCCGCATCGCCCTGGACGACCCTGGAGCTGCGCTGCGGGATCGAGGCCGCGACGTTCAGCGAGCTCCGCTACGCCCCGTCGCTGGGCGGCTTCAGCCTCGAGCTGGCCTACGAGGGCGCGACCGTGCTGGACGGCTCGTTCACAACGCCGGTTCTCGCCATTCGCACGGACGTGTCCTCACCGTACGAGGCGGTACGAGAGCACGGCGAGCGGCTGCGCTCCGTGGGTGCCGCGCCGCGAGTCACGCGCTCGCCGCAGGATTGGTGGACGCGGCCCATCTTCTGCGGGTGGGGCGAGCAGAACCGGCACGCCAAGCTCCACGGGGGGCACCCGACCCTCGCCTCGCGACGCGACCTGTACGACCGCTGGCTCGGCACGCTGGCCGGGCACGGGGTGGTGCCCGGGACGGTCGTGATCGACGACAGGTGGCAGACGTCATACGGCCGCAACGAGCCCGACGAGGACCGCTGGCCAGACCTGCGCGGCTGGATCGCCGATCGCCACGAGGCCGGGCAGCGCGTGCTGCTGTGGTTCAAGGCCTGGGACTCCGAGGGCCTGCCGGTCGAGGCCTGCGTCACCGATACGCTCGGCCGCGCCGTGGCCGCCGATCCGACCAGCCCCGTCTACCAAGCCACCCTGCGCGAGTCGATAGGGCACCTGCTCGGTGCTGACGGCCTCGACGCCGATGGCCTGAAGGTCGACTTCACCGCCCAGACCCCCTCCGGCCCAGGCCTGAGACGACGCGGCGATGCCTGGGGTGTCGCCCTGCTCCATCGGCTTCTGGCGCTCGTCCACCGGTTCGCCAAGGAGGCGAAGCCCGATGCGCTGCTCGTCACCCACTCGCCGAGCCCGCTCTTCGCGGACGTAACCGACATGATTCGGCTCAACGACCTGATGCGCCTGGACGACCCAGACCCGTTCGCCCCGGCGGTCGCGCAGATGACGCACCGCGCGCGCGTGGCCGCCGCGATCGATCCGGGACTGCTCGTCGACACCGACGACTGGTGCATGCCCTCCAAAGCGGAGTGGCGTGCCTACCTGGCGACGAAGCCGTCGCTCGGGGTTCCAGCGCTCTACTACGCCACCGGCATCGATCACAGCGGTGAGGCCTTCGACAGCGACGACTACGCGGCGATCCGCGACGCCTGGGCGGCCTGGGAGGCACGACGGGTGCAGGATGCCTGACCGATGACCGATCACGACCGGCGCCTGGCGCTGGTCCACACCGTGGCCGGCCTGGTGCCGCGCTTCCGCGAGCTGTCGACCGAGCTGCTCCCCCGAGTCGAGACGTTCGACATCGTCGACGAGACGCTGCTGAGGGACGCGACGAAGGAAGGCCGAGTCTCGCTGGATACCGCCCGGCGCCTCTTCGCGCACCTTGCCGCCGCCGAGCGCCACGGGGCGGATGCGATCCTGGTCACCTGCTCCTCGATGGGCGACGCCGTCGACGCCGCGCGGCCGTTCGCCGGCGTGCCGTTGCTGCGGATCGACCAGGCCATGGCCGAGCAGGCGGTCCAGCGAGGCTCCCGGATCGGCGTCCTCGCCAGCCTGCCGTCGACGTTGCGGCCGACCGCGGTCCTCGTCGAGCGAACCGCCTCCTGGGCAGGACGCCAGGTCGAGGTGCGGGATCGGTTGTGCGACGGCGCTTTCGAGGCGCTGCGCGCCGGAGACAGCGAGCGGCACGATTCGCTCGTGCGGGACGGGCTGCGGGAGATCCTCGGCTGGGCCGACGTCATCGTGCTGGCGCAGGCCTCCATGGCGCGCGTGGTGGACACCCTGAGCGAGGACGAGCGCCGCACGCCGATCCTGTCGAGCCCGCGGCTCGGGATGGAGCGCATCCGCGATCTCCTGGGCGGCTGAGGGTGGCACTGCCGCCCTGGCCGGAGGACCTGCTTCCCGAGCTCGCGCGCCGGGCCGAAGGTCGACCGACCGTGGTGCTCGACGACGATCCGACCGGCACGCAGACCCTGCGCGACGTGAGCGTGTTCACGGCCTGGGATGCCGGTGCCATCGCGCGGCGCCTCGACGAGCCGGTCGTGTTTCTGTCGACCAACTCGCGAGCGCTCCACGAGGACGACGCGATCGCGGTCACGCGCGGTGCCGTGTCTGCCGCCATTGAGGCCGCGCGGCGGGGCGGCCTGCCCATCACGATCGTGTCGCGCAGCGACTCGACCCTCCGCGGCCACTACCCCGCCGAGCCGCAGGCCGTGGCGATGGCGATCGGCGCACCGGATGCCCGCTTCCTGCTGGCACCCTACTTCGGCGAGGGCGGCCGCCGGACCGTGGACGACGTGCACGTCCTGGAGCGCGGTGGCGCGCGCGTGCCGGTCGGCGAGACCGAGTTCGCGCGTGATGCGGCATTCGGCTACCGCGCCTCGAACCTTCGCGACTGGGTGGCCGAGAAACACGCTGCGGCAGGGCGCCCGGTGCCAGCCATCACCAGCCTGCCGCTCGAGCTGATCCGCGGCGGCGGGTCGCGTGGAGTGGCGCGGGCCCTGCTCGGCATGCCGCCCGGCGCCGTGGCGATCGCGAACGCCGACGTCGACCGGGACATCGAGGTCGTGGCGCTCGGCGGCATCCTGGCCGAGGAGGCGGGCATGCCGCTGGTGGCCCGCACCGCCGCGTCGTACGTTCGAGCCCGCGCGGGCCGCCCGCCCGCCCCGCTGCTGACCGGCGACGAGCTGCCCGCCGGTGGCCCCGGCCTGATCGTCGTCGGATCGCACGTGGAGACGACGACCCGCCAGCTGGATGGCCTGCTGCGCTCCGCTCATGCTCACAACCTCGTGACGCATGAGCTCGCGATCGGGCCGATCCTGGCCGGCGGCCAGGCCACCCAGCGAGCGGTCCGCGGTGCCGCGGCGGCTGTGCAGCGCGCGCTGGCGGCTGGGCGCATCGGCATGGTGTCCACCGAGCGCGTGCGGCGTGAGGTCGGCCTCGCCGGCGCCCGAGCCATCTCCGACGCGCTTGTGGGCGTGGTTCGCGCCATCGATCGGCGGCCGGCGTGGGTCATCGCCAAGGGCGGGATCACGAGCAGCGACGTCGCCAGCCGCGGCCTGCAGATGGCCGAGGCCCGGGTGGCGGGACAGATCCTGCCCGGCGTCCCGATCTGGATCAGTGCGACCGGCAGCCGCTGGCCCGGCCTGCCGCTGATCGTCTTCCCCGGCAACGTCGGCGACGATGACTCCCTCGCCGCCGCCGTGGAGCTGCTCAGCGCCGTGCCCTGACGCCCACGCTCACCCCCGAGCGGCTGGTACGGTCGGCGCGATGCGCCGCGTCCTCGGCGGGCTCCGCGATGACCCCGAGTTCCTGAAGCTGTGGAGCGGGGGCTTCATCTCGACGCTCGGCTTCCATATCAGCACCCTAGCCATGCAGCTGACGGCGGCCGTGGCGCTCCGCGCCGATCCGTTCGAGATGGGCGTGCTCGGCGCCTGCGCCTTTCTCCCGCGATTCGTCGTCGGCCTGGCCGCCGGTGCGTGGGTCGACCGCGTTCGCAGACGGCCGGTCATGATCGCCGCCGATCTGGGCCGCGCGGCCCTGCTTGCCTCCGTCCCGATGGGCCACCTGGGCGGCTGGCTGACCATGACCCAGCTCTACGTGGTCGCGCTTGGCATGGGCGCATTCAGCACCTTCTTCGAGGTGGCCATCCTCTCGTACCTGCCCGGCCTGGTCGGCCGCGACCGGCTGCTCGACGCGAACAGCCGGCTCCATGCCGGGGAGGCGGTCGCCCAGATCGGCGGTCCGAACCTGGCCGGCGGCCTGGTCCAATGGCTGACCGCGCCGATCGCCATCGGCCTCGACGCCGTCTCGTACCTTGTCTCGGCGATCTTCATAGGGTGGATTCGGCGGCCGGAGCTGCCCACGCCGCCGGTCGCAGAGCGGCGGGGGCTCTGGCCGGAGGTGCGCGAAGGCCTCGGGCTGGTGGCCGCGCATCCCATTCTCCGCTGCCTGGTGACAGCCGGCGTCAACACCGGGTTCTTCACGGGCGGGATCCGCGGAGCGCTGATCGTCCTCTACCTGGTCGAGATCGGGATCTCGCCGATCGAGTTCGGCCTTATCTACGGCGTAGGCGGCGCCTCAGCCCTGGTGGGAGCGATGCTGGCGCGGCCGGTCGCGTCGCTGATTGGCTTGGGGACGACGCTCGTCGGCGTCCAGCTCGCCATGGCCGTCTTTGCCGCCTTCGTCCCGCTCGCGGGCTTTACGACCGAGCACACGCTCGCCGTCCTGCTGGCCGGCCAGCTAGGCCTCGGCCTCGTGGGGCCCACCTGGGGCGTGAACGGCGGCTCGCTCCAGCAAGCGGTGACGCCCGATCGTCTCCTCGGGCGGGTGGCCGCCACGCAGCATTTCGCCCTGTTCGGAGCTAATCCGGTTGGCGCGTTGATCGGCGGCTGGCTGGCCGCCACCATCGGCCTCCAGCTGACCCTGGCGATCGCCGCCGGAGGGGCGGCTCTGGGCGCCCTGTGGCTGGGGCTGTCGCCGGTGCGCCGCCTGCACGAGATGCCGATCAGCCCGAAAGGCTGATCTCGTCGATCCAGCCAAACCCCGCGCTGGGCCGGTATTCGAGGCCGATGGCCCCTTCGTAGTTCGCGACCGTCAGCGCCGAGCCGATGGCGTTCCAGTCGAGGGCGCCCGTGCCGGGCTCGTGGCGGCCCGGGACATCCGCCACCTGGACGTGCCCGATGCGCGCCGCGGCGCGACGGATGGCCGCCGGCACGTCCGCCCCGGTAAGGCCGACGTGATACGTGTCGAGCTGGAGGCGCCAGCCCAGCGGGCCCATGCGCTCCAGCAGCGGCTCGGCATCGCCGAGGTCCACGAGCAGGTAGGCCGGGTTCTCCCGGCGATTGAGGAGCTCGCTGACGATGGTCACGCCCACCCCGGCGGCGGCGGGAAGCGCCCAGCGCAGGTTCGTCTCGAAGCACGCGAGCTGGTCGCCGATCGGACGGTTCGCCAACAGGTTGCCGGCAAGAACGTTGATCGTCGGGCACTGCAGGTCGATCGCGAGATGGAGCGCATCGGCAAAGGCCTGGCGCCACTCCGACATGCGCGCAGGGTCGTTCGGGCAGCCGCGATCGCCGGCAGCCAGGTTGCCGGCGGCCATGTTCAGCATGGCGACGCGCAGGCCCGCGCCGCGAACCGCCTCGACCGTCGCGGCGGGGTCGTCGGGCCACGGAAACTCGACCGCCGCAAAGCCACTGGCCGCGGCCGCGGCGAATCGATCCGGCCAGGCGTGCTCGGTGAAGAGCCATGCGACGTTGGCCGCGACGCGGTCCGGGATGGTCACGGCAGGCCGTTGCGGTGGACGACCTCGGCGTACCAGAGGGCCGAGTCCTTCGGGATCCGGCGCTGGGTGGCGTAGTCGACGTAGGTGATCCCGAATCGCGGGCCGTAGCCCTCGGCCCATTCGAAATTGTCCATGAGCGACCAGGCGAAGTAGCCGCGCACGTCGACGCCCCTGGCGATCGCCTCCTCGACCGCCGCCAGGTGGGTGCGGAAAAACTCGATCCGCCGCGGATCGTGGACGCCGCCGTCGTCGGCCACGACGTCGTTCAGCGAGCATCCGTTCTCGGTGACGTAGATGGGCGGCGAGCCATAATCGGCCCTGAGGCGTACGAGCAGGTCGAGAAAGGTGTCGGGCGTCATCTCCCACCCGAGGTCTGACGTCGGGATGCCAGTGGTGCCCTCGCTGCGCACCACCCAGGCGAACTCGGCCGCCTCGCCCGGTCGCGGCGCTCGGACGACGCGGCGCGAGTAGTAGTTGACGCCCAGGAAGTCGATCGGCTGCGCGGTGCGCGCCAGATCGCCGTCACGGATCCAGTCGAGACGCCAGCGCTCGCCGAAGTAGTCGAGCATGTCGGCCGGGTACGAGCCGTGGAACACCGGGTCGAGGTACCAGCGGTTCGTGTAGCCGTCCGACAGCACGGCGGCGCGGCCGTCGGCATCGGTGTCGTCCTGCGGATAGGTCGGCATCAGGTTGAGGGTGATCCCGATCGGCGCCGCCAGGCCCGACGCGCGATAGGCCTCGACCGCCAGGCCGTGCGAGAGAAGCACGTGGTGGGCCGTGCGCAGCTCGGCCGCGGTGTCGGTGAAGCCCGGCGCGTGGATCCCCAGCCGATGGCCCAGTGCGGCCGTGCACCACGGCTCGTTGTGCGTGATCCACCAGGCAACGCCTTCACCGAGGGCCCCGTACACGATCTCCGCGTACTCGGCGAAACGCGCGGCTGTCTCCCGGTTCTGCCAGCCGGCACCGTCGTCCTGGAGGGCCTGCGGCAGATCCCAGTGGTAGAGCGTCGCGGCCGGCCTGATCCCCTTCGAAGTGAGCCGATCCACCAGGCGGCGATAGAAGTCGAGCCCGCGCTGATTCGCGGCACCCCGACCGTCGGGTTGGATGCGCGGCCAGGCGATGCTGAAGCGGTAGGCGTTCAGGCCGTAGGAGCCGATCAGGTCCACGTCATCCGCCCACCGGTGATAGTGGTCGCAGGCCACGTCGCCGGTGGCGCCGTCTGCGACCCGGCCGGGTGTGTGGCTGAAGGTGTCCCAGATGGATCGGCCACGGCCATCTTCATCGACCGCCCCCTCGATCTGGTAGCTGCTGGTGGCGGTGCCCCAGGCGAAGTCAGGCGGGAACGGCATCGGGATCCTCCAGTGCGGCGAGACAGGCGAAGAGCAGGACGCCGCAGGTCCAGGCGTGGCTCAGCGGCAGCAGGGAGCCCTTCGCGCGGAAGCAGTCGGTCTGGTAGAAGCGCTCGCTGACCATGCCGCGCATGGCATTGAAGTCGCCGTCGCGACGCGCGACGAACTGGCGCCAGGCGGCAAGGCTCTCCACGGCCCGTAACCCGTAGTGATCGTCGCCGGTGGCGTCGGCCAGCGCGAGCAGCTCCGGGTAGCAGAGCAGGCCGAAGTGGTGCAGGTGCTGGTTGGCAGGTGAGGCCTGGTCGGTGCCGAGCGTCCTGAACCGATATTGGCCCAGGATCGTCTCCGCCTCGAAGGCGACGTCGTACGAGTAGCGGAAGGTCAGAAGCCAGTCGGCCGCGCGGCGCGCAACGTCGAGCCAGGCGGACTCGCCGGTGGCGCGGTGGAGCGCCATGAACGCGATCAGTGCGTTGTAGCCATCCTCCGAGCTCGGCGCCAGGTGGACGTCCTCGGGCGCGCCGTAGATCAGCTCGGCATCGACGAAGCGGCGATAGTGGTCGCCCGCCGCGACCGCTGCCGTGCGGTAGGCCGGCTCGTGGTAGCGCTCCGCGCCAGCGAGCAACGCCGCGATCCAGATGAGAGCCCCGGCGCCTCCCCATTCGGTGACCTCGCCCGTGAGCGCGTGGTGGTAGCTGCCGAGGTTGCCATCGTCGCGCTGGCGGCCGGTGACGGCATCCAGGTTCGAGCGGGCGGCGACCTCCCAGGTGGGGTGGGAGCCGTCGTGCGCATCCTCCCCGACGAGTGCGCGCAGGATGAACAGCGTGGCCTGCCCGATCGTGTTGGCATGGATGGTCCCTGCCGGGCTCCAGCCGGTGCCCCAGCCGTCCTCGAGGGTCCACTCCGCCCAGAAGGTTCCCGACGGCGACAGGTTCTCGGCGATGTGGTCGATCACGTCCGCGCCTGCGGATGCATGCGCCTCCGAGCCGACGCGCCTGCCCCAGGCGAGCAGCTGCGCCGCCCATGGCGCGCCGCTCACCCATCCGACGTGCATGTGAGGGCGGTCCCCGGGCCCCGCGGCGCTGCCATCCAGCTCCCGCTCGAAGGCGGCCGTCTCGAACAGCGCCCGGTGCTCGACCCGGTAGTGCCAGTCCAGCAGGCCGTCGGCGGCAAGCTCGGCCGCCTCGCCCACGCTGACCCAGGGAGCCGGTGGCTCGTGCACCCGGGCGGCATGGAGGTACCGCAGGAGCGGCACGTAGCCGTGGCGGTCGGGACCACCCAGCGCAACGCGAGCGGTCAGCCTGACATCTTGGCCAGGCTGCCACAGGTGCGTCCGCACGTCCGGCGCATCGGGCCGGTCGGAGCCGCGATAGGCGATCGGCTCCTCTCGGTACGGCAGGTCAGCCCACAGCGCGGTCCGTTCGGCGCTGCCTTCGAAGCCGATGCCGGCCGGCCCGAGGTCGCTACCTTCGGCGACCGCGATGGCTGCCATCCGCTCGGCGGACCAGGCGAAGACCGCAGGCGTTGCGGCGCGATCGGCCCGGAAGGACCACGTCTCACAGGTCATGCCGGCCGGATCTCGGATGCCGCGCTCGTAGCGAGGGAAGCGGCGGCGGCAGCCGGGCGGGCGGTTCTCGCCGTAGAACAGGCCAGGGATGAGCCAGGCCGGCGGGTCGTCGCCGACCGGTAGCTCGAGACCGATGCGGAGCCCACGCTCGATGGGTTCGTCGCCGGTCCAGCGCACCACCACCGCGAGCTCGGCGCCGCTCGCCGCATCCAGCGAGCCCAGCCGATGCTGGACCACGAAACCGTCATCGTCGGAGTGGCCCGCCGGATCGAGCAGCTCGATGCGGAGCATCCCGGCGAGGTCATCCACGAGCAAGCTCGCGCTCCTCGACGTTCCAACCGGAGAGGCGCAGACGCCGGTCGGTCGCGGGCACGTCATGCCAGTCCACGCCGACCGCGCGCTCCTCGCCCGGCAGGAGGGTGATCACGTTCGTTTCGAAGTAGGCGGCGCCGGTCCGCTCGGGCCATCCGACCGGCCGGGCACCGTCGAGCCGTACCTGCGGTACCCATTCGGCGGCGAGACTGTTGCGGTCGACGTAGGGATTCCGAATCTCCCCAGCCCGCCAGGCGTCGTCGATGGTGGAGCCGGGCACGCGACCGGACCGCCAGCCACCGGACACCCCGGCCTGCACGGGAGGGCCGTCGTCGGACCCGGCGTCTGGCGGACGCAGCGTGTCGCTCCAGCGCCACGCCTCGTCCAGGAAGTCGCGTCGCTCCCCTTCGCCGTCGAGGGACATCGTGCGGCGCACCTCAGGCGGACTCCGCCTCGAGGCCCTCGAGCAGGTCTGTCTCGCGCAGCGATCCATCCGGCTCAATGCGGAACGTCTTGAGCTCCGAGGGGCGGAACGGGGCGTCGATGACGATCCCCCAGCGCGGCAGCTCGATGCGGGCGTCGGCCGGCCGCCCGAACGACTCGTGCGCCCGCAGGACGAGGGCCTCGCCGTCCTCTGCGCGCTTGAGCACCGTCACAACCACTCCGGGCGCGTCGCAACGCACGAACGACGCCGAGACCGGCAGCGGACCGTCGTGCGAGGTCTCCAGCACGGTCAGCGGTTCCGCGTTCAGCTCCATCGCCTGGCGCACCGTTCCGGCCGCCCGCCAGTCGCCGTCGTGCGGCAGGATCGCGTAGCGGAAGGTCTGAATTCCCTGGTCGGTGAATGGGTAGACGCCGTCGTCGTCGGGAACGAACGGATCGTGCCAGGCATAGATCGGCGAACGCAGGATGGTGAGGCCGATCTCGGAGCCGAGCACGTCGCTCGAGTACTTCCCGTCGTTGAGGATGCTTACGCCCGCGTCGCCGCCGCTGACGTCGACCCAGCGCTGGCCCGGGCGCTCGGCGCCGTCCGACGCGCGCTCGATGAACCCGTAGCTCGTCTCCCAGGTCGCCGCCGCATCGAGGGCGGCGACCGGGAAACGCAGCTTCAGGATCTCGTGATGGCCGCGCCAATCGACCGTGACCCGCACGTCGATGCGATCGTGGTCGCGGTGCACGGTGTACTCACTGGTCAGACGGCTCCCGTCGGAGGGTCGGGAGCACTCCGCGCGCATCGTCGCGCGCAACGGCCCGTCGTCGACCAGCCGGAGCCGATCGGCCTGGAAAACCTCCTCTCCGCGACCGAAGTGCGTGACGCCGTGGCTCCACGTGTCGGACGGATCCTCCGCCACCACGGCTCGCGCCGCCGGGCCAGAGAACACGTCGCGTCCGGACCGACGGTCGACCAGCCGGCCGATGTGCCCCCGCTCGCGGTCGAGGTCCAGGCGCCAGCGCGCCGACTCGATCCAGGTGTCCCCGGCCGCCAGGTCGGGCGGCCTGTCCGGGCTCGACCGGCCGGGACGAGGCGGCTCACCCGCCACCATCTCGTCGGCGATCGGGCCCTCAGCCTGCGACGGCGTGGCCGACTCGCCGACCGCCGCGGCCGTCTCGTGCCAGTCGAAGCCCGGATCGGTCGGCACGAGCAGGTAGCGGCGGTAGCCCAGCGCCGGCAGCTCGGCGGTGAAGGCGATTCGATGCCGGCCCCTGCTCGTGGCGAGCGGGCGGACCTCCTGGTACGAGATCTCGCGGCCGGCGTCATCGAGCAGGCGGCCGCCCTCGGCGTGGCGTCCGACCTCGACCTCGATCGGACGCCGTGCGTCCCAGGCGTGCGGATTGGCCACCACGATCGGCCGGGCTCCCGCCGGACCACGCGTATCGACCGCCCACGACACCGCCTGCACGCCGTTGGTGAGGGCCCGATCGGCGATCGCCATCGCCTCGCCGATCTGCGACCGCGCGTCGTGGTAGGCGGGCTCGATGCTCGTGCCGGCCAGGATGTCGTGGTACTGATTGAAGAGGAGCGGCCGCCAGGCGGGTCCCAGGTCCGCCGGGTAGGGCTGCAGGGCCTCACGGTGAGCAATGGCGGACCAGCGCTCGGCGGAGCCGAGCAGCTCCTCAGCCCGGCGGTTCCAGCGCTTGATGCCCGACACCGCCGCGTAGCAGCCGACAGCGTGGTGCTGGAGCTCGTCGCGGACGACCGGGACCCCATCGGCGCCGGCGACCTCCTCGAAGAACGCGGACGGCCACGAGTGCCGCAACGCCGGTAGGCCATTGGCGTCGTTCATGCCGCGGATGGCGTCCAGGTTCGCCCTCGTCGGACCGCCGCCGTGGTTGCCGACGCCGTAGAAGACCAGGAGCGCATCGGTCCCGTCGACGAAGCGGTCGAGGTGGCGACGGACGTGCTCCTCGAGATCGCCCCATACCGTGTAGCCGTAGTTGATGCGGAAGGCGAGCACCCGAGAGCCGTCCGCCGACTCCCACCAGAACAGGTTCCCCGGCAGCTCCCGCTCGTGCGGCTCCGGACGCAGGAAGGTGTACGCACCGAGTTGCGAACCGCGCAGGATCTGGGGCAGCGAGCCGGCATGGCCGAAGGCATCCGGGTTGTAACCGACGGTCGCGATCTGCCCGAAGCGCGAGGCGAAGTAGTGCTGGCCGGCGAGCGCCTGCCGCACGAACGACTCGCCCGATGGGATGTTGCAGTCGGGCTCGACCCACCAGCCACCGGTGATCCGCCAGCGGCCCTCGCGCACGCGCTCCGCGATCTCTGCGAACATCCCGGGCTCGTTGTCCTCGACCCAGGCGTGGTAGGCCGCCGAGGAGCAGGTGAAGACGAACTCGGGATACTCGATCATTCGGTCGAGTGCCGAGCGAAAGGTCGCCTTGACCTCCGCGAAGCCCTCCTCCCAGGGCCAGAGCCAGACCGGGTCGATGTGGGAGTTGCCGATCATGTGCAGCACGCGTCGCGCTGGCTGGCCGACGGTCACGCAGCCCCTCCGCCGGCGGCGACCCAGTCGTCGATGGCGACGCAGATCGTGTGCATTGCGAGGGTGTGCATCTCCTGGATGCGCGCGGTGGTGGCCGACGGGACGGCCAGCACAAGCTCCGCCGCCTCGCCGGCGGGCCCGGGGTCGTGCCCCGTCCAGGCCATCACCACTGCGCCGCGTTCGTGCGCAGCCCGCAGGGCCTGCACCACGTTCTCGCTGCGGCCACTGGTGGTGATTCCGAGCACCACGTCCTCCGGATTCGCCAGGGCGGCAACCTGGCGGGCAAAGAGCTCGTCGTAGCTGAAGTCGTTGGCGATGCAGGTGACCACCGATGGATCGGTGGTCAGCGCGATGGCCGGCAGCGGACGACGGGTGGCGCGGAACCGGCCGAGCAGCTCGCCGGCGAAGTGCTGGGCATCGGCCGCGCTGCCACCGTTGCCGAAGACGATCAGCTTGCCGCCCCCTCCGAGGGCGTTGCACAGCCGATCGGCCATGCGCTTCACCGTCGGCAGCAGCACCGCGGAATCGGCGGCGACCCGCAGGTGCTCGTCCCACTCGCGCCGATAGGCGTCGGTACCGTTCATGTCGAGCGCTCCCATGCGTGCAGCGACGGCATCGGCTCCAGGCGGTCGAGTGCCATTGCGACAGCCCCGAGGACGCCGGTCAGCTCGTCGAGCTGGGCGGGCACGACCTCGACGGCCTCGGCCAGCCACGGCATGGTCCGCTCCGCCACGATCCTTCTCACCGGCTCGAACAGGAGGTCGCCCGCCCTCGTCACGCCGCCGCCGAGCACCACCAGACGCGGGTTGAAGGCGTGGATGATGCTCACGATGCCCCCGCCGAGGAGCTCCATCGTCTCGTCCCACACGGCGCGTGCCAGCGGGTCAGCGTCCCGGGCCGCGCCGGCCACTTGCTCGGCGGTGATGGTGGACGGCTCCTGCGCAGCCAGCGATCCGGATGGGTCGCGTGCCAGCGCCTCGCGGGCGCGAGCCGCGATGTTCGTCCCCGAGCAGTAGGTCTCGATGCACCCGCTCGAGCCGCAGTGACACGGCCGACCGCCGACGTGCACGCTGACGTGCCCCAGCTCCCCGCCGTTGCCGTTCTCGCCGTGGTACAGGCGATCGTCCAGCACCAGGCCGCCGCCGACGCCGGTCGAAATGGTGAGGTACACCAGGTTGCGCACGCCGCGCCCAGCTCCGAAACGCTGCTCGCCCAACGCGGCCGCGTTGGCGTCGTTGTCGACGAAGGTTGGGCGCCCAAAGGCTGACTCCAGCCGCGTGACGAGCGGAATGTCGACCCAGCCGGGCAGGTTGAGCGCGTTCCGGATCACGCCACGCCACGGGTCCAGCGGCCCGCCGCAGCCGACGCCGACCGCGTCAAGCCGATCCACCGACCAGCCGGCATCCGCCACCACCTCCCGCGAGAGATCGATGATGCGGTCGATCATGGCGTCCGGGCCGTCCTGCGCATCGCTCGGTCGCCGGACCTCGGCCAGGAGCCGGCCGTCGGGCATTGCCAGCCCGATCGCCAGCTTGGTGCCGCCGATATCGATGCCGAGGATCGGCGCGTCGGGCGGGGTCATGAAGGATCGGCTCCTCGTGGGACGGGTCCGCCTATCGTAGAGGCTGCCCGCCTCGACGTTGGCAGTCGCTGTGCTACGGTCGGCGCCGATGACCAGCCCGCTTGTCGAAGCGCTGCGAGACCCCATCGTCCTGACGCCGAACCGCATCTCGCGCTTCTACCGCGGCGGCCGGCTGATGGACGCCTTTCGCGGCCTGCCGGCGGGGGTCGACGACGACCGCCCGGAGGACTGGCTCGGCTCCGCCACCGCGACCTGGCAGCCGCCCGGCGCGACGGCCCACACGATCCGGATCAGCCGCGTGGAGCTCGACGGACGGCGCCTGCCCCTCGACGAGGTGCTGCGCGCCGAGCCGCGGGCCCTTACCGGGGGAATCCAGCCCCAGGGTGCGGCACCGTCGCTCGGGATGCTCGTCAAGCTGATCGATGCCGCCGAGCGGCTGCCAGTGCACTGTCACCCGACACGTCCGCAGGCCGCCCGGCTGCTGGGCTCGCCGTTCGGCAAGACGGAGGCCTGGATCGTGCTCGGCACGCGGGACGTCGGCCCGCCGCCCGTCGTCTGGGCCGGCTTCGAGCTCTTCAGGACCGATGCGCCCGGTGACCTCCGGCAGCACGCCGGTCCGTCGGCCGACCACGACGGCCTGCGGCTGACGCCGCTGCTCGGCCCGGCGGCGGATCCCTACTTCCGCGCGCTGCGCGTCGAGATCACGGGCCTGGAGGTGGCGCTGCCGATCGTCCCGTCGTTTGCCGTCGGCGTGGCGATCGGCGGGCGGGGATCCCTCCGCGGGCGAACCCGCTCCCTGCCGCTGGCGCGCGGGACCACCTTCGCCCTGGCCGCCGCAGCCATCCCGAGCGCCCGGGTCTCATCCGACGGCGCGTTCGAGGCCATCCTCTGCCTCCCCGCCGAGCCGACGGTTGCCGGAGCTCTGTCGTGAGCGAGTGGTGGCGGCGCGGGGTCGTCTACCAGGTTTACCCGCGTTCCTTCGCCGACGCCAGCAACGACGGCATCGGCGACCTCGCCGGCATCATCGAGCACCTCGACCACCTGCGCGGTGGCCCGTCCTCCCTGGGCGTCGACGCCATCTGGATGAGCCCGATCTACCCCTCGCCGCTGGCCGACTTCGGCTACGACGTCAGCAATTACACCGACATCGACCCTGTCTTCGGTGACCTGGCGACCTTCGACCACCTGGTGGCGGAGTCGCATCGGCGCGGGCTGCGGGTCCTGCTCGACCTGGTGCCGTGCCATACCTCGATCGAGCACCCCTGGTTCCTGTCGTCTCGCTCGTCCCCCACCGACCCGCGACGCGACTGGTACGTGTGGGCCGACCCGGCGCCGGATGGTGGCCCGCCCAACAACTGGCTCAGCGTCTTCGGCGGCCCCGCCTGGGAGCTCGACGAGCACAGCGGCCAGTACTACCTCCACTCGTTCTACCCCGAGCAGCCCGACCTCAACTGGCGTAACCCGGCCCTGGCCGATGCCTTCGGCGACATCCTCCGCTTCTGGCGTTCGCGTGGCGTCGACGGATTCCGGATCGATGCCATCGACCGCGCGGCCAAGGACCCGCTGCTGCGCGACAACCCACCGGCGGCCGGCGTGTTCGTGCCGCGGCTGCCGGACCGGCAGCGTCACGAGTTGCGCCTGTGGAACAAGGATCGTCCCGAGGTGCTCGGCGTCATCCGCTCGCTGCGCGCCGCGGCCGAGTCGGCCGGCGAGCCGGGCGCGCTTCTCATCGGCGAGTCGTACATCCCGGTCGAGAGAATCGCCCGGTATCTCGGCGATTACGCCGGCGATGCGTTCGACCTCGTGTTCGACTTCGACTTCCTGTTCGCCGGCTGGGACGCGCCCCGGCTGCGCGCCAGCATCGAGAGCGCCGAGGCACTCATGCCCGACCATGGCTGGCCGTGCCGGGTGCTCTCGAGCCACGACGTCGAGCGCCACGCCACCCGCTTCGGCGCCGATGCGATCCGCGCCGCGGCAACTCTGCTGCTCACCACGCGCGGCACGCCGGTCCTCTACATGGGCGAGGAGATCGGGATGCTGGACGTCACCCCGCCCGAGGACGCGCGCCTCGATCGCAGCGGCCGCGACTCGTCTCGCTCGCCGATGCACTGGGATGCGACGACCCACGGTGGCTTCACGACCGCCACGCCCTGGCTGGCGTGCGGTGATACGGCCACCTGCAACGTCGCCGATCAGGTCGGCGATCCCGAGTCGACTCTGTCGCTCTATCGCTCGCTCATCGCGCTCCGTCACGACTCCGACGCGATCGGGGTCGGCGACCAGCGCTCGATCGACCTGCCGGCCAATGCGCCGGCGGTCGCCTTCGTCCGATACTCGGAGACCGAGCGGGCGCTCGTCGCCGTCAACTGTGGGCCTGATCCGCTCGAGCTCGATCTCGTTGGCGCGGCACGCGGCCGTCTGCCGGCCGAGGGCGGCCTCACGCTGAGCACGACTGCCGGCCGCACCGCAGGTGAGCCGATGAGGCTCGACGCGATGGCCCTCGCGCCCCACGAGGCGGTGGTCGTGAGGCTCGACAACCGGTAGTCCCGCTCGCCGTGGCGTGCTTCCGCAGCGGCTCAGCTCTCAAGAGGCCGAAGCCGGTCGGCGACGTCGACCACGTACGCCCCATTCGCGAGAAGGACGAGCGCCGGCAGGATGAGGGCCGGCGCGATGAGTTGAAACGAGGTGACCATCGCCAGTACGGTGATGATCGTCAGCACCGCGACCCCAAGCGGCCGCACGAGCAGGACGCTCACCGCAAGCCGGAGCTGCTCGCGCAGCGGTCCCTCTCGCCGGGGGTCGCACACGATTGGCCAGAGGACAACTGCGTACAGCGACACCGCGATGAGCGCATACGCCGCCACCAGGCCGGACAGGAGCCCGGCCACCCCGCCCATCTCGCCAGCCATGGTGACGTTCGTCGCACCGAGCACGATCACCAGCAGCTGCAGCACGGCGAGCAGCAGCTTTCGTCCGGCACGGCGGCGGATCTCCTCCCCGATCATGCCCCACCGCGGCGAGCCGTGACGGGCGGCCACGACGGCAAGCCGCATGAGGGCCGAGGTTGGCAGCGCCAGCAGCGGCACGGCGAGGACGAGGACCGGAACGATCGACGCGGCCGCGGCCACGACGGCCACCGTCAGGACGAGCCCGACGTTCGCCGCCCCGAACAGGAGGAGCTCGTCGATGTACGCGGTGAACGCGCCGCGGATCGCGGCCCCGAGGCCGGGCCCGCGGGACGTCGGCCCGGGTTGCGCGTCGTCGGGCACGGTGCCCCGGCTCAGCGGCCTGTGGAGCCGGTGGTGGCGATCCCCTCGAGGAAGTACCGCTGCGCCAGGAAGAAGATCACGATCATCGGGATGGTGATCAGGACGCCACCCACGGCGAGGAGCTCGTAGTGGCGCTCGCCACCGATCGACGGGCTGTCGACGATCGCCTTCAGCCCGCGCGGCAGGGTGAAGGACGCGACGTCGCGCAGGAAGATCAACGGCCGCACCAGGTCGGTCCATGCGGCCTTGAGCTCGAAGACGAAGACGACGATGAGAGCGGCCCGCGTCAGGGGCAGGGCCACCGACCACCACATCCGCAGGTAGTTCGCGCCGTCGACGCGCGCCGCATCGAAGAGCTCCCGTGGCAGGCCGAGGAAGAATTGGCGCAGCAAGAAGATATAGAAGGGCGAGGCGAACAGGTTCCCGGCCCAGAGCGGCACGAGGGTGTTGTTCCAACCGAGGAAGTCCCAGATGAGGAACTGCGGGATCATCGTGACCGCCCCCGGCAGCGCCATGCTCGCCAGCACGATGCCGAAGAGGATGTCGCGGCCGGGGAAGCGGAAGTACGCGAAGGCGAACGCGACCAGCGCCGAACTGAAGGTCACGGCCACCGCGGCGAGGACCGCGACGAGGGTGCTGTTCCACGTCCACTGCAGGATCGGGACGCGGCCGAACAGCTCGGTGTAGTTGCTCCACAGCACCGGATCCGGGATCAGCTCGCCGTTGAACACGAGGTTCGCCGGCTTCAGGGACGCGGAGACCATCCAGACCAGCGGATAGAGGAAGAGCACCGTGAAGAAGAGCAGGAGCACCCAGAACCCGATCTTCCGGAGCAGCGAGCCGTAGTCCGGACCGGACTCCGCGAGCACCGCATCACGCTCGCGGGTCCGCCCCGCGTCGAGCGCCTCCGACCGTTCGGCCATGGCTCACTGACCCTCGTAGTACACGAATCTGCGGCTGAGACGCAGCTGGATGATCGTGATGATCACGATCACGACGAAGAGGACCCACGCCAGGGCGGACGCATACCCCATGCGGAAGAACTCGAACGCCGTGCGGAACAGGTAGATCACGTAGAAGAGCGCCGCGCGCTCCGTGCCCGCGCTCTGCCCCTCCTGCTGGCCGTAGAACATCGTGTACACCTCGCTGAACAGCTGGAGCGAGGCGATGGTGTTGATGACCAGCACGAAGAAGATTGCGCCGCTGATCATCGGCACCGTGATCGTGCGGAACTGGTTCCAGGCATTCGCGCCATCGATGCGCGCCGCCTCGTAGAGCTCGCCCGGGACGTTGCGCAGGGCGGCGAAGAGGATGACGACTGTGCCGCCGACACTCCACAGCATCATGATGACGATGCCGTTCTTAACCCACGCCGGATCGTTGATCCACGACGGTCCGTCGATGCCGAAGATCCCGATGAAGTCGTTGAGGATGCCGTTGCGCGTCAAGATGAGGAGAAAGAGGGTTCCGACGGCCACCGCGGGCGTCACGTTCGGGACGTAGAAGGCGGTCCGGAAGAACCCCGCGGTACGGCCGCCGGCCCGGTTGAGGATGACCGCCAGCAGCACCGAGAACGCGATCGATAGCGGGACGTACAGGACCGTGAAGTACACCGTGTTCAGCAGGCTTAGCGGCACCTGGCTGTCGGTCAGCATGCGGGTGTAGTTGTCGATGCCGATGAACGTCGGGTTGTCGACCAGCGGGTCGTAGTTCGTAAAGCTCAGGTAGAGGCTCCAGAGCATCGGCCCAGCGGTGAAGACGAGGAACCCCACGATCCACGGCGACAGGAAGACGAGCGCCCAGCGGAGCTGCTGACGCTGGTCGCCGGTCCAGCGCCTGAGGGCTGCCGTTGGCGCTCGCGATCACCCGGCCCTGGGAGAGCAGCAGCCGCTCGGTCCCGTCCGGCCACACGATCCGCTCCTCGAACGCGAACGGCTCGAGCGTCTCCACCGCACGGCTCACGAGTCCCCGCACGTGCTCGCGGTCGTCGGGGTGCACGCGTCCCACGAAGTCGTCGACGGTGCCGGCGAACTCGCCGGGCTCCACGCCGAAGAGGCGGTGCAGCTCGTCCGACCAGCGCACGCTGCCCGTCTCGACGTCCCATCGCCACACCCCGAACCGGGCAATCCGCTCGGCCTCGCTCATGCGCGCGGCGTAGTCGCGCAGCTCCTCCTCGGCCCGCTGCAGCTCGGTGATGTCGCGGAACAGCACGACGAGGTCGTCGCCGACCGGGAACGCGCGCACCTCGAAGCCGGACTCGAGCGGCTCGTAGTACTCGGCGGCGCGCACCGGCCGTCGCTCGCGGCGGGCCTGCTCGTAGTCGCGGTAGGACGGCCCCCCCACCGCCTCGGGG
>JALZDF010000085.1 GCA_030862645.1 Chloroflexota bacterium
CGCCTGATGGCCGAGCGCGATCCGATTTTGGCGGCCGTCGACCTCCTCGGGCCGGCGTTCGAACGAGCCGGCCTCGACGAGCTCGAGGTCGAGGTGGGCGACCTGCGCGTCCGGCTCGCCCGACCCCGCCCGGCCACCGTGAGCGAGAGCGTTTCGCCGCCGTCGGCCGTGGCGCCCCTCCCGGCGTCCCCGATCCCGGGAGCGGACGGGCTGACGCCCTACGGCGAGCCAGCGGCGGGCATGCGCTTCGTGAGCGCCCCGCTCACCGGGGTCTGGTACGCGGCTCCCTCCCCGGGCGCGCGGCCCTACGTCGCCGAGGGCGACGAGATCAACAGCGGCCAGGTGGTGGGCCTGATCGAGGCGATGAAGCTGTTCAACGAGATCAAGTCGGACGCCACCGGCACCGTCACGCGCGTCCTGGTCGAGAGCGGCACGCTGGTGAAACGCAAGCAACCCCTGCTCGAGATCGACCCTCGATGACCCATTCGCCCGAACGCCCTCCAAGGAGCTCCCGGATGACGACCACCAACGCCCTGATCACCGGCTGGGGGATGTACGCGCCGTCGCGCGTGATGACCAATGACGACCTCTCGAAGCTGGTCGAGACATCGGACGAATGGATCGTCACGCGCACTGGCATCCGCGAGCGGCGCATCGCCGCCGACGACGAGACGACCGCGACCCTGAGCGTCAACGCGGCGCGCGACGCGCTGGCGATCGCCGGTCTGGAGCCGAACGAACTCGACCTCATCATCGTCGGCACCTGCACCCCCGACTACCTGATGCCATCCACCGCCGTACTGGTCGGACACCAGCTGGGTGCGACGCGCGCCGCCGGCTTCGACCTGATGGCTGCCTGCTCCGGCTTCGTCTTCTCGCTGGCGACGGCGACCGCCTACGTTCGCAGCGGCATGTACCGCAACGTCCTCGTGGTGGGGGTCGAGGTGCTCAGCAGGTTCCTCGACTACACGGACCGAAGCACCTGCGTGCTGTTTGGCGATGGTGCCGGCGCCGTGATCGTGTCGGCCTCGGACGGTCCCGGCGGGCTGATGGGCCTCGACATGTACAGCGACGGCAGCGGCGCGCAGGGAATCATTTTCCCGGCCGGCGGATCCGCATGCCCCACCTCTGCGCAGACGATCGCCGAGGGCGGTCACTTCGTCCACATGGCCGGCGGCGAGGTCTACAAGTACGCCACCCGCCAGCTGGCGGAGTCGGCCCAGACCGCCCTGCGCGACGCCGGCCTGGGGGTCGACGACATCGACCAGTTCCTGTTCCACCAGGCCAACCTGCGGATCATCAACAGCGTGCAGAACGCGGTCGGCATCCCCGCGGAAAAGACCTACCTGAACATCGAGCGCTACGGCAACACGAGCGCCGCATCGGTGCCGATGGCGCTGGTCGAGGCGCTCGCCGAGGATCGGATCAAGCCGGGCGACCGGCTCCTGATGGCGGCCTTCGGCGCCGGCTACACCGCCGGCGCGGCGGTGATCGAGTGGACCGCCGATCCGGCGCTGCGCAGCCGGGCACCCGGCGAGCAGACGCGCATCGGGCATCGGCAGGCGCAGCCCGCCGGCGCCGATGTCGTCAGCCGCTAGGAGCCGCCATGTTCGACCTGACCGGCAGGGCGGCGCTGGTGACCGGCGGCAGCCGCGGGCTGGGCCGCGCCATTGCGCTCGCGTTCGCACGGCAGGGTGCCGACGTCGCGATCAACTACCGCGGCAACGCGGAAGCCGCCGATGCCGTCGTGTCGGAGATCGTTGACCTCGGCCGCCGGTCGCTTGCCATCCAGGGCGACACGAGCGACGGACGCGACACGTGCGAGGCGATCGTGAAGGCCGCCATCGAGGGCCTCGGATCGGTCCACGTGCTCGTCAACAACGCCGGGATCACGCGCGACAACCTCCTCGTGCGCATGGACGCCGAGGAGTGGGACTCGGTGATCGACACCAACCTGTCCGGCCCCTTCTGGATGACGCGCGCCATCGCCCGGCCGATGATGAGGGCTCGCGCCGGGCGCATCATCAACATGAGCTCCGCCGCCGGACGGATGGGCAACCCGGGCCAGGCGAACTACGCGGCCGCCAAGGCCGGGCTCATCGGCCTGACCAAGACGACCGCCCGCGAGCTCGCCAGCCGCGGGATCACCTGCAACGCCCTCGCTCCCGGGTTGATCGAGACGGACCTGACCGCTGACTTGCCGGAGGCCGCGAACGCAGCGCTGACGAGCATGACGCCGCTCGGCTACATCGGCAGCGTGGAGGACGTGGCGGCTGCCGCCGTCTACTTCGCCTCCGACGAGGCTCGCTACGTCACCGGGCAGGTCCTCGGCATCGACGGCGGCATCGTCATGGGGACCTAGCGCCGTTCCGCGTTGTAATACACTCGGCGGGCAAGCGCTCTTCGTGTCGCGGCGGCGGGGGTTGTACAAGGAGGAAATCGTGTCTCCTGAGGTTTTGCTCGGAGTTCGCTGGATCCACTTCGTTGCCGGCATCACGTGGATCGGCCTGCTGTATTGGTTCAACCTGGTGAACGTGCCGTTCCAGCGCGTCCTCGACGCCTCGGTGAAGCCGCAAGTGAACCCGCCGCTCCTCCTCCGCTCGCTCGCGTGGTTCCGGCACTCGGCGTGGGTGACCGTCCTCGCCGGGCTCGTCCTGATTTGGGGGCTCTACTGGTCACGCGGCGACTTCGTCGACAGCGACAGCGCCAAGACGATCACGACGGGCGCGATCCTGGGCGCGATCATGCTGCTGAACGTGTGGGGACTCATCTGGCCGAACCAGCGGCGCATCCTCGGCGCAATGGCTGCCGGCGAGAAGCCGGATCCGAGCTGGGCACGGACGGCGCTCTACGCGTCCCGCGCGAACTTCACGCTTTCCTTTCCGATGCTCGCCTTCATGGCCGGGTCCAGCCACCTCGGGCTCGACTGGCCCGCCATCGTCGTCGTCGGCGTGGTGCTCGCGACGCTCGGCTTCGCGGTGGTGCTCGGCGTCCAAAAGTGGTACGTCGCTCGATTCTGATCGTGCATGCACTCCGGCGCTCTGTGGGCATGCGGTGTGCGGTGAGGTGGTGAGAGTTCACTGATCACAAAGGAGCACGCATGTCCCTCGTTGCCCGCCTCTTGCGCCCGAAGCGCCTAGTCCACGCCCATTGCGACATCCCGTGCGGGATCTACGATCCCGAGCAGGCACGAATCGAGGCCGAGTCTTGCCTGAGGATCATGGAGAAGTACCAGGGCAACGACGACCCCGTCTTCCGGCAGCGCTGCCTGCATGTCAAGGAGGAGCGAGCGGAGCTGGTCAAGCAGCACCTCGACATCCTCTGGCACGACTACTTCAAACCGGAGCACCTCGAGAAGTTCCCCGACCTCCACGACACCTTCTGGGATGCGACCAAACAGGCCTCCAAGGTGAAGTACACCGTCGACACGGCGGTGGCGGAGGAGCTGCTCACCATGATCGACACCATCGACGAGATGTGGAAGTCCACCGGCGGCCCGGAGAACACGCGCGTCGACGGCCGGCCCGCCTGAGCGGCCGGACCGATGCGCCCGAGAGGGTTGGTCTGGCCTCTCCTCGTCGTCGCCGCATTGATCGGCGCTCGCCGATGGCTCGACGTGATCGAGGTGCGCGGACGTTCGATGGCGCCGACGCTCCTGCCGGGAGATCGCCTGTTGGCGGTCAGGCTGCGTAGGTCCCCACGGGCCGGGGAGATCGTCCTGGCGCCCGACCCGCGTGACGCCGCCCGAGAGCTCGTGAAACGGGTCGCGCGCGCCGGGGCGTCCGGCCTCGCCCTGCTGGGCGATAACCCGTCGGCCAGCGCCGACGCGCGCACGTTTGGCGTCGTGCCGCCCGCGGCGGTCGAGTGGCGGGTCGTGCTGCGCTATTGGCCGCGCCAGCGAATCGGCCGGTTGCCAGCTCGTCCGTGCGCGTTCGCCGAGCTCGAGCCGGGCGGAGAAGCAGCGTGTGCCTTTCCCGAGGCACCCATCGCGGGCGAGGGGGCCAGTCCGGTCAGTCGGGCGTGATCTCGACCGGCAGGGATCCCGCCGCCCAGGCGCTGAGCGGGGATCCCTCCCGCCATCCCTGGTACTTCGCCGCCAGCATTCTGCGCGCGACCGGTTCGTTCGCCTCACCCTCGATGACGCGCGCTCGACCATCGAGCGTCTGCCCGCCGATGCGGAGACGCACGCGCGGCTCGGCGCGGAGGTTGCGCACCCAATGCGCGCCATCGCGGCCGCCGGCCAGCAGGTAGACTCGCTCGCCGTCGGTGGAGAACCAGATCTCGATCGTGCGTGGCCTGCCTGACGTCCGCCCGATCGTCTGGAGTTGCAGGACGGAGTCGTCGGCGTGTGCCGCCAGGAGCTCCGGGACGGTCATGCGCAGTCGCAGAGCGCTGCAACGGCCTCCACGCACGCGGCACGCTCGGCGGGCAGCAGCTCCACGCCGGGGCCTGCCTCGGCGGCGACGAGGTGCTCGACACCTCTGGTCGGGCGGACCGACAGGCGAGCCGATGGAACCCGGTGGCGCAGGAAGTCGAATACCGGGCCCAGCCCGGCGTCGCCGTACTCGGGACGCACGGCCGCCGTATCGACGATCACGAAGTCCGGCGGACGCAGCGCGGCGGCCTGGTGCAACCGCGCAGCATCGTTGTAGAAGAAGGCGATGGCGCCGCTCACTCGCCGATCGAGCGATGCGGCGAGCTCTCGGTCGCGGGTGAGGCAATAGAGGATCGGATCGGCGGCCATCGGCCTCAGAGGGTAACAGGCAGGTCCGCGCGTACAATGGTGGGCCGATGACCACCACGACCCCGGCCCGTACGACGCAACGGCGCGACCTCACGAGCAAGCGCCATCAGCACCTCGGCAGCCTGCTCGGCCGCGTCTGGGCCGTCGACGCGGTCGGTGTCGAGGAGCGCGCCGCGTCGCTCGCCAAGCGCTCGATCAAGAAGGACGCCAAGCTTTGGGCCCTCTCCCTGGCGATCCGCATGATGGACCTGACCACCCTGGAGGGAAAGGACACCCCCGGCAAGGTGCGCGCCCTGGCCGGCAAGGCCCGTCGTCCGGATCCGACCGATCCGTCCATCCCGTCGGTCGCCGCGCTGTGCGTCTATCCGAACATGATCACGACCGCCGTCGAGGCCCTCAAGGGCTCCGGCGTGAAGGTGGCCTCGGTCGCGACCTACTTCCCATCCGGCCAGGCGCCGCTGGAGGTCAAGCTGGCCGACGTCCGGGCCGCTGTCGACCTGGGCGCCGACGAGATCGACATGGTGATCGACCGCGGCGCCTTCCTGGCGGGCGATTACGCATCGGTCTATGACGAGATCACCGCGGTCAAGGAGGCCTGCGGCAAGGTCCACCTCAAGGTCATCCTCGAGACCGGCGAGCTCGAGACGTATGACAACGTGCGGCGCGCATCCGTCCTCGCCATGGCGGCCGGCGCCGACTTCATCAAGACCTCCACCGGCAAGGTGCAGCCGGCCGCGACGCTGCCGGTCACGCTCGTCATGCTGGAAGCGATCCGCGACTTTCACGCCCAGACCGGGCGGGTGGTCGGCATGAAGCCGGCGGGTGGCATCCGGACCGCCAAGGAAGCGATCGGTTACCTGACGACCCTGTACGAGACGCTCGGCCCGCGGTGGATGACGCCAGACCTGTTCCGCTTCGGCGCATCGAGCCTGCTCAACGACGTGCTCATGCAGATCCGCAAGGAGCGCACCGGTCACTACTCCGGCGGCGACTACTTCACACTCGACTGACCGGGCGGTTCTTGGGCGATAGTCCGGGGGATCCGGCCGCCCGGTCGGGCGCGTCCGCGCCGGTATGTCGCATGGGCGTCGCCTCGCGACGCATCCCGGCGTCAATCCGGCCAATGTCGACCAGGGGCGTGCCTTCGCCTCCACTGCTAGAGTCGGGGCCGATGGACGTCGCCCCCAACACTGTGGCCATCTGGTCCGACATCGGCTGTCCCTGGTCCCACGCCGTGGTGTGGCGGCTCCACGACGCCCGGCGACGCCTCGGCCTCGAGGGTCGCGTGCGCTTCGACCACCACGCCTTTCCGCTCGAACTGTTCAACAGCGAGCCGACGCCGCGGCCGCTGCTGGACGCCGAGTGGCGAGCCGCGGAGGAGCTGGCGCCGAGGGCGGGATGGCAGGCCTGGGCGGCGCCGGATCATACATGGCCGGTCACCACGCTTCCGCCGCTGGAGGCCGTGCAGGCCGCGAAGCTCCAGTCGCTCGAGGCGTCGGAAGAGCTGGACCGCGGCCTGCGGCGAGCCTTCTGGGGGGAGAGCCGCTGCATCAGCCTCCGCCACGTGATCCTCGAGGTCGCAAGTGAGTGCGAGGCGCTCGACGGGTCGGCGCTGGCCGCCGCGCTCGACGACGGCCGCGCCCGCCGCCGGCTCTTCGACGACTGGTCGGTGGCGGCCGGCGACGAGGTCCGAGGATCCGCCCACCTGTTCACGCCGGACGGCAGCAGTGCCCAGAATCCCGGCATCACGATCGGCTGGCGCGAAGATGACGGCCCGGCCGGCGGGACGGCGTACATCCAGGACGACGACCCGGCCGCAATCGACGAGCTCGTGCGCCGCGCCGCGGCGTGATCTCACGTGCCGCGATCGCTCGGCGTTTCAATCAGCGTGCACCTGCCGCCGTTCGAGACGCTGATCGCCGCACACGCCACGGAGCTGCATCGGTTCCTGGTGGGATGCGTCGGCCCCACCGAGGCGGAGGACTGCCTGCAGGAGACCTTCATGTCCGCGCTGCGTGCGTATCCGCGACTTCGACGCGACGACCATCTGCGCGCCTGGCTCTACACGATCGCCCGGCGCAAGGCGACCGACACCATTCGGCGCATCGGACGCCGGCCAACGCGCGATCTCGACGGTATCGAGCCGATGGCGCCCCCCACGCCCGAGCCAGCCGACGACGGCGTGTGGCTGCCGGTCCGCAACCTCCCCACGAGGCAGCGCGACGCCGTGGTGCAGCGCTTCGTGCTGGACCTCGCGTATGCCGAGATCGGGGCGCGCATGGGCATCAGCGAGGAGGCGGCGCGCCAGAACGTGAGTGCGGGGCTCCGGCGGCTGCGCCGGGAGATGGCGCCATGACCGACGACGTCGAGCGCCGGCTGGCCGGCGGCCCTCCGCCAACGAGCCTCGACATGGCACGCCTCCACGCCGCGATCGCCCGGCGCGCGGCCGGTGAGGGCCTGCTCGACGTGGCCTACGGCACGTATGACTCGCCACTCGGCCCGCTGACCGTGATCGTCACGGTGCGCGGCCTTGTCCGCCTCTCCTATCCCGGCGAGCAGGTGACCGCCCAGCTCGACGAGATCGCTGCGCGCGTCTCGCCGCGCATTCTCCAGGCACCGGAACGGACCGATCCGGTGCGCCGCCAGCTCGACGAGTACTTCGACGGGGAGCGGCATGCCTTCGACGTGCCGATCGATTGGCGCCTGGTCCGCGGCTTTGCCGGCAACGTGCTGCGGGCGACGGCGCGCATCCCGTTCGGGGCAGTCTCGAGCTACCGCGAAGTGGCGGCCGCTGCGGGATCTTCCAACGCGTATCGCGCCGCCGGCAACGCGCTCGGCTCGAATCCGATTCCCATCGTCGTGCCGTGCCATCGCGTCCTGCACGCCGGCGGCGGACTGGGCGGCTACACGGGCGGCCTGGAGCGCAAGCGCTTCCTCTTGACCCTCGAGGGCGTCCTGCACGACTGAGAGATGGAACGTCGTCCGTCCGCCCGGCGTCTCGGCCACATGATTGATCGCCGACTCGCCGCTGCCTCCCTCCTCCTGGTGCTCGCTGGTTGCGCCGGCCTCGCTCCCGACGATCCGGTCAGCGACCGCGACCCGGGACCTCCGTCCGGCGATGATTCATCGGCGGTGCTGATCGTGTCGGAGGGCAATCGCGGGGGAGACGCCGGCATGACGGTCGCCGACGCTCTCGCCCACCAGGCGACCGATGACCTGGTCCTCGTCTCCGGCGCGCTGTTCGTCGACGCTGACGGCGGCATGCTCCTGTGCGATGCCGTCGCAGAGTCGTTTCCACCGCAATGCGGCGGCGCGCGGCTCGCGGTCGAGAGCCTTGACCTGGCGTCGATCGACGGGCTCGAGGAGGCGAACGGCGTGCGCTGGGCTGAGAACGTCGTCCTCTTCGGTTCGGTCGAATAGCGGGGCGGGCGTGCCCGGCGCAGCGTTTCGACACCGATGAGATTCACGTCGCGCAATCGTCATATGCGGTGACGATCACCAGCGCTACCACCGAGGAGGACACGATGCACGCGATCTTTCCCTGCCTCTGGTTCGATGGCCGGGCCGAGGAAGCCGCCAACTTCTACACCGGCCTGCTTCCGGGCAGCCACGTCGACAAGGTCTGGCGCTCGCCGGCCGACACACCGAGTGGGCCCGCCGGCATGGTGCTGACGGTGGACTTCACGTTGGCCGGCCAGCGGCTGCAGGGCCTCAACGGCGGGCCAGACTTCCGGTTCAACGAGGCGGTCTCGTTCGTCATCGAATGCGAGGACCAGGCCGAGGTGGACCGCCTCTGGGATGCCCTCATCGCCGACGGCGGCGAGCCCGGCCCCTGCGGCTGGCTCAAGGATCGGTTCGGCCTGTCGTGGCAGATCGTGCCGCGCGAGCTCAATGAGCTGGTCGACGATCGCGATCCCGAGCGCGCTCGCCGCGCGATGGAGGCGATGCTCCAGATGGGCAAGATCGAGGTCGACGAGCTGCGCCGGGCTGCCGACGCTGCATAGACTCGGGTAGATATCGGGCGGAAGGCCGCGGGGAGCTCCGGCGCCACGCGAGCGGGTCGCCCGTCAGCGAGGCGCAGCCATACCCGTTGACTGGGCATCCGCCAGCAGGGCGCATACCCGGGAGCCATCGTACGGGAGGATCGCGGACGCCAGGGTGCGATAATCGGGGCGATGACCCTCACCAAGAAGCCTGAGACCCGCCCCGCGCCCGCCTCATGGGGCCTTGCCGCCGGCGAGAGCCCCTGGGAATACGCTCCGGCGCCCGAGGCGACGGACCACGTCCGCATCGAGCCGGAGTACGGCCTCTTCATCGACAACCGGTTCAGCGCCTCGAAGCCGCGCAAGACCTTCACCGTCATCAACCCGGCCACGGAGGAGCCGCTCGCAAAAGTCGCCCATGCGTCGAAGGCGGACGTGCACCGGGCAGTGAGCGCCGCCCGCGAGGCGCATCGGTCCGCCTGGTCGAAGCTGCCGGGCCGCGAGCGCGCGAAGTATCTCTACCGCATCGCGCGCATCCTCCAGGAGCGGAGCAGAGAGTTCGCGGTCGTCGAGAGCATGAACTCCGGCAAGCCGATCAAGGAGTCGCGCGACGTCGACGTGCCGCTTGCCGCGGCACACTTCTTCTACTACGCCGGGTGGGCCGACAAGCTCGAGTACGCCTTCCCGAACCGTGACCCGCGCTCGCTCGGCGTCGCGGCCCAGGTCATCCCATGGAACTTCCCGCTCCTCATGCTGGCCTGGAAGATCGCGCCCGCTCTGGCGGCCGGGAACACCGTCGTCCTCAAGCCGGCCTCCACCACCCCGTTGACCGCTTACCTGTTCGCCGACGTCGTGCGCCAGGCCGATCTTCCGCCCGGCGTGGTGAACATCATCACTGGCCCCGGCGAAATCGGCATGGAGCTGGTCACGCATCCGGACGTGAGCAAGGTCGCGTTCACCGGCTCCACGGCGGTCGGCAAGATGATCGCCCGCGCCCTCGCGGGGACCGGCAAGAAGGTGACGCTCGAGCTCGGCGGCAAGGCCGCGAACATTGTCTTCGACGACGCGCCGCTCGACCAGGCCATCGAGGGCATCGTCAACGGCATCTACTTCAACCAGGGCGAGGTGTGCTGCGCCGGCTCGCGCCTCTTCGTGCAGGAGTCGGTCTACGAGCCGCTCATCGACAAGCTCAAGGCTCGCCTCGGCACGCTGCGCGTCGGCGACCCGCTCGACAAGAACACTGATATCGGCGCCATCAACTCGGCCGGCCAGCTGGCGAAGGTGACCGAATTGGTCGAGTCCGGCATCGCGGAGGGTGCCGAGATCTTCCAGCCCGACTGCGAGCTGCCGACGCGCGGCTTCTTCTTCCGGCCGACGCTCTTCACCGGCGTGTCGCAGAGCCATCGGATCGCGCAGGAAGAGATCTTCGGACCGGTCCTTTCCGTGCTCACCTTCCGCACGCCGGACGAGGCGATCGAGAAGGCGAACAACACGCCCTACGGTTTGAGCGCCGGGGTGTGGACCGAGAAGGGAAGCCGCATTTTCAAGATGGTCTCGGCCATGAGGGCGGGCGTGGTGTGGGCGAACACCTTCAACCGGTTCGACCCCACCTCGCCGTTCGGCGGCTACAAGGAGTCCGGCTATGGGCGCGAGGGCGGCATCCACGGGCTCGGTGCCTATCTCGACCTGTCCGTCAACGGTCGGAAGGGCCGATGACGGGCATCGGCATGACCGAAGTCGGGCTCGATGCCATCTCCGACCGGCTCCGGGAACCATGGAAGCCGGTCGACCTCGCCACGGTCAACGAGGCGAGCGTGCGCATCGTGCGGCTCGAGGGCGAGTTTCCGTGGCACCACCACGCCGAGGACGAGCTCTTCCTCTGCTGGCGGGGCGCCTTCCGCGTCGAGCGGGAGGATCGTCCGCCGGTTCAGCTTGAGGCGGGGGAGCTCTACGTGGTCCCCCGCGGGGAGCGGCACCGTCCGGTTGCCGACGCAGGCCCGGCGATCGCGCTGCTCATCGAGCGGAGCGAAACGAAGCAGTACGGCGAGGAGGCGGGCGCCTGATGGCCGACCGCCGCCGGAGGGCGACGAGGACCCGAGCCGGGCGCGCACCGGTCCTCGACCAGCGATCGGCGCAGCCGCTGGCGACCACCAACGGGGTCCCGTCGCGCGGCGATCGCATCGGCGTACGCAAGACCTACAAGCTCTACATCGGGGGCGCCTTCCCTCGCACCGAGTCGGGCCGCGCGTACGAGGTGTTCGGAGCGAAGGGAGAGCTGCTCGCGAACGCCTCGCGCGGGACGCGCAAGGACATCCGCGAGGCGGTGCGTGCAGCGCGCAAGGCCCAGCCGGGGTGGGGGGTGAAGACGGCCTACAACCGATCGCAGATCCTCTATCGCATCGCCGAGCTCATGGAGGGGCGGCGAGACCAATTCGTCGCCGAGGTGAAGGCGGCCGAGGGGGTCGGACGCGTGCGGGCTGGGCGGCTGGTGGACGCTGCGATCGACCGATGGGTCTGGTACGCCGGCTGGGCGGACAAGTACCCGCAGATGATCGGCACGGTGAATCCCGTGGCCGGGTCCTACTTCAACTTCAGCGTGCCGGAGCCCACCGGCGTGGTCGGCCTGATTGCCCCCGAGGGGTCGTCGCTGCTGGGGCTGGTGACCAGGCTGGCGCCGATCGTCGTGAGCGGCAACGCGGCGGTGGTGATCGCCTCGGAGACGCGTCCGTTGGCCGCCGTCACCCTGTCCGAGGTGCTCGCCACGTCGGACGTCCCGGGTGGGGTGGTCAACCTCGTCACGGGGCTCCGCCGCGAACTCGTCGGCCACCTGGCGGGGCACATGGACGTCAACGCGCTCGATGCCTTCGGCGCGACCGCGGAGGAGGCGGCCGCGCTGGAGGAGGTGGCGGTCGAGAACGTCAAGCGTTTCGTGCGGCCGCCGTCCGGCGGGCTCGACCGCTACGACTGGCTCGCGGATGCCGCCCAGTCGCCGTACCTCATCGGTGAGTACGTCGAGGTGAAGACCGTCTGGCACCCCATCGGCGCGTGAGCTGGGGCGACGCCGGACGTTCGGGTATGTGACCCCCCGGTTGACCGCCCGCATCTGAAGCGGGCCATGCGCAGTGGAGTTGATCCAGCGCACGGTGGAGGTCTCGATGACCATTGGGCGCGGCTCACCGCGGGGCTCATCGGCCACGGAGGGGTGGCGCATGCCGGCGACACTCTAGACACTCACCGCGCACCTAGAATTGGCCGATGCCCCGACCACGGAGCGTGTCCCGCAGCAGCGGCACGACGATCACCAACTCGGAGCTCGCGCGCATCTTCAACGAGATCGGCGACATGCTGGAGATCCTCGGCGAGGTCGTCTACAAGGCCGTCGCGTACCGCCGGGTCGCCGATGTCATCGAGCGCTACCCCGACGATGTCGCGGCGCTCTACCAGCGCGGCGAGCCGCCGAAGATCCCCGGCGCGGGAGCCGCGCTGACGGCCAAGCTGGCGGAGCTTGCCGAGACCGGGCGCCTCGAGTACCACGAGCGCCTGCGGGCCCAGGTGCCGGACGGGCTGCTTCAGATGCTCCGCGTCCCGGGCGTCGGCCCGCGGACCGTGCGACTGCTGCACGAGACCCTGGGCATCGACTCGCTCGAGGCCCTCCGCGCGTCCGCGGAGACCGGCAGCCTGCGCCACGTGAAGGGCCTCTCGGCGCGCACGGAGCAGAACATCCTCGAGGGCATTTCGCGCATGGAGCGGCGCCCCAGCCGACTCTTGATCCACGACGCCGATGCGCTCATCGCCGACCTGGTGTCCCGCCTGCGGGACGTGAAGGGCGTGCGACGCATCGAGCCCGCGGGATCGCTCCGTCGCCGCCGCCCGACCATCGGCGACCTGGATCTCCTCGCCGCCGTCGACGACGCGGGCGCCGTCATCGCCGCGCTCGACGGGCTTCGCGAGGTCGAGAAGGTTCTGTCGGCCGGCACGGACAAGTCGAGCATCGTGTTGGCCGAGGGCCCGCAGGTCGATCTCATGGTCTGCCCGCCGGAGGCGTGGGGGACGCATCTCGTCCACTTCACCGGCAACAAGGACCACAACATCGCCCTGCGCGGCATGGCACTCGACCGCGGCTGGTCGCTGTCCGAGAAGGGATTCAAGGTCATGGAGACCGGCGAGCTGCTGCTCGACGCCGAGGAGACGGATGTCTACGAACGCCTCGGCCTGCCATGGATCCCGCCCGAGCTGCGCAAGGGGGACGGCGAGATCGAGGCGGCTCGCCAGGATCGGCTGCCGAAGCTGGTGACCCAGGACGACGTGCGCGGCGATACGCACGTGCACTCGGACTGGACCGACGGCGTCGACTCGATCGAGGTCATGGCCCGCGCCGCCCGCGACCTTGGCCACGAGTACATGGTGCTGACCGACCATTCGCCGTCGCTCGGCGTGGCGCGCGGGCTGACGCCCGACCGCGTCGAGGCGCAGGGCGCGGAGATCGCCCGGCTCAACACGGAGCTGGCTCCCTTCCGGATCCTGCACGGTACCGAGCTCGAGATCCGTGCCGATGCCAGCCTCGACTACCCGGACGAGCTGCTGGCACGCTTCGATGTCGTCATCGCCAGCATTCACACCGGTCGCAACCAGTCGAGCGAGCAGCTCACTCGGCGCGCGCTGGCCGCCATCGAGCACCCAGGCGTGGACATCATCGCCCATCCCTCCGGGCGCATCGTCAACCGCCGCGACCCGCTGCCGCTCGACTGGCCGCGCGTCTTCGAGGCGGCGGCCCGCACCGGAACGGCGCTCGAAATCAACGGGAGCCCCCGACTGGACCTCGACGATTCGCTGGCTCGCGCGGGCGGCAGCGCTGGCGCCAGGCTCACGCTCGCCTCGGACGCCCATCGCACCGAGGAGCTCGGCCAACAGCGGTACGCGGTGGACCTGGCTCGTCGCGCGTGGCTGGGTCCCGAGCAGCTGCTGGCCACGCGGACCGCGGACGAGCTGCTCGAGATGCTGGCGTGATCGGTCGCCTCTTCGGCGATCGCCAGCGGCGGGCGATTCTGCGACGGATCGATCGTCCGGCGGCCGCGCTGCTGGCCGTCTCCCAGGGCGGGGTTGCCGCGGTCGCCTGGTTCGTCGATCCGGTCTGGCTGGCCGTGGCGGTGGCCGTGCAGCTGGCGCTGGGCGGCATCGGCGCCGTGCGCGTGCTCGGCCCGGCCAGGTCCGACCTGGGGCTGGCGCGCTATGCCATGCCGGCCTCGGCGGGGCTGGCCGCGACCCTCGTCGGCCGGCTGGTGCCCGGCGGGATCAGCCTGCTGCTGGTGCCGATCGTGGTCGTGCTGCTGTGGTCGGTCACCTACCTCGAGCTGCGCGTCGAGCGCGGCAGCGGCGGCCGGACGATCGGCGACCTGATCCTGACCGCCATGATCTTCTGCAGCGGCTGGGGCCTGCTGGGGCTCTTCGGGCCGCAGGCCTGGCCGACGCCGCTCACCCTCGTCGGTGCGTTCGCCCTGCCGCTGGCCATGCGCGCCGCCGACGCCCGCGGCACTCTGGGCGCCGAGGGGTTCGGCCAATCCCTGCTCCACGTGCTGGCCGTCGTGCAGGTCGGCGCCGCGACGGTGCTGCTCGAGATCCCGGTCTACGGCGTCGCCGCGCTCATGGCGCTCGCCTTCTACACGTGGGCCGGCGCCGTGGAGGCCCTCCGCGATGGAGCGTCCGGCCGCGCCGTGGCCATCGAGTTCGGCTCGCTCCTGCTCGTCGGCCTGGTGGCGGGACTGCTGCTGCATCGGCCCTGAACGGGTCCCCGAGGGGTCGCGTTGACACCCTACGAGGCCAATGGTACAAGGGGGCGCTTTCGGCCGGCCTCGGCCGCTGACACACCGCTACTCGGAGACGCTCGCAACGCTCATGGCGCTTGGAGAAGCCGACACGACCACCCGACAACGACGCCAGCTGTCAGAAGCTGCGATCGCGCACGCGACACGTGGCGAGTGGGAGGAGGCGGTCGTCGCGAACCGCGCGCTCCTGGAGCTGGGACCCGACATCGACGCCTGCAACCGGCTCGGCAAGGCGCTCGCCGAGCTGGGCCGCAACGCGGAGGCGCTGGAGGCGTACGAGCAGGCGCTCGAGCGAGACGCCACGAACCGCATTGCGCAACGCAACATCGAGCGGCTGCGCGTGCTGATGGCCGCCAAGCGGCCAGCCGCCAATGGAAAGAACCGCCAGGAGAAGGCGCCGGCGACGCTGTTCATCGAGGAGATGGGCAAGACCGGGCGCGCGCGTCTTATCAACCTCGCCGCGCCGCGCGTGCTGGCGCCCCTCTCGCCGGGTGACGCCATTTCGCTCGACGTGCAGGGAGACGAGCTGGTTGCCAGCGTCGGCAAGACTGCCATCGGCAGCGTCGAGCCCCGCATCGCCGCCCGCCTCCTCAAGCTGATCGCCGGCGGCAACCGCTACGACGCCGCCATCACCACCATCCACGAGGCCGGTGGGGACGTCCTGATCATGATCCGCGAGGTCTTCACCCACCCCAACAACTTCGGGAAGGTTTCGTTCCCGACCCAGGGACAGGCCGCCACGAGCGTCAGACCGTACATGAAGGGCAGCGCACTTCGCTACGATGACGATGACGAGGTCGAGGAGGCCGATGAGGACTCGGAGGAGGTCGAGGAGCTCGACACGACGCTGCCCGAGTACTCAGGCGAGCCCGAGCTCGAAGAGGAGCTGGTAGAAGAGCCATAGGATGACCGAGGCGGAGCGGACGGGACTCGACCACGTCATCCTGCCGCGACGCCTCCCCGGCCTGGCCCTACTCGCCCGATACCACCCACCGCCGGCGGACAACCAGCTCGACGCTGTCCTGGCCGCGTTCGGGACCGCGGGTGACACCGTGCTCGATCCCTGGGCCGGCACCGGCTGGACGGCGCGTCGTGCGGTGGCGGCGGGCATGCGGGCGGTGGTCGCCGATCCCAGCCCGCTCGCGCAACTGGCGGCCATCGGACTGCTGACGGCTCCCGAGCCGGCCTCGCTCGATGCGGCATTCGCGCAGCTCGCCGGCTCTCGCCGCGTCGACGTGCCCCTGCGCCAGCACATCGAGGAGCTGTACGCGACGCGGTGCGCCGCCTGCCGGCGGCCGGTCGTGGCCGAGCAGTTCATCTGGCCGCGCGATGGTGACGCTCCGGGACGCAAGATCTATCGGTGCCCGTCCTGCGACCTGAGCCGTGGCGGCGGCGAGGAGCGCGTCGCGCCCGTCGATGACGGCGACCTCGCCAAGCTCGGCATCGAGCGCCCGGCCGGCGCGGAGCCGGAGGCGGCGGAGCCCGTGCCCGTCGGCCCGGACGCTCCGGCCCAGGAGATGGCCGCTCACGAGGCGGCCGACGAGCTCGACCTCACCCTCGGCGAGGCGGGTGGCCCGCCGCCGGCGCCGCAGGTCGTCGACCCTCCCAGCCCGGTCGTTGATCGGCCGCGGTTCGCCTCGACGGTCCGCCCCGATCCCGTGCCGGTGGCGGCGGCCGAAGGAGTTCGTCAGAGCCCGGCGTACCAGGAGCTGCGCGCCCGATTCCCGGTGCTCGACGACCGGGACGACCTCGTCGACGAGCTCCTCGACCTGTTCACGCCACGCAACCTCTATGCACTGCACGCAATCCTGGCCAAGATTGACGCCGAGCTGCACGACACGGCTGTGGCAGCCGTCATGAAGCTCGCGCTGGCCGCCTGCCTGCTGCCGGCCAGCCGGCTCAACGGCTATCCCGGACGCGTTGCCTCGCTGCGCATCAGCGGCGGGCACGTGCGCCAGCCCGCGAGCCGTCATCAGCGGGAGGTGAACGTGTGGGCCGCCTTCGACGAGGCGTACCGAGAGGTGCGCTCGGCCATCGCGGCCCTCGGCGAACGGCACGAGGCGCGCTTCGCCGCCGACTTCGGCGAGCTGGGCGGCATGACCGCCGCCAACGTCCTGTGGCTTCGGGCTCGCGCCTCCGTGGTCGGCCAATATCTCCCCGCCGACGGAGTCGACCTCGTGCTGGCGGCGCCGGCGCCGAGCCCCCCGCTCGACGAGCTCGCCTTCGAGTACCTGGCCACCTCGGTCGTGCTCGGTCGCGAGGCGGCCGAGACCCTGCGCCTCGAGCCGATCTTCGGGGGCGGCGGACATCCCGAGGGCGCGGAGGCAACGGCGCTGCGCCACGGCATGGTCTCGGCCGCCGGGGCGCTCAAACCCGGTGGCTGGTGCGTCATCCTGCTCGAGGATGCGGATCCCGAGCGCATGCTGGCGGTCGGGCTGGCCGGCGCGGCAGCCGAGCTCGAGCTGCGCGACGTCATCCACCGTGAGTCGCGCAGCACGGGCGACGCCATCGCGCTCCACTTCCGCCGCCGATCGGCGGAGGACCGGCTGCGGCACGCCGTCACTCCGGGGCCGCTGCGGCTGGGGGCGGAGTCCGGCCACCTGACCTACCCCGACATCGCAGCAGCCATCGAGCGCGCGGTCACCGCTCTGCTGCGAGATCGCGGAGAGCCGGCCGGGCTGACGCGCGTGGCGGCGGCGGTGCTGGTGGAGCTCGGCGCCTCCGGCATCCTGCAGCGCCTGGTTGCCGGTCGGGCCGACTCCGGCGCCGAGGCGCCCGACCGCATCGAGTCGGGCGGCCCGCAGATGATCGCCACGCTCGTGCGCGAGGAGCTGTGGCGCGACGACCATCCGACGCTCGTGCGCATGGGCGACGAGGGACAGCCGCAATGGTGGCTTCGCGATCCCGAGCTGGCCGAGCAGCCGCTGGCGGACCGCGTGGAGTGGGCCACGTGGTCGATCCTGTCCACCGCCGGCCGGATCGACGAAGCCGGGTTCTTCGACCGGATCTATCGGCTCTTCCCCGGTCTCCAGGCGCCGGACGAGGAGCTCGTGCGCGCCTGCCTCGCCGCCTACGCGGCGCCGGGCGAGCGCGGCTCGCTCGGCACGGAGGACAAGCTGGGCCGCCGGACCGAGGACCATGCGCGCGTCCTGGCGGAGCTCGTCGACTACGGCCATCGGCTCGGCCTGCGCGCCTGGATCGCCGCGCGGGAGCACGATCGCCTGGCGGCCGGCCGCCCGCTGGTCGAGCGCCTCTCCGACGACGAGCGCCGCGTGTACCTGCCGCTGGTGGTCCGCGCCCCGGCCGAGCTGCTCGGACAGGTCGACGCGATCTGGTACGTGCGCGGGCGGCTCGCCTTCCTCTTCGAGGTCGACTGGACGGCGATGGTCGGCGAGGCCATCCTGCGCCGCGGCCGCGAGATTCCGCTCGGCAAGGACCAGGCGCGATTCCTCGTCATCCCCGCCGAGCGCGCGGAGCTGCTGCGGCTCAAGATCCGGCGCTCACCGTGGCTGCGCGACGAGCTGCAGCGTCAGAACTGGCACATCTTGAAGTGGCAGCATCTCCGAACGCTGGTCGATCGCGAGGGCGCGCGAATGGAATGGCTCGAGCCGGTGCTTGGCCTCGATCCCCTGATCGAGCGCGGGGGCGAGCAGCTTACGATGTTCGGCGAATGAGCTGAAGCTTGCCCGCTCAGTGAGCGACGCGTAGACTCGACGGCGGGAGTGCCGTGGTTCCCCCCTGCGGCACTCCCTGTCAACGGTGGGTCAGGCTCGGCTGCCCGAGCCTTCCTTCCGCGGCGCACGCCGCCGCATCGTGCGACGCACGACGGCCATCACCTCGTCCACGTACTCCTGTCCCTGCCCGGTCTCCACGGCATGGGTGAGGCAGCCGTCGATATGGTCCTCGAGCAGGAGCAGGGCCACCTGGTCGGCGGCGGCGGTGAGGGCCTCGACCTGCTGCAGGATGTCGAGGCAGTACGCCTCCTGCTCCACGAGGCGCTGGATCCCGCGCGCCTGGCCCTCGATGCGGCGCAGCCTCGTGACGAGGTCCCGCTTGTCCTTCGTGTAGCTGTGGCGGAAATGTGCGCCGTTCGGCGGGGCGGTCATACTGCGGGGCAGTATGGGTGGCGGGGCGACAGGGGTCAATCGAACGGCCCTTCGAATCGGGGTAGCATGGCCGGCATGAGCCCCCTCGAGCGCCATGAGCTGATCTCTCCCCTCGAGCGCGCCCTGGTCGTCGTCAGCCACCCCGACGACGCCGAGTTCGGAGCCGCGGCCACCATCGCGCAGCTCACGGCGTCCGGCGTACGGGTCGACTATGTGGTCACGACCGACGGTGGCAAGGGGACCGAGGACCCGACCGTCACCCCCGAGCAGCTGTCGAGCACCCGCATGGCCGAACAGCGGGCGGCGGCCGACATCCTGGGCGTGATGGAGATCGTCCATCTCGGCTACCCGGACGGATACCTGACCCCCTCGCTCGACCTGCGCCGTGACATCACCCGCCAGATCCGCCGTTTCCGCCCCGATCTCGTCATCACCCAGAATCCGCAGCGCCGGCTCGACCACAACCCGTTCATCGGGCATCCGGATCACCTAGCCACCGGCGAGGCGACGCTCGCATCGGTCTATCCGGCGGCACGCGACCACCTGAACTTCCCCGAGCTGTGGACGGATGAGGAGCTCGAGCCGTGGAAGGTGCGGCAGGTCCTGCTGACCGGCGTCGAGGAGCCGAACCTGTGGCTCGACGTCGCGGGGACCTTCGACATCGGCGTCCGCTCGATTCTGGCCCACCTCAGCCAGGTCGATCCGGAGACGGTCGAGGAGCGCGTCCGTGAGCGAGCGCGTCTCGTCGGCGAGCCGCAGGGGATCGGCCTGGCGCAGGCATTCGCGTCGATCATCCTGGAATGACGCGGCGCGGCGGCGGGGGAGGACGCGGCGGCTGGGGTGGCGCCTTCGGAGGCACCGAGCCGGACCTCACCCGGCGCCCCGGCACGGCGCGCCGGACCGTGCGGCTGATCGCTGGCTTCTTCCGACCGTATCGCCTCCGCCTGGGGTTCATCGCGGTCCTGATCCTCGTCAGCGTCAGCGTCGGCGTCGTCAATCCGATCCTGCTCAAGCTCATCATCGACAACCTGACCGGGCCACAGGACCTGGCGCTCCTCTACGTGCAGGCCGGACTGATGATCGTGCTGCCCATCTTCACCAGCGCCGTCGGCGTCTGGCAGAGCTACCTGTCGAACGTGGTCGGCCAGCGGGTGATGAACGACCTGCGCCTGGCGCTCTACCGTCATCTCCAGTGGATGCCGCTGCGCTTCTTCACCGAGACCCGCACCGGCGAGATCCAGAGCCGGATCGCGAACGACGTCGGCGGCGTGCAGTCGGTGGTGACCGATACCGCCTCCTCGCTCCTCTCCAACTTCGCGACCGTGGCGACGACAGTCATCGCGATGTGGATTCTCGACTGGCGCCTCACCGTGCTCAGTTTGGGGCTGCTGCCGGTCTTCGCCTACATCACGTACCGCGTCGGCAAAGTGCGTCGGCAGGTCAGCACCCTGACGCAGCGTTCGATGGCCGAAATGAGTGCCATCACCGAGGAGTCGCTGTCGGTGTCCGGCATCCTGCTCAGCAAGACGTTCGGGCAGCAGGAGGCGAGCATCGAGCGCTTCCGGGCCGAATCGCAACGCCTCGGCGACCTACAGGTCCGCGGCCAGATGATCGGTCGATGGTTCTTCGCGCTGATCGGGACCTTCTTCAGCATCATGCCGGCCTTCGTCTACCTGCTCGCCGGCTCGTTCATCATCGGCGGCGATACGACGGTCAGCATCGGCACGATCGTGGCCTTCACGACTCTCCAATCTCGGCTCTTCTTCCCACTCGGGCAGTTGCTCAACGTCCAGGTCGAGATCCAGGGGGCGCTGGCCCTCTTCGACCGCATCTTCGAATACCTCGAGATGGAGCACGAGATCACCGATGCGCCCGACGCCGTCGAGCTGACCCCGGCCATGCTGCGCGGCGAGGTCGCCTTCGATCACGTCGCATTCCGGTACCCGGTGGCCGAGGCGCAGATCGCTGTCGCCGACGAGGCGGCGGAGGCCGAGGCGGAGGGCCGCGCCGTGCCGACCGCCGTGCAACCGTTCGCGCTGTCCGACATCACCTTCGAGGCGGCACCGGGCCAGCTGGTGGCGCTGGTCGGGCCGTCGGGAAGTGGCAAGACGACGTCGACCTACCTGATCCCGCGGCTGTACGACGTCGATCGGGGCTCGGTGAGCATCGACGGGATCGACGTGCGCGGCATCAAGCTCGAGTCGCTGGGTCGCGTGCTCGGCTTCGTGACCCAGGAGACGTACCTGTTCCACGACACCGTCCTCGCCAACCTGCGCTATGCGAGGCCGGACGCCACCATGGACGAGATCGAGGCCGCCGCGCGGGCGGCGGCCATCCACGAGCGCATCACCGAACTGCCGGACGGCTACGAGACCGTGGTGGGCGAGCGCGGCTACAAGCTCTCCGGCGGGGAGAAGCAGCGGGTCGCCATCGCGCGCGTGCTGTTGAAGGACCCGCGCGTGCTGATCCTCGACGAGGCGACCTCGGCCCTCGACACCGTCAGCGAGCGCCTCATCCAGTCCGCGCTCGCGCGGCTGATGGAGGGCCGCACGACGATCGCCATTGCCCACCGCCTGTCGACCATCCTGCGCGCCGACCTCATCCTGGTCATGTCCCGCGGCCGGATCGTGGAGCGTGGCACGCACGCCGAGCTGATCCGCCAGGAGGGACTCTACGCCAAGCTGTCGTCCGAGCAGTTCGGGGTGGCATTGGGACCGTAGTCGGAGAGCAGGCGCGCGGCGTGCCACACTGGAGGCATGCCCAACCGCCTGATCGACGAGACGAGTCCGTACCTGCTCCAGCACGCTCATAACCCGGTCGACTGGCATCCGTGGGGGAAGGAGGCGCTCGAGAAGGCGCGCAGCACCGATCGGCCGATCTTTCTCTCCATCGGCTATGCCGCCTGCCACTGGTGCCACGTCATGGAGCGGGAGAGCTTCGAGAACGACGAGATCGCCGCGCTCATGAACGAGCACTTCGTGAGCATCAAGGTCGACCGCGAGGAGCGCCCGGACCTCGACGACGTGTACATGGCCGCCGTGCAGGCGATGACCGGCTCCGGCGGCTGGCCGATGAGTGTCTTCCTGACGCCGGATCTCGAGCCGTTCTTCGGCGGGACCTATTTCCCGCCCGACGATCGCCATGGCATGCCCGGCTTCCCGCGCATCCTGAGCGCCGTGGCCGACGCCTACCGCTCGCGGCGGGACGAGGTCAACCAGCAGGCCGGCATGCTGGCGAACCACCTGCAGGCGCAGCTCGCGGTCGTCGCCGGAGATCGGGATCCCGAGCGACGGCAGCTCGAAGCCGCCGCGGCGCGCATCGGCTCCGGCTTCGATCCGCAGCACGGCGGCTTTGGCGGAGCTCCGAAGTTTCCGGCCCCGATGACGCTCGAGTTCCTTCTGCGCACCTGGCAGCGCACGCGCCAGCCCACGATGCTGGCGATGGTCACCCGTACCCTCGAGGGCATGGCTGACGGTGGCATCCACGACCAGCTCGGTGGAGGGTTCGCGCGCTACAGCACCGATGCCTTCTGGCTGGTGCCGCACTTCGAGAAGATGCTGTACGACAACGCGCTCCTGGCTCACGCGTACCTCGACGGCTATCGCGCCACGGGAGATGCCCGCTACGCCGACGTCGCCCGCCGCACGCTCGACTTCATGCTCACGGAGCTGTGGACGGACGATGGGGGCTTTGCGTCGGCGCTTGATGCGGACACCGAGGGCGTCGAGGGTCGTTTCTATGTCTGGTCGTACGACGAGTTCATGGACGTCCTCACCGATGCGGGGCTCGATGATGACGAGCGCCGATTGCTCGCCGCTGCCTGGGGGGTTAGCGCGGCCGGGAACTGGGAGGGCACGAACGTCCTCCACCGCCCAGCCGGGGCCGATGCGCCCCCTTCCCTGGTCGAACGGGGCCGCACGGCGCTCCTGCGGGCGAGGTCGCAGCGCACGCGCCCGGCGCGCGACGACAAGCAGCTGGCGGCCTGGAACGGCCTCGCCCTGCGCGCGCTCGGGCATGGGGCGCTCGTGCTTCGCGAGCCGCGCTACGCGGATGCCACGAGGAACCTGATCGCGTTCATCGAGGGCCAGCTGCTGCGGGATGGTGACCGGCTGTGGCGGACGGCCCGCGACGGCCGCGCGCACACGCCGGGGTTCTGCGAGGACTATCTGGCAATCGCCGATGGCCTGCTCGTTGCCCACGCCGCCCTCGGCGATGCCGGCCCGCTGCTCCTCGCTCGCCGCCTGGTCGAGACGGCCCTCCGCAACTTCTGGGACGAGATGGCGGGCACCTTCCTCGACACGTCGGCCGAGCACGACCGCACCATCGCGCAGCCCCGCGGGCTGGTGGACAACGCCACGCCATCGGCCAACAGCATGGGGGCCGACGTGCTCCAGCGGCTCGCGCTGCTCACCGGCGACGAGGACATGAGCCGACGAGCCTCCTCCATCCTGCGGGCGGTGACGCCCGCGCTGGAGCGTCAGCCGAGCGCCTTCGGGCGCATGCTGTGCGCGGCCGACCGGCTCCTCGGTGCGCCGATCGACGTGGTCGTGTCCGGCGAGCAGCGGTCACCGCAGGCGACGGCGCTGCGGGAGGCCGCCAGCCGTCCGTATGTCGCCGACCTGGTGCTCACCGCCCTCGGTGAGGGAGACCAGCAGGCGAGCTGGCCGCTCTACGTCGGAAAGGTGGCTCGCGACGGCAAGGCCACCGCCTACGCCTGCCGTGGGTACGCCTGCGACGAGCCGACGGCGGACCCCGAGCGGCTGGCGACGCAGATCGCGAACCTGGCCGCGCCCCCACCGACGACCTAGGCCGGCAGGAACGCCATCCGCACGGTGCGGCGTCGATTGTCGGTATTTGGGTCGAGCATGGCGATCGACTGCCAGGTGCCGAGCGTCATGCGGCCATCGATGACCGGCACCGTGAGCGACGGCGCGGCGAGGAGCGGGACCACGTGATCCGCTCCGTGTCCGGCACTGCCGTGCCGATGACGCCATCGATCGTCATGCGGAAGCAGGCGCTCGAGGGCCGCGAGGAGGTCGGCCTCCGAGCCCGCGCCGAGCTCGATCACAACGATTCCGGCGGTCGCATGTGGGACGAACACCGTCAGCAGTCCCTCATCGGCGTCGACGTCTGCCAGAAAGCGAGCGCACGCATCGGTGAGGTCCGTCAGGGCAGGCACGTTGCCGGTGTCGATCGATACCTCACGCGTCAGCATCGGCCGATGGCTTGCGCGCGGACGTCAGGCACAGGCGGGGAACTCCTTCTCGCCGCGGTGTCGCGCGAAGCGGACCACCGAGCCCGACTCGGTCCGGAAGCGCGCCGGTAGCTCGCGCGCATCCCCGGCCCGGATTTCATCGAACGCCGATGGCGTGTCGGACGCGGCCTCGTCGGCGGCACGGGCCGCGAGTGCCAGGGTTAGCACTCCCAACAGCGCCCTCATGGCGTGCCGTAGCTGTGCTCGCCGATGAAGAAGAGGCCGGCGCCGATGTAGGTGAAGAGGACGCCGACGAAGCCGAGCACGATGAGCCATGGGGCGAGGCGCTCCCATCGGTCCCTCCGTCCGGCCACGTGCAGGTAGGCGCCGAAGACAAGCCAGGTTGCCGCGGCGGCCAGCTCCTTCGGATCGTTGCTCCAGTACGAGCGCCAGGCCAGGTTCGCCCACACGGATCCGAGGGCGATGGCGATGGTTAGGATCGGGAAGGCGATGAGCACGGCGCGGTGCCCGAGGGCGCGGGCGACCGCCGCCGAGGGCAGGAGCGGAATGCGGTCCCGGCTGCGGGCCTGGCCGATCTCCGCCGCCGCCGCCACGAAGGCAACGCCGCTCACCGCGTAGGCGAGGACCGCAGCGCCGACGTGGACGGTGAGCAGCAGAGGCTGTTGGAGGGCCGGGACGAGCGGGTCGATGCGGTCATCCAGGCCGAGCGCCAAGATCACCAGGCCGGCGGCGAGGAGGGCGGTGAGCGGCGCCAGCCCGTCGAGGGCATGCCCGCGCCCCATGAGTAGATGCGTGCCGAGCAGCGCGGCGGCGAACGCCAGGCTGAACTCGTGGAGGTTCGACCACGGCGCATGGCCGACGAGGACTCCGCGCAGCACGACGGCCGCGACCAGGAGCCCGAAGGCGGTCCCGAGGCCGATCCCGGCCGCACGGCGCAGGACGGCCGGCCTGCCGCCTTGCGCCGCGTCCGAAATGGGGGGACCGCCGGCGGCGAGCTGCTGGCGTCCGAACCCAAGCAGGATCGCGCCGAGGCCGACGGCCGCCGAGGCGAGGAGCACGGCGAGGGCGCCGATCAGGAGAGCTGAGATGAGCGTCGTCATCGGTCGATCCGGTCCTCGTCGCCGACCGGCATCAACCCGGTCAGCCCAGCAGGGAGGTGCCGGAGACCCCGGTCCGGGTGCCGCATCGGTAACAGGACGCGTCGCCGGCCGACAGGGTTGCGCGGCAGTTGGTGCAGTCGAGCGACAGGTCACGCTCGCAGGTGGTGCAGAAGCGGGCACCCGCCGGATACTGGAGCTGATCGAAGGCGCAGTAGGGGACGCCGCGGGGATGATCGGCCGCGTCGCCGCTCGAGGGAAGGGCGACCACCGGTTGCACGGCGTCTCGCTCGGCGATCCCGATCTGGCTGACGCGCAGGTACCCGATCAGGAGCCACAGCAGATACAGGCCGAGGAGCCCGAGAAGGACCAGCGGAAAGAAGAACCCGAGGCGGTTTCCCCAGTCGGTGGCCAGCCAGTCGGTGATATCGCGGATCAGGTCCATGGCCGGCCGATTCTAGCATCGGCTACACTCCGCCGAACACGCCACGAACTTGCCGATGCCACGACCGCGCCTCGATCCACGCTCGCCGCTCACCGAGCTCCACGTGCATCTGGGAGCTGCCGTCACCCCGGCCATCATGTGGGGAATTGCGCACGCCCAGGGCATCCGGCTTCCGACCAAGGATTACTGGGCGTTCCGCGACCTGATCACCGTCGGGCGCCGGAGACGAGGGTTCCAGGCCTACCTCGACCTGTTCCACTGGACCGAGCTCATCCAGTCCAGCCCGATCGCGGTCGAGCGCAGCGTATACGAGGTCATCGGCGGCGCCTACCGCAAGAACAACGTCACCGGCCTCGAGCTGCGCTTCAATCCGATGAAGCGCAATCGCGGCGGGGAGCAGGACCTCGACCACATCATCGCGGCGGCCGTGCGCGGCATGGACCGCGGCATTCTCGAGTACCCGCAGGTCCGCGCCGGCCTCATCTTCTGCCTCGATCGCTCGTTCAGTCGCGAGCTCAACGAGATCATCGCGAGCAAGGCCATCAGCTGGCGCAGCCGCGGCGTGGTCGCCATCGACATCGCCGGCCCGGTCACGGATGGCTTCCGGCTGGCCGACTACGCCGAGATCTACGCCGAGTGCCGTCGCGCCGGCCTCGGGCTGACCGTGCACGCCGGCGAGACCGGTGGGGCCGACGAGGTTCGCGAAGCGCTCGAGGCGCTCGAGCCGGACCGCATCGGGCACGGCGTCCGCAGCGCCGAGGACCCGCACGTGCTCGCCATGCTGCGCGAGCGCGGCACGGTGCTCGAGGTATGCCCCAGCTCCAACCTCAACACGAACGTGCTGCGCGGCATCGGGGAGGTGCGGAGGGTGGTGCGCACCCTGGCCGACAATGACGTCCGCTTCACCGTCAGCACCGATGGCCCCGAGATGCTGCGGACATATCTGCGCGACGAGCTGAACCTCCTCCTGCGCCACGGCATCCTGTCGATGGAGGAGGTGCTCCAGGCGATCGAGGTGGGCTCGCGGGCGAGCTTCCTGGACCGCGCGCCGATCATCGAGACGTCGGTCGGTACCCGCTCCGAGGCGGCCTCCGTCGATGCGGCGATCCCCGTCGAGGTCGGCAGCTAGGACCATATACTGCCGGCTGTGTCCTCGATCTGGCGACCGGTCCGCGAGCGCGCCCCCGCCCGAAGCCTGATGGTCGTGGTCGCCCACCCGGGCGACGAGGCCTTCGGTTTCGGAGGCGCCATCGCCAGTGCCGCTGCCAGCGGGGCCTACGTCGTCGTCGTGTGCGTGACGCGCGGCTGGTTCGACGCCCGCCTGGCGGTCGCCTCGCCCCTTCCCGGCGGCAAAAACCGCGACGTCAAGACCGCTGCGATCAACTGGCGCAACATCGACACGGTTCGCGAGGACGAGCTGCGCCGATCGGTGGCGTTGCTCGGGGTGCGCGTGGTTCGCATGCTCGACTACGCCGAAGGGGACCTCGACCGGGAGGACTTCGACCACCTGGTGGGGCGCATCGTCGAGCCGATTCGGATGCATCGGCCGGAGGTGATTCTCTCCTTCGGCCCCGACGGCGTGACCGGCGACAGCGATCACGTCATCGTCTCGCGTGCCGTCCGCGCCGCCTACGATCGCGCCGCCGAGCCGCTCGCCTACGAGGACGACATCGAGGAGGACCAGGTCGCCTGGCGAGCCGCCAAACTCTACGACCTGGTGGTGCCGCCGAGCGCCGTGGCCGCCCTCGGCGACCGCCTGCCGTCGGAGGGCTACGGCTCGCCGCTCGAGGCCACCGTGGCGCTCGAACTCGGAGAGCTCGCTCAGCTCAAGCTGGCCGCCATCAGCCGTCACGTCTCGCAGACCGGGTCGGGAGGTCCATTCCATGACTGGGGTTCCGAGCGACGCGACGCCTGGCTCGGTACCGAGCACTATCGGCTCGCGGCCTCCGCGCTGCCGGTGCCCGTCGGTGGCGAGGCCTCGCTGTTCGACGGCCTCACCTGACCCCGGCGCCCGGCGCTCGAT
>JALZDF010000094.1 GCA_030862645.1 Chloroflexota bacterium
CCCAACGGCCGCGAGGCGGTGGCGCACCGGGACAATCGGCCGCGGCGTCTTCGACAGATGTCGCGCGAACCGTCGACCGGCGCCGCCGCACTACCTATCCTTCGAGCATGCTCCCCGAGACCCGATACGCGCTGGCGGGCGACGTCCACATCGCCTACCAGGTGCTGGGGACGGGCCCGGTGGACGTGGTGTTGGCCGACCAGTGGTTCAGCCACATGGAGGCGCAGTGGGATGTTCCTCCCCTCGCGGAACTGCGACGCCGGCTGGGTGCGTTCAGCCGCCTCATTCTGTTCGACAAGCGCGGGATCGGCCTGTCCGACCCGGTCCCGATCAAGGAAATGCCGATGATCGAGGAGTGGATCGACGACGTGCGCGCCGTCCTCGACGCCGTCGACTCACGCCAGGCCGCGCTGGTCACGAACATCGGCGGCGCGATTCCCTCGCTCGTCTGCGCGGCCGCCCTGCCGGACCGCCTCTCCGCGCTCGTCATCGTCGACGGCTTCGCGCGCTTCACGGCAGCTCCCGACTACCCGATCGGCGCATCTGAGGACGAGAAGGAGGCCGCGCTCGCCATGATCGACGCCGGGCACGGACGGGCACTCATGATCGACGTGTTTGCCCCCAGCGTCGCGGGCGATGCCCGCCTGCGCGGGCTCTTCGGCCGCTACGAGCGTCAGTCGGCCAGTCCCGGCAGCGCGACCGCCATGGTGCGGCTGCTGTACGAGACCGACGTCCGTGACGTCCTGCCGACCATTCGCGTGCCCACGCTGGTGATGCACCACGCCGGCGCCGAGCACCTGCCGCCCGCCCTCGGCCGGTACATCGCCGATCACGTGCCGGGCGCACGATTCGTTGAGCTGCCGGGGGCTGACAGCCTCATGTGGGCCGGAGACCAGGAGCTCATGGTCGCCGAGATTCAGGAGTTCGTCACCGGCGTGCGACCGAGGCCGGAGCCGACGCGAGTGCTGGCAACCGTCCTGTTCACCGACATCGTCGATTCGACCGCCCGCGCCGCTGAGCTGGGGGACCGCCGATGGGGACAGCTCCTCACCGAGCACGACCGGGTCGTGCGTGACGAGCTCGCACGCGCCGCAGGGCGCGAGATCAAGACCACTGGCGACGGCTTCCTCGCCACCTTCGATGGGCCGGCGCGAGCCGTTCGCGCGGCCCTCGCCATCCGAGATGCGCTCCGGGAGATCGGCGTGACCATCCGGGCCGGGCTGCACACCGGCGAGATCGAAATTCTCGCTGACGACGTCGCCGGCGTCGGCGTTCACATCGGATCACGCGTCGCCGCCCTCGCCGGCCCAGGCGAAATCCTCGTCTCCAGCACGGTCAAGGACCTCGTGGCCGGTTCCGGGATCACCTTCGAGGACCGCGGGACGCATACGCTGAAGGGCGTTCCCGACGCCTGGCGCCTGCATGCGGTGCTCGCCGCGTAGGCCGCTGAGATCGCGAGGATCCCCTGTGGCAGGCGTCGCGTTGGATCAGCTTCCCGCGTTGGCACGGACGGCGTGGCTCTCGTTGCGCGACGAGCTGCAGAGCATCCTCGACGACGATCTCGTCGCGATCTGGGCGCACGGCGGCACGACCGCGGTCGAGGATCCGCCGCACGCGGCCGACCTCGATACGCACGTCATCCTCGCGCGCGAGCCAGACGCCGAGACGGTGCGACGGATCGAAGGCGCGCACGACGCCGCGACCGGCAACCACGGTCTCGAGTGGGATGCCTGGTACCTGCTGCTCGATGACGCTCGGCGCCCGGATCCTCCGCGTCACGCCTTCCGCGAGAACCGACGCGACACGTCGTGGGCGATCAATCGGGCGCACTGGCTGGCCGGCCGGTACGCGCTGATCCACGGCGCCGAGCCGAACGACATCGTGCCTACTCCGACATGGGCGGAGCTCGAGCGGGAGCTGAGCCGGGAGCTCGAGCACATCGAGCGCCACGTCGTCGAAGGCGACGCCGATCCGTACGAGGCCGCGTACGCGGTCCTGAATGGGAGCCGAATCCTGCGCGCCGTCGAGCTTGGCAGCGTGGTGATCTCGAAGCGCGCGGCTGGGACCTGGGCGCTCGGCCACCTTCCCGCCCGCTGGCATGCAGCTGTGCGCGCCGCGACGCGCGCCTACGACGGTCGGGCGACTCCCGAAGACGTCGAGCTGCTGGCAGCGCAGATGGCTCCGTTCGTCGCGTTCGTCAGGAAGCGACTGCCGGCGAAGGATCGTCCGGCCGATGCGGCTCCTCGCTGGTCAGGCTACTGAGAACCGACGGTGACCTCGCATAGCAGCGCCACGAGTCCGAGCCGATCGCCGCCCCGCTAGGGATCGGCTCGACTGTACGGCGCGAGGTCGAAGAACGCGGTGTGGGCGATGGCCGGATCGACACCGCAGCCCGGCAGGTCGAGCACGTCGAATTGCATCCGGTCATCGTCTAGCTCGACCTCGGCGACCGCCCGGCAGGCCTCGCCGACGACCGGCGGCAGGTCGACGGCCTCCACGAACTCGAACGAGCCGTCGCGATTGATCCCGTACTCGCCGCCGCTGAGAACGACTGGAGCACGGCCGTCGTAGATCGCCTGCATCGACAGCCGACTGCCCTCGAAGATGAGAACGTACTCCACCGTCTCCTCGAAGGGGTCGTGCGTAAGAAAGTTTCCGAGGTCGTTCGGATCGTATCCTTGGCTGACGAGCTCATCCACCCACACGTCGAGCGGGATGGCGTCGGACACCCATCGTCCTTGGAGCTCGGCCGCGAGGGCTTCTGCGTTGGGCGGCGTTCCCACCCGCTCGCTCCGCAGGACGTCGAGCCCAATGCCGATGACGAGCCCGATGACGACGGCAGCGCCCACGGCCGCGGCGGCGAGCGCCAGCCACCACGGCGAGGGGCGAGCCCGGCGGAAGGCACCGGGCACGTAGATCGGCTCGTCCATCGGTCCCTCGCGCAGTGCCCGCTCGATCCGCTCGAGGTCCATCACGGCACCTCCTCGATCGAGCCGGCGGGCTCGGCCAGACGAATGCGGAGCGTTGCCGTGGCTTGGGCCGTATGCGATCGAGCTGCGCTCGCGCTGATACCGAGCACCTGGCCAATCTCCTCGAAGCGAAGGTCGGCTCGATAGCGGAGGTAGATGATCGTCCGCTGTCGCTCGGGCAGCCGATCGACCTCGTTCCACACGGCGATTCGTTCGGCCGCGTCCGGGCCAGGGCGATCGTCACGTCG
>JALZDF010000122.1 GCA_030862645.1 Chloroflexota bacterium
GGAAACGCGTCCTCGAGCTGCCAAAGGTGATCCTGCCCGCACTCGGTGCAATCCACGAGCAGACTTTGGTTGGCCACGGTTGGGATGGATGAGAGATCGTACCCGGTGTCCGCCGGCGTCCCGGTCACCGGGCATCGGATCGTGAGACGTCGCAGCAGCATTCGTCGCCGCGATCCGATGCCTGCGGCGGCTGCGGTCAGCACCCTGGGGTCATGTGCTCCGAGACTCATAACCAGTTGCCCCCTCGATCTGCAGAATCGGTGACTGGGCCCAAAGCAACCGCCGTGCCAGATCGGCTGGGCCGTTCGTCCAGTTGCAGCGGACTGTCGGGGCGCTACCGTTGTGTCCGATGATGCTGGCCGTACGAGGTAGACCGTGGTGCGATGGCTGCGCGGCCCGGAGCGAACAGCGGATGGTGCGAACGGGCTAGACCCGATCAGAATAGTCACCGCAGAGATCGAGCTGAGCGGCTTCGTGGCGCCGGCCGGTCAGCGCGTGACCGACATGCTGCTCCGCGGCCAGGACCTTGCCTTCCTTCCGGCCGGGGCCGCGGTGGCGCCCGAGCATTGGGTTTCGGTGTCTCCCACCGACATCCTGTTCGTCGTGCCTCCACCGCTTCCACAGGCCGCCGGCTGGCAGAAGGATCACATGCTGCACCGCGTGCACGTTCAGTTGCCCGGGTACGACGTCACGGGCACCGCACACCTGGACGCAGGCTACGAGCCAGGCTCGGATCTGACCGGCCGCCAGTCGTTCCTCCCGATGACATCCGTCGAGATTGCGCGCGACGGCGCCGTCACCGAGGCCCTCGACGTGGTGATCGTCAATCTCGGGAGGGCCGCCCGCGCGCAGGTCATCGGCTAGGGCCGGCTGGGGACGCCGGCTGCTTCCACACCACGTTGGCGCGGAAGCCCGGGTGCTGACGCCCCTGGATGGGCTTGGTGCTCCGATCGTCCGGAAGGCCCGCAGAAGTCGCATCCAGCGGCTCGCACATCGCAGGTAGGAGCGCGAGCGCTCGAGCGCGCACCCGCGTTCGCGCTCGGAGCGGCAGGTATCCCGAACGCGCTCGCTTGACGCCATTGGTAGGCTTGCCAGCAAGCCGCCGTGCCCTCGGCGCTGTTAGCGACACAGTGCTGCGTGGAGGGCTCCGGCGTGCATCTGTCTATGGGTCATGACGTCGGCTTCGTGTTGCCGCTCGGCGCGTTCGTCGTCGGCATGGTCGGCGTCCTGCGAACCGCCCTCCGCGCGCTGCGGTAGAGGGCATCATGGCGCCGATCGAGCTCCAGGTCGTCGTGCTCCGGCTGTCTCGCGCCCGCCGATGAAGCGCCTTCACAGCACGCGGCTCGTCGCCACCGGCAATTCGGTTGAAGTGCGCTGGGCATGCATCGACGAACGTTGGATCGCATCCGCGGACACGCCCGACGGCCCGTCGCTCGGCCTGGGTTGGACGCCACTCGATGCCCTCACCGCTGCACTCGAGCCGCTAGACGGTCTCGCCCCCGAACTGCTCGACGCTATGAGCGACGACCTAACCTAGCTCCCGACGTGTGCGGGCATCAAGCCGGCACTCCACAGCTACGGACTCGACCGCCGCGCGTGGTCGTCACTCCGAGCCCATCTCCAGGCCCTCGATGTCGTGGCGCTGACTGATCGGCTCGAGCTCGTCGACCGTCCGATGCAGCAGGTGCGCCCGCGTCTCGGCCGGTAGCGCGGCCGCGAAGGCATGCGTCAGCGCGAGGTCGTGTTCGTTGGGATCGGCGTCCTCGCCGCGGACCGCGCCCAGGATGAGGACCGGGCGCGCGATGGGAGACGCGTGAGCCGTCCCACGATGGATGGTCAGGGCGCTGCGGCACGAGATGTCGCCGCGCTGCGGGAACTTGCGCACGCCACGCTCCGCGTACCGGTCCCATTCCTGCTTGGGCGGGAACATCTCGTGCTTCCACGTCCGGCCGTCGTCCCAATGCGTGCCCACGGCGATCTCGAATGGGCCCATGTCGTCCGTCACGTCGACGCCAGTGAGGTTGAACGCCAGGGACTGGATCCGGTGCTCCTCCCAGGTCAACCTCGGAGACGGGAAGTCCCGATGCCACGGCTGGTTCCTGGCGCCCTGGAACGGCACGTCGAAGCCGACCTCGACGAAGCGGTAGTCGTCGCCGAGGACCGCCTCACACATCGCCGTGACCCATGGATGCGTGACGAGATCGACGAAGCCGCTCAGCTGCTCCGGATGCATCTCGACGTACCACCGCCGCGGGCCACGTCCGATCGTGCCGCCGGGGCGCTGAATCGCCGGCCAGAAGGCCGTCATCATCTCCTCGCGCATCGCTTCGGCCCACTCGCGGGCGAAGGCGCCCTTGCGGGCCGTGATCCCGTCGCGGTACAGCGTTTCGACGTCTTCGGTCAGCTGGGCGTTGGTCACCGGAAGAGTGGCTGTCACAGTGGCCGTCCTGTTGCGGCGCTTGTGGGCTCAGCCTACCTCCGCGGTCAACGGCCACAGCGCGGAATTCGCGACGCAGTCGGGAATAGCTCGGCCGAAGACCCGAGCAGAGACTCAACGCCAGTGGACAGAGCAGGCGCGATGGAGTCGACGGATGCGCTACCCACGCCTGGCGCTGCAACTTCGCCGACACGGCGACAGCCCGGCTGTCCGCTAGCCGACTCCGCCCACGACGAATTGGTGACCGCTGCTCCAATCGCCGGAGCCGGCGCCATCGTCGTTTGCGGCGCTGTACCGGCAGGCGATTCGGACACCACCGCTGGGATCACGAGGTACCCGGATCTGACGGCGCCCGGGCAGCGACGGAGCTCATCGCCGCGCGCTAAGCGGGCCACAGGGTCAGAACGGCTTGAAGAGCATCAGCCACAGGATGGCCAGAAGCCCTCCGTATCCGATGACCCCGATGAGCATTGGGCGCGACGAACGCAGAAGCGAGTCGACCTCCTCATCGCTCGCCATCGGAGCGCCTGACGGTCTCATCGCCACCGCGTTCGCAATCCTCCGGAACCAGCGCCCGGCGAGCGGGTACATCAGCCCCAGGATGGCCACGAAAAGACCGAGCGAGATCCAGATCCATAGCGTGTCCCACCAGCTGCCGACGAAGCCGGCAACAACGCCTGCGGACAGCAGGAGGAGGATCGACGCGTAGAAGCCGGTCATGGATGCGCCGGACAGTGCCAGCAGGGTCCGGATCTTCTCGCGGTCGCGCTCCACGCGGATCCGGAACATGACGCCCACCGACACGCCATGCGCGAGCAGGAATCCGAAGACGCCCACGATGTGGAGGAAGACGAGCCACTGGTACATCGCTACTCCGCGGTGCCGATGCGGGCAAGCGGGTTGGCGGCAGGACCTCGGATGACTTCGCCACGCGCGCCGTAGCGTGAGCCGTGGCAGGGGCAATCCCAGGTGCCCTGGTCGCTGTTCCATCCAACGGTGCAGCCCATGTGGGTGCAGCGCGGGGACAGCTTGTGAAGGACGCCCTCCGTGTCCCTGAACACGGCGACCGTATCACCGTCCATCTTCACGATGGCTCCCTCGCCGTTCGCGAGCTCGGCGACCGCGGTGCTGACGGTCTTGACGATCAGGAGATCCGTCGAGGTCCTGTGCGAGACCTGGTTCGGGACGGATCCGATGTGCAGCCCGGCACCGATCATTCCCTTGTTACCGATGACAGCGAGGTCGTAGCCCTCCGACATGGCGACGCCGGAGATGATCTTTGCGGGATCACCCTCTGCGGTGGCAGTTTGCAGCATTCCCGCGGGCAAAAACTCCCTGGCCACCTCCTGGAAGATGATCTCCGCCGTTTTGGGGTGGCCGGCGTAGAAGAGAATGGGAGTGGCGCCGAGGGATTGCGCGAGGTCGAAACCGCGCCTCACGGCCTCCAGGGACGTCTGGGACGCGTCCGTCGCGACCAGGATCTTCCGATAGGGAATGCCGCCACCAGGCGAACCTTTGTCCGCAGCCGTGTTCACGATCAGCAGGTCGCAGGGGGACCTGTGTGATACCGCGTCCGGCACGCTGCCAAGCAGGAAGCGCGCCCGTCCGGTCATTCCCTTGTTGCCCACGACGAGGAGGTCCGCCTCCTCGGTTTGGGCCAGGTCGACCAGAACGTCCGCTGCGCGGCCGTGTGCCCTGCGGATCTCGACGCGGGGCCATACCTGAGTCGCGGCCTCCAACGACTGTTGGAGCGTGGGCTGGGCGGCCTCCGCCGAGTCCCTGGTGGCATACGCCAGAAGGAGCTGCGCATCCTCGGCCTTCGCCAGCATCGCCGCCGTGCGTTCCGCCACCCGGGCGGTGCCGGATCCATCCGTCCCGACGATGATCTTCCGGTACGTCACGCCGAGCTACTCCTCCGCCGTTGCTACGTCTAGCGAGGACCGTGTGCCTCGACCGCAGCGGCCGTGTCAAAGAACGACTGCCATCGCTGCAGATGATCATCACGCACCGTCAGGACATGCACGAAGTCCGTCGCCCACTGCTGCCCGGCCGGCTTTGCCATGCCTGTGAAGCGGCCTCGCACAAAGGCGATAGCGTCCGCGACAGCGATGTCCCCGATGTCGAGGGCTAGGATCTCTTCGGCTGCGTCATGCCGCTCGAGAAAGTCTGCGACCCGCTGCTTGCCACTCCACGTTCCACCGTAGGGCAGCCGGCCTTCTGCGGGATACTCCACCACCACATCGGCGGCGCACAGCGCCAAGAATGGCCCCAGCTCCTCTTCGTCCAGGGCGCGGTACATGCGCTCGACAAACTTGCGAACCGTGTCCATCGCCGCCATTCTCGGGGTACCCGTCAATCGCCTGGGGCCGGCCTGCGTGGCTTACACCAAGCCCGTTGGCTGGTCGCGCCCATACGGGCCGTCCGATATCGCAGTTTGCCGAACGCCAGCGGAACCACTCGGTCAGCGCGAAGATGGGAATTCGACTTCCGCGTTGAGCCGATGGGAGGCGGCGGTCACAATGTCCCGTCATGATGTCGAAGCGGACCGCGGCACAGGTCGTGTTCGTCATGATGCTCATCGGGCTGACGGGGGGCCTCGTGGCCCGGCGCGTCGCACCGGTGGCATCGCCGCCGGCATCCGGAGAGCAGGGAGACGTCCTCGGGGAGCAGCCGTGGTCGCCTTTTCCCGCACCGGCGACCCATGTCGTCGAGGTTGGCTTCGAGTATCCGCCTGACCTCGCGGACCCGCCCACCGCCGACAAGAACCAGAGCAAGCTGTGGTACCACAACACGTCGTGGTGGGGCGTGCTCGCGTCGCGAGAGTCGGGCTCCTTCACCATTCACCGTCTCGATTGGTCGACCCGCCGGTGGATCGACACCGGCGTGCCCGTGGACGATCGGCTCACCGCGCGAGCGGACGTCCTCTGGGACGGAACGTACCTGTACATTGCCAGTGCCGGCACGGCGGCCGGGGAGAGCGAGCAGGTCCGGTTGTCCCGATACTCGTACTCGTCGCTGACCGGAACGCACGAGCTCGAATCGGGGTTCCCCGTGGTCCTCAGCACTACCGGGGTTCGCGGCCTGACGGTGACGGAGCACCCGACCGGTGGTGTGTGGGTCAGCTATATCCTCGACGGTCGCGTGTGGATTCGACACTCACGCGACGACGGCGTGACCTGGGGCGAGCCATTCAGCCTCGGCGAGGCCGGGGACGATGTCGTCGCGCACACCATGCTGCCGCATGGACCTCAGATGGTGCTGATCTCGAGCAACCGGGCAGATGGCTCGGTCGAGTTCGCCAGCCATGACGCTGGTGATCCGCCCGGCTCATGGAGCCAGCCTGTCCACGTCCTCGAGAGCGCCTTCGTCGCAGACGATCACATCACCGCCGGCAGTCTCGCCGGGCCCGAGGGATCATCACTCTTCGTGATGGTGAAGACGTCGCGCGACCTGGACCCGCAAAGCGACCCCAATGATCCGCAGATGCTTCTCCTCGAGAAGCCACCCGTCGGGGACTGGCGCGTACATCTCTTCGGACGCATTCAGGACCGGCACACGCGTCCGCTGCTCGTCATCGAGGAGAATCGGCGGATCCTCCACCTGTTCGCGATCTCCCCTTTCGGGAGCGGATCGCTGTTCTACAAGACCACCTCGGCGGACGATATCCGGCTCGAGCCCGGGCGTGGCGCGCCGTTTCTCGATCTCCCGGATCATCCGGAGATCACGAACCCGACCTCCACGAAGCAGAACGTGAACGGCATGAGCGGGCTCGTGGTCCTGGCGTCCGACCTCGAGAGCGAGCACTACGTCACGGGCGCGCTTCCGCTGCACGGCCCCGACTCCAGGTAAGCCTTCGAGGGGTGGTGCCCGAGGTGAGACTTGAACTCACAGGAGCTTGCGCTCATCGGTGTTCCACGGCTCGGTGGTCCGGCCAAGGGATATCGCTCAGGCGATCAGCACGTGGAAGCCGCCGCTATCCCGAGGCACCGATCCGACCGTCCAGTACGGCCGGCTCAGCGGTAACCTTGGACCGAGACAGCAGCGAGGTGGCCTCGAATGAGCGAAGACGTGCGACGTATTGGCCCAGAGGATCGGATCGAGGGAACCGCCACGCCCGGCATGGTCCGGGAGCAAGCGGTCGCGACCGACGGCATGTGGGCGGGCTACGTCCGGACCGCGGCCGGGATGGTCTCCGGTTGGCATCACCACGGCGAATACGAGACGTCGATCTACGTTCTGTCGGGGGGTCTGCGAATGGAGTTCGGCCCCGCTGGTGGCCAGACGCGCGAGGCTGGCCCGGGCGATTTCGTTTACGTCGCACCGGGCGCCATCCACCGCGAGAGCAACCCGACGACGGCCGAGTCGACGATCGTCGTCGTCCGGTCGGGCACTGGCGAGCCGGTCGTCAACGTCGACGGACCTCAGCCGGCGGTGCGCTGACGGAGGCGGGGCCGCTGCGCCACCGAGCAGTCCGCTCCCACAGGATGGTGGTGCGCTTGCGCTTCGTCATCACCGCCTACTTGCTCGGGGGCGTCCATCCACGGGTCGTGATGGAGATGCTGGGCCATCCGACCATCACCCTGACCATGAACGTCTGTTCGCACATCATCCCGAATCTCCAGGGCGAAGCAAACGAAGATGGAGGCTGCTCTCGCCTGAGCCCGTGGCTGTCAACCGAACGCGATCCGATTGCTTCCCGGAGCCGAACGTGTTCGCCCTCCGCCTGACGCGTAGAGAAGCTCCGGCGCAGAACTACGCCGCGACCCCCGGCTCTTGGCGTCGCCGGCACCGCGGGCAACGATACCGAACCGGGTAATCACCGCGCACCTGCCAGCCGGCCGCGATCAGCACGGCGGCGTCTTTCGGTGACCGGCGGCTGCAGTAGCTGCACGACACACGCATCGGTCGCGACGTTGGTTGCGGCGTAGCCCAACTCACGTCGTAAATCTACCCCGGTGCCTGTGGTCAACGCTACCGACTTTTCCACCAACTTTGCTTCGGTTCGGCGGATCCCCAGACCGCCCGCGTCAGCGGTTCCCGGAACCCCCTATATCAATCCGCCGCCGCACAGACCACGTAGAACGTGACGTCGTGCGCAGAAGCAAGTGCATTCCAGTAGGTGACCGACCACGCGCTTTCGGTCGGATAGCTCGATATCGGTCCAATCTCGCCGGGGATCGCGATGTCGGCGGTGTCGTTATACACGTCGTGCCACCCACCACCAATCGGCACGTTGCCTTCGGAGCAGGACACCGAGTGAAAACTGCGGCCAGACGCCACCGCGTTCGTCTCCGACACAACTTCATAGCCCCGCATGAAGGCCTCGGAGTCCAACCCATCGAGCGTGTCGGCATCCTGCGCCTCCACTGCCGTTGCAGCATTGACCACCGGAGTTTTGCCTGGGCCGAGCGCTCCAAGGCGGTTGAGCATGGCGGCCATCTGCTCGCGGGTGACGTCGGCTTTGGGGCAGTAGTTGCCGCTCCCACAGCCGGCGGTGACTCCTGAGCTGACGAGGGCGGCGATATCGCTGTGGAAGGGGTTGGAGTCTGGCACGTCGCCGAACTGGTGGACGGCCAGAGTGATCGCCGGGGCAAGGAGCAATGCAAACGTCAGGCCAAGGACCGACGCGGCGCGACGCGGACGGTGATGCCAGGCGGTGCGAGCGCGCAAGGGCCGTCCGTGGCCCCCCGCCTGCTCTAGCTGCTCGAGGCGCTGCTCGAGCATGGTCAGCCGATCGATGTCGCGTGTCATGGTGGACGGTTCCTCGCATGCTGGGGGCACGCGGTGGCGTGCGGCACTGCCCTCGGTAGAACGGCTGCCGGTCGCACGGCTAACTTTCCAGAACGGCATTTCATACTCCCGGGTGTTGATGTGGCTCAGCCCAGTGTGGGAACTCCCGGCCCGCACGGCCATCCGCCATTCGGCCCATTGCGGCATTACTCAAGTAGTTGCGCCGGATCGCACGCACCCCCGTCGCTCCAAGCCGGATCGGCGGAGAAGGTGGCCCCCCGAGGTCAGCGCTTGGGCGCTGACGACTGTCGTCACCGCTGACGTGAAGAGGATTCCACCGAGCCCCACTCGGAAAGCGGGCGTGAGTCTTAGCGCTTCGCGCATGCTCCCTCGAGCATACGGAAGCCGCGGCTATCCCGACGCCTCCTGAGCTAGCAGGGAGGATTAGTGCGCGGCGCGGATGGGTCGTCTGCGAGTAACTGAGTAATGAGACCGCACATAACGTCGACGTCGAAGGGCTTGGTGAGGACGTGGACGTTGGCGATTTGCTCCAGGTCTTTGGCTCGCTTCTTCAATTCCCAGACGTCGGCGCTACAGAGGACGACCGGCGTACCGAGCAACTGCCGGTGCGACCGGGCTAGCACGATGAGCTCCCAGCCCGAAATCACTTGCGGTGTGTCCTGCAGGCGCAGATCAACGACCAGCAGATCCGGCTGAGAGTCAACCAATTCCTCAATGGAGGCTCCGACGGCCTCAAAGCCGACCATCTCATGTCCCAGCGTCCCGAGCAGGTCGCGCATCAGGTCGAGGAAGTCGGAAGAGTCGTCGACGACGGTAACGCGTGCCACGGTGGGACCTCGGTAGCGGCGAGGAAATGCCGCACCACGCACCCCCAGAACGGAGTGTCCAACGGCTGAAGGACCCGACCCCCAGGATGGATGCACGACACGAGTCGACTGCCAGTATGCGCCTAAGACGCCTCAGTTGCAGGCCGCCGCTATCCCGACGCGCCACGCGAGGCCCCGGACCTCCCTGCTAGCTCAAGAGGCGGGTATGCCCGGGCGTCGCGGCAGCTCCGGTGCCGGATGCTACTCATGGGCAGTTACCGGCGGCTTACCGGAAGGGCGTTACGGCAAGAACCACGCAAGGGCAATGAGGATGGCAACGCGAACCGCCTTTTCCCAACGGTGGCACTGAAGGTGCGTTACTACCGGTATGGGGGACTACGGTGCGAAGTCGGCTGATGGACGGCGTAATCGAACGGGCGGGCAGGCTCAGCCTCGACGAGGCCGCCGACCTGTATCACGCACGCGCTACGCGCCTGCTTCTTGACGCAGAGGCGAACGAGCAAGCTCTCGCGACGGCGCGGCGCATAGCTGCCAGGACGCAACGCACTCCGGAATACGAGAAGGCCCGCCGGCCGCCACTGCGTGGCGCTCCGCACTGCCCGAAGTCCAAGGGCCGTGGCTCATGGTCGGTGCGGCGATCGCGAACGCGGCTGGTGCCTTGGTCCTCGAGGACTGCTGGACCGCCAAACGTTCCGACTGCTCATAGGGGCGTGGCAACAGGCTATTGGAACGTTGGTCCCGGTCGGGCCTGGAGCGGATCGAACTGAATTCGCGCGAATGCCCCAGCGCCTCATCGGGTAGCCCGCCGCTCAGCCCGCACTGTAGATCCGGATGTGGTCGTAGTAGCCGCTACGCGGTGCCCGCGACTCGCACGCTCAAATGGTCGCGCGTGGACGAGCACCGGGTACGACTCAGGGGTAGGCGTCGACCGATGGGTCCGCCTCTTCAGTGCCCGCCGCG
>JALZDF010000141.1 GCA_030862645.1 Chloroflexota bacterium
GACTCGACCTCGTCGCCGAACAGCTCGATCCGGATCGGCTCCGTCGCCCCGGGCGGCCATGCGTCGACGAGCCCGCCACGGTGAGCGAACTCCCCGATCCCGGTCACCTCCACGACCGGGTCGTAGCCACCGGATACGAGTGCCTCGAGCAGCCGCCGCTGAGCGATTCGGCGGCCGACCCGGATCTCGGTCCGGGACGCGCGCAACTGCTCGACGCCCAGCGTCCGCTGGACCAGTGACAACAGCGAGGAGACGAGGACCAGGCTACGGCGCGATCCCAGGTCGGCGAGAACGCTCAGCCGCTCACTGGACTCGTCATGCTCCGGCAGGGCGCGCTCCAGCGGCAGCGCCGCGCGTTCCGGGAGGATGCGCAGGTGCGCGGATCCGACCCAGGCGGCGAGGTCGTCGCCGAGGCGGTGCGCCTCGTCGTCGGTCCGGGTGACGACGACCAGCGGGTGGGTGGCGGCGATCTCAGCCCGGCGCGCGCCCAGGTGGGCCGCGCGTGCCGCGGCCGGCACACGAAGGACGCCCGATTCCGGCAGATGCGGCCGAAGGGCGTCGACGAGCGCTGCGACGCGGCGATCACCGCCGCGTGTGGGAGACATGGACCGCGCCATGGTACCCGGCCGTGAAGCGCTACTCGACCTCCACCCCGTTGTACGCGTTCATCGTCTCGTCGATGCCGGCCGCCAGCCAGCGCTCGGCGGCGTCGGCGCCGATGGCCACCATCTCGTCGGCGAGGGCTCGCTCGTCCGGTTTGAAGGTGGCGAGGACATGGTCGACCGCCTCGCCGGCGCGCCCGACCCCGACCCGCAGCCGGTTGAACTCATTGGTACCGAGCGTGCCGATGATGTCCCGCAGCCCGTTGTGGCCGCCGGCGGAGCCGGATCGTCGCAGGCGAACTCGGCCGAGAGGCAGGTCGATGTCATCGGCGATCACGAGGAGGTCGACCGTAACGTCCACATCGGTCTGGCGCAGGGCGGAGCGAAGTGGTCCACCCGAGTTGTTCATGTACCGCAGTGGCTTCAGCATGAGCACCCTGCCGATCGGCTCGGGGCGCACGACCTCGAGGTGTCCCGCTCCGTCCTTCACCCGGGCCTGGCCGGTCAGTCCCCATCGGTCGGCAAGCAGATCGACCACGCGGAAGCCGACGTTGTGGCGCGTGAGCCGATAGCGGTCGCCCGGGTTGCCCAGCCCGCAAATCACCTTCATTGCGGGCCGATGGTAGCCGCGTCGCTATGCTCCGCGGATGCGTTCCGAGATCGTCGTCATCGGTGGAGGGATCATCGGCTGCGCCGCGGCTGCCGTCCTCGCCGATCGCGGCGCGCGGGTGACGCTCGTCGAGCGGACCGAGATCGCCGCCGGCGCCTCGGGCCGCAACCTGGGGGCCATCCAGCATCCGTTCGACGCGGCCCTCGCCCCCCTCCATCGCGAGAGCCTCTCCCGGTATCGGGCCCTCGCCGATGCGACCGGGGACTTCGAGTTCGGGCGGGACCCGGCGGGCCTGCTGCTGCTGAACCGGGACGCTGATGCTGCCATGGCCCAGGCGAAACGCCAGCAGGATGCGGTGCCCGAGCTTGCACCGGAGTACCTGTCGCCCGACGACGTGGTGCGCGCCGAGCCATCACTGCGCCATGGACCGGCAGCTGTGCGGCTTGCGACCGGGTTCCCGGTGCCCCCAGCCTCGGTGACCCATGCCTGGGCTCGGATCGCCGAAGAGCGGGGGGCCACGATCCTGATCGGCTCGGCCGCCCGACCGGTCATCGAATCCCGGACGGCGGTGGGGAGCCTGCTCGACGACGGCACTCGCCTGTCCGCCGACGCCGTCCTCGTGGCAGCGGGCCCCTGGTCCCCGCGGCTGGTCGATCCGAGTGGCGGGTGGGCGCCGATCCGTGCCACCTGGGGCGTGACGCTGCAGCTGCGGCTCGATGGATCGGCGCCGCGCCACATCGTGGAAGAGGACGAGCTGGACGCCATCAACCGGGCAGCCGCCGCGACGGCTCGCGCCGCGGCCGGCGTCGAGGGCGAGCCGCCGTCGCTCTTCAGCATCGCCAGCGCGAACGGGATCAGCACCCTTGGCTCGACCTTCCTGCCTGAGGAGCCGGACCCGAGCCTCGTCGCTCCACTCCTGCTGCGGCGGGCGGCCGAGTTCCTGCCCGCCGTCGAGGGCGCGGAGGTGGTCGAGCGCCGGCTCTGCGCCCGGCCGCAATCGTCCGATGGGCGGCCGTTCATCGGTCCGTTCCCTGGGGTCGAGGCGCTCTTCGTGTGCGCCGGCCACGGGCCCTGGGGCATCAGCACCGGCCCAGCATCGGCGGCGATCGTGGCGCGGGCCATCCTCGACGGCACGGCGCCGCCGGCCGCACTCGACGCGGCGCGCGCCATATGACGTCCACCGGAGGGCATGCTCGGCGCGGCGGTCGCCCGCGTGCTGCTCGTGGCGGCCATTCCGGTGAGCGTCGGGGTCCTGGCGTGGTGGTCGATGGTCGCATCTGGCTCACGCAGCCGATCGTGGATGCGGCTGCCGGTGGCGCGAGCCGCCTCGCGGCATGCGTTCCGGCGGTGGAGCGCTGGCAGCCTGGGGGCGGGTCGGCGACGCCACGCGGTTCTTCCGCGCCCCGGAGGCCGCTCTGGCGCTGTCCAACGGCCGGATCCTGCTGCTCGGTGACCCTCGTGGGGCCGTCACGCTGACTGTGCAATGTGCACAGCGTCGCAACCCTTTGGCAACCGGTCAGCGTCTGGATGCGCCGGAAGGGACGCCATAGGCTTCCTGCACAACGTCCCAGTCCCCGCAGGAGCCCTCGATGCCACAGATCGACACCGGAGACACCGCCTGGGTGCTGACGAGCACGGCGCTCGTGATGCTCATGACGCCCGGCCTCGCCCTTTTCTACGGCGGCCTGGTGCGTCGCAAGAACGTGCTGTCCACCATCATGCACAGCTTTTTCATCCTGGGCCTGGTCAGCGTGACATGGGTGCTGTGGGGCTACACGCTGGCCTTCGGCCCGGACACCGGCCTTGGCCTCGTCGGCGGACTGAACTGGCTGGCGCTCGAGGGCGTCACCGGCGAGGCGTCGGACACGTATGCGACCACGATCCCCCACCTGCTGTTCATGGCCTTCCAGATGATGTTCGCCATCATCACGCCGGCGCTGATCAGCGGCGCCTTCGCCGAACGCAAGCGCTTCAAGGCCTTCGTCCTGTTCGCCGTGGCCTGGTCCACCTTCGTGTACGCGCCGATCGCGCACTGGGTCTGGTCCCCGGACGGCTGGCTCTTCGCCCTCGGCGTGCTCGACTTCGCGGGCGGCACGGTGGTCCACCTGTCGAGCGGCATCGCCGCCCTGGTCGCCGCGCTGTTCATCGGCCGCCGCAGCGGGCTGATCGAGCCCGCCACGGAGCCGCACGACGTTCCGATGACCGTCCTCGGCGCGGGACTGCTGTGGTTCGGCTGGTTCAGCTTCAACGCCGGCTCCGCGCTCGGGGCGAACGGGCTCGCCGCCACCGCGCTGGTGACCACCAACACGGCTGCGGCGATGGCCGCCATCACCTGGGTCACCATCAGCTGGCTGCACAAGGGCTCGCCCTCGGTGCTCGGCGCCGCCATCGGCGCCGTCGCCGGACTGGTGGCGATCACCCCCGCCGCCGGCTTCGTGACCCCGGCCGCGTCGGTCCTCATCGGCTTCGGGGTTGGCGTCGTCTGCTACGGCGCGTCGCTGTTGCGACTGCGCTCGCGGATCGACGATGCGCTCGACGTGTTCGCCGTCCACGGGGTCGGCGGGGCCTTCGGCGCCGTGGCCACCGGCGTATTCGCCACGACCGCGGTGAACGCCGCCGCCTCTGACGGCCTGCTGGCGGGCAACCCCGGACAGCTCGTGACGCAGCTCGTCGGCGTGGCGGTGGTCGGCACGTATTCGGCGGTCGCCACCGCCGCCATCCTCTTCCTCGTCAACCTCGTCACGCCCATCCGGGTCGCCGGCGACGTCGAGGAGACCGGACTCGATCTCGCCCAGCACGGCGAGGTCGCCTACCAACCATAGCCAGACCGAAAAGGAGAACGACCGATGGTCATCGCAGCTCTCGTCACCTTCGGAGCCCTGCTCGTCGCCTGGGCGTTCGCCCCGAGCGGGCGCTCCGTGGAGCGCGCCGCGTCTCAGGCCGACACCGTCCCGGCCACGGCCTGAGACCCCCCGCGTGAGCGGTCGCCTCCATCAACCCCACGATCACCGCTCGGCGGCGCTCATCGCGATCCGCGGCGCGACGGGGACCCTCGTCCGCGATGCGCGCACAGCGGCGGCGGGACCGGAGGAGGGATCACGTTTCCGGCCCGGCTCGGTGACGAGTACCCCTTCGTTCGCGTGAGCGGCGGCCGCGCCCTGGCCGCCGCGAACGTGGTCAGGAGCCGGTGGTCACCGCGTGACCCGAGCGATCGAACAGGGAGCCGGGCTGCCAGCTGACGTCCGCGTGGCGCCGATGAAGCACGCCGAGGACGTCGTGCTCGAGCCGGCGCATGCGCTCCTCGTCTTCGATCTCGGCGTGGTCGTGACCGAGCAGGTGGAGCGTCCCGTGAATGGTGAGCAGGACCAGCTCCTCGACCACGCCCCAGTCGCCGTCGGCCGCCTGGCGCAACGCCTGGTCGATGTCGACCACGACGTCGCCGAGCAGGAGCGGACCCGGCGGCGAGACGCCGTCGTCATCGGTGAGGTGTGACTCGCGCCCGTTGACCGCCCACTCGTGCAGCGGAAAGGAGAGGACGTCCGTCGGGCCACGCTCGCCCATGTGGTCGAAATTGAGGCGCTCCATCTCGGCGTCGCCGGAGAGCGTGAGCTCGACCTCCGCATCGGCGCCGTAGGCGGCCTTGACGGTCTCGCACACTGCCGACTCCAGCAGGGCCAGGGCGGCGTCGGCCTTCAGTGGCTCGACCGCGTTGGTGAAGCGGTCGGGCCCGATGCGGTCGTGGAAGGTGACCGTGCAGCCCATGGTCGGACCATCGTAGTCGCCCGGGCCCCCGCGGCTCAAGGCCGATTTCGGCGTCAGGCCTGCTCGCGCAGCTGGTCCATTGGCACGACGTTGTCGGGGTACTTGATCCGCGAGTGATACATCCCGAGCAACTGACCGACGAAGGCGTCCTTGATCTGGCTGATGTTCTTGAGGGTCAGCTCGGCGTCATCGAGCTGACCGTCCTCGACACGGGCGTCCACGATGCGGTCGACCATCGAGCGGATGCTCTCCTCGTCCTTCTCGTCGAGCGAGCGGACCGACGCCTCCACGCCATCGGCGAGCATGATGATCGCCGCCTCCCGGCTCTGCGGCTTCGGCCCGGGATAGCGGTACGCGCCAACGTCGACGAGGTCCTCGCGCCCACCGACCTCGCGCAGCGCCTTGGTGTGGAAATAGGTCATCACGCTCGTGCCGTGGTGCTGCGGGATGTACCCGATCACCTGCACCGGGAGCCCGTGCTCGTAGCCAAGATCGATCCCGTCGCGGATATGGCCGGCGATGATCCGGGCGCTCGTCTCGGCGGTCAGTTCGTCGTGGATGTTGTGGGCGCCGGCCTGGTTCTCGATAAAGGCGAGCGGGTTCTTCATCTTGCCGATGTCGTGGTAATAGGCGGCCACGCGGGCGAGGAGCGGATCTGCGCCGATCGTCTCCGCCGCCCGCTCGGCCAGGTTGCCGACCATGACGCTGTGGTGATAGGTGCCCGGCGTCTCCAGCAGGAGGCGACGCAGGAGGCGGTTCGAGGGGTTGGCCAGCTCGAGCAGCTGGAAGACGGTCATGATCCCGAACACGTTGCCGAGCATGGCGAAGCTGCCGACGGCCAGGATGACCGACAGGATGGCGTTGACGAGGCCCATGCCGCCCAGCTGCAGCACGGCCGCGAGGTCGCGCTGCTCGAGCAGGCTGAAGGCGGTGGCCACCGCGATGTTCGTGACAGTGAGTGCCGCGAAGACGCGCACGAAGGCGTTGAGGCGTTCGGCGCGGGTGATCGTCAGCAGCGCCACGATGCCACCGGCCAGCACGTACACGGCCGGCTCCAGCGCGCCGCGGTTCATGACGCCGGCGAGGACCGCCAGCCCGCCGGCCATGGCGGCCCCCGCGGAGTTGCGCAGCAGGATGCCGATGAGCAGGACCGTCGCCGTGGTCGGCACGCCGAAGGCCCATAGGGTTCGGTCGGCAGCGACGCGGATCGCGACGGCCGAGACCACGAGGGCCAGGAAGAAGAGGAGCACCGATCGGTTGCGGTGCCAGACCTCGGGCTCGAAGCGGAGAAGGTAGCCGACCAGGATCGAGGCCACCAGCAGGGCAATCAGTGCGTTGCCGATGACCGTGCCGGCCTGGACGCGCGGGCGCGTGAGCCCCAGCTCCTCCAGCTTCTCGATGTCGCCCACGGTGAGAACCTCGCCCTCGCGAACGATCGTCTCCCCCGATCTGACCGTCACCGGCACCGGCGGAACAGCGGCGCGCGCCTGCTCCCGTGCGTCGGCCGTCAGCTCGGAGGAGATGACGACGTTCGGCTCGACCAGCGATGACGCAAGGTCGCCGGCAAGGTTGCGCTCCTCCTCCGTGAGGTCGTTGGTGATGAGGTCGCGCACCGATGTCCGGACCCGCGTCAGCTCGTCCTCCCGGATCGACACCGCCAGCGTCGATTCCAGGGCGCTCCGCGCGGCGGCCGCCACGACTTCCCAGCGCGGAACCGCCATCTGCGCGACGAGCTCTCGGTGGAGCACCGTAATCTGCGGCACGTCGGTCGCCAGTCGCGCGCCCACCTCGTCGTCCGCAAGGGTCCCGCCATCGCGCAGCTCAAGGACCCGCGTCACGCGGCGTGCCAGCATGTCGAACGCGTTGAGCTGGTCCTCCTGGTTGTCGGCGGGCGGCTCGACGACCTCGGTCACGTCCTGGACCCCGGCGGCGGCCTCCTCGCGCGCGAGCTCGGTCTCGCTGGCCGAGTCGAAGGTGGTATCCCGCGGCGCGCGGATGTCGCGCTCGGCGACCTGACCTGCCTCCAGGTTCTCCTGACCGAGCGTGATATTGGCAGAGAGGATCAGGAAGAGTGCCGCAGCCACCACCGCAGCCACGCCAATGGCGCGCCACACCGTGGCGCTCGGGCCCCGGCCGGTCTCGCTGAGCGTCCGCGGGATGAACACGGTGCGGCTAGCCGGCCAGCAGCCGGCGAACGATGTCGCTCACCAGCCGTCCGTCGGCGCGCCCCTTCGTCCGCGGCGACAGCCGGCCCATGACCCGCCCAAGATCGGCAGACGAGGCCGCGCCCGTCTCGACGATCGCTTCACGCGCCAGGCGCTCGACGTCGGCCTCGGAGAGCTGCTCGGGGAGGAACTCGGCGAGGATGGCGGCCTCTGCCTCCTCCGCCTCCGCCCGGTCCTCGTGGCCGGCGTCGCGGTACACCGCGATGCTCTCGCGACGCTGCTTGACCTGCCTGCCGAGGACCTCGATGACCTCCTCGTCGGTGAGGTCCCGCCGGCGCTCGATGCGCAGGTTCTGGGCAGCCGCCATCGCCATGCGCAGCGTCCGGGTGCGCTGCTCGTCGCGTGCGCGCATGGCGTCACGCATGGCGGACTCGATCCGTGCGGACAGAGTCATGGCGGTATCGGCCTCCGGCGTCATCGGTCTCGAATGCTCCTCCAATGCGCCGGGAATCGGTGAGTTGAGGCTGGCGTCTGGCTAGGCGCGCGAGGTTGCCTTTCGCTTCTTGGCTTCCTTGCGCTTTCGCTTCACGCTGGGCTTCTCGTAGTGCTCGCGGCGTCGTGCCTCAGCCAGGATTCCCGACTGCTGGATCTTCTTGTTGAATCGACGCAGCGCGCTCTCGAACGTCTCGTTCTCGCCCACGCGGACTTCTGCCAAACGTCTCGCCTCCTTTCCGCTCATGTGTTCGTGCCAACCGATTCGGCAGCTCAGCCGCCGGGCACGCAAGCCCGCGCAGGGTACCAGCGACCCCGATGGGGGTCAATCGGGCCTGGTGTTACTCATGCCCATCTCCAGGCCTCGACGTCCGCTGCGATATCCACCTCGGCGGGCGCGGGACTGGCGGCGATCGCGGTCAACGGAGCCTTCTGTTCGAGGTGCTCATCCGGGTGGCCATGCCATGGGCCGGCCACCGAGCAGGTGAAGGTGAAGGTGGAAGACGCTCTGCCCCGCCTCCTCGCCGACATTGGTGACCACGCGATAGCCGGTGCCCAGCCCCTCGCGGTCGGCGACCGCACGCACGGCGCCGAACAGCCGCGAAAGCAGGTCGCCGTCGGCATCGGTCAGCGCGTGGACGTCGGTGACGTGGTGGCGTGGCACGACCAGGACGTGGGTGGGTGCACGTGGGGCGATGTCACGGAAGGCGACGACGGTCTCGTCCTCGTGGACCCGGTCCGACGGGATCTCGCCCGCGACGATCTTGCAAAAGAGGCAGTCGGGATCTCGGTCGCCCATCCGGGCAGCCTACGCGAAGTCGCCGGTGCCGGACAAGACGACGGCGGCGGCCGCGACGGCCACGGTGCGCGAGCGGAGGATCCGCGGCCCGAGCCCGGCTAGGAGGGCGCCCGCTTCGACCGCGGCGTCGACCTCGCGAGCGGTGAAACCGCCCTCCGGACCGACGATCAGCGCCCGGGGCGCCGCCAGCAACGACAGCCGCGATCCGTCGTGGCGCTCGTGGAGCAGCACCGAGCCGGATGTCACCGCCTCCGGCAGCCCGACGGGAGCGTTGACGACCGGCACGACACCCCGCTCGGACTGCTCGGCCGCCTCCCGGGCGATGACGCGCAGTCGCTCCAGCTTTCGCGGCGAGATGTCGCGGGCGACGCAGCGCTCGGTGACCACCAGCCGGAAGCCGGCGACGCCGATCTCGGTGGCATGCTGCACCAGCTCCTCCAGCGCGTCGCCCTTGAGGAGCGCCTGCACCACCGTGAGCCGATGCCCCGGCTCCGCCGCATTGGCGCGGCGCTGCTCGACCACGCACCGGCCGGCCTCCAGCCGGCAGATCGCCTCGCTGCCGTCGCCTGGCAGAAGCACGATGCGGTCACCGTCGCGCAACCGCAGCACGCTGCTCACCTGGCGCGCGATGGTCGACGGCAGGACGAAGGCATCGCCCGACATGGCCGCGGGCTCGACGAAGAACCGATGCAGCGTCATGCGGGCGGCACGAGGCGCAGGCTGACCCACTCGCGATCAACTCGGCGCTCGACGATGTGCAGGCCCGCGTCCCGCATCGCGTCCTGGACCTCGGCGGCGCGCGGCTCGATGATGCCACTGGCGAGCAGCGTGCCGCCCGGTTCGAGGTGAGCCGCCAGCCGCGCGGCGATGTCCACCAGCACGGCGGCGACCAGGTTCGCCAGGACCAGCTCGTATCGGTCGCCGGCGATCGACGGCAGGGCGCCGACGCTGGCCTCGATGCGGTCGCCCAGGCCGTTCCGTTCGGCATTGGCGCGCGTGGCCTCGACCGCCAACGGATCGGTGTCCACCCCGATGGCCCGTTCGGCGCCGAGGCGCAGCGCGGCCAGCGCAAGGATGCCCGATCCACAGCCGACGTCGAGCACGCGGGCCGGCATTGGGTCGACCGCCTGGAGCAGCGCGAGGCAGCCACGGGTGGTCGGGTGGAGGCCGGTGCCGAAGGCCATACCCGGATCCAGGGTGATGGCGACCTCGTCTTCGGCCAACAGCTCGTCCGCCCAGGACGGCACGATGACCACCCGGCCGATGCGCTGGGCGACGTAGTGCTGCTTCCACGCATCGGTCCACTCGGCATCGTCGACTGTGCGCACGCGCAGCGGCCCCACCGGCCGCAGGCCGAACGCCTGGAGATGCCAGAGGGCGCGCTCGGTGGCTTCCAGCCGTGCCGCGGCGCCCGGCGTTTCCGCGATGTGCGCGGTGATGACGTACGGAGCCGTCGGGTCCTCGCGTGCCGCAAGCTCGTCGCGGGGATCGCGGATCAGTCGGGTCGGCTGAACAGCCGAGCCATCGCCGAGGCGTCCCAGGATCTCGCTGACGGCCTCGATCGCCTCGACATCGGCCTCGACGCTCAGCTCCAGCCACCGCATCGGTGCGGCGGTCAGGTGAACAGGTCGCGCAGCCGGTCGAGCACCGATCCGCCGCCCTTGGGGACCACGGCGGGCCCGCTGACCTCGCCCAGCTCGCGGAGCAGCTCCCGCTCCCGCTTCGACAGCTTGGTGGGCACCACCACGTTCACGATGACGTGGAGGTCGCCGCGACCCGCCCCGCGCAGGCGCGGGACGCCCTTCCCGCGCAGCCGGATCTCGTGGCCGGACTGCGCGCCGGCCGGGATCTCGACGTCCTCGTCATCGCCGTCGACGGTCGGGACGGGAAGCGTCGCGCCCAGCGCGGCCTGCGGGAAGGTGACGGGGAGCTCGTGGTAGAGCTCCGTCCCGCGGCGCACCAGCCTCGGATGCTGCCGCACCGAGACGGCCACGTAGAGGTCGCCGTTGGGGCCGCCGCGCGGGCCGGCCTCACCCTGGCCCTCGAGCGCGATGCGCTGCCCGTCGTCGATGCCGGCCGGGATGCTGACGGCGACCTTCCGCTCCTCCCGGGCTCGGCCATCGCCGCCGCAGATCGCGCACGGCGTGGCGATGATCCTCCCCTCACCGTGGCAGCGTGGGCAGGCGACGATATTGACCATCTGTCCGAGGATCGTCTGCGCCACGCGACGCCTCTCGCCGGTGCCGTTGCACTCCGGGCATGTCTCCGGCTCCGTCCCGGGCTCGCCGCCCGCACCCTCGCAATGCCCGCAGGTGACCAGCGTCGGAAAGCTGATCTCCTTCGTCACGCCGAACACGGCCTCGGCGAACTCGATGGTGAGGTCGTAGCGCAGGTCGGCGCCGGCAACCACCCGCGTCCGGCGTCGTGCGCCGCCCGCGGGCGCGCCGCCGAAGAAGGCGTCGAAGATGTCCCCGAACGGCCCGAAGCCGCCACCGAAGCCCTCGAAGCCACCGGCTGCGGCGCCCTCGACCCCGGCGTGGCCGAACATGTCGTAGGCGCTGCGCCGCTGGCGATCGGACAGGACGCGGTACGCCTCGTTCAGCTCCTTGAAGCGCTGCTCTGCGCCATCGTTCTTGTCGACGTCGGGGTGGTGCTGCTGCGCCAGGCGGCGGAAGGCGCGCTTGATCTCAACGTCGTCGGCATCACGACCGACGCCGAGGACGTCGTAGTAGTCACGCTTCACGGCCATGGCGGGCAGGATCATACCAATTGGCACTCATGCGTCGCGAGTGCCAGCGTGTGGAGAGTTCGGGGGGTTGTCCACCGGGGGTGCAGAACACCTGTACGCTCCGAGCCGCGTCGCCGACTTTCCTGCCACCATCCGTCAGGATCCAGCGGCTACGATCGGTCCGATGACAGACCTCCAGATCTCCGCCGACCACGCGCGACGCTTCCTCATCAGCCGCCACTTCCTGGCGGAGCCGCGCGCGCTGCCGGCTGAGCCGGCTTCGGTTCTCGAGGTCGTCGAGCGCCTGGGCGTGCTCCAGTTCGACCCACTCGAAGTGCCCGGCGCCCGGAACCACGACCTGGTCCTGCATGCCCGCATTCGCGGGTATCGACGCGAGTGGTGCGAGGGGTGGCTGTACGGGCCCGATCGGCGGCTCATCGAGATCTACAACAAGAGCCTCAACCTGCTGCCAATGCACGAGCTGCCGCACTATCGCGTCAGCTGGAGCCGCAATGCGCCCGGGATGGACAACGGGATCCTGAAGGAGCAGGCCGACGTCGCAAAGGCCATCCTGAAACGTCTGCGCAGCGACGGCCCGCTGTCGACGGCTGCGTTCGGCGAGCACGGCCATGCCGTCGATTGGTGGTGGGCGCCGACCCGCGCCTCGCGCGCCGTCTTGGAAGCGCTGTTCGTGAGCGGGCGCATCGGCATCGCGCGGCGCGACGGCAACCGCCGCTACTACGACCTGATCGAGCGGCTGGTTCCGGATGAGCTGCTGGCGCTCCATGAGTCGGAGGAGGACGCGATGACGCATCGGCTCCTGAGCCGATTCCGGGCGACCGGGATGACGACGCCGATCGGCACCCAGACCGAGGTCATGTATTCGGCGGGGGCGCAGGCCGAGCGCAGGCAGCGGACCGAACGTCTGGTCGAGCAGGGCGAGCTCCTGCCCATCGCCGTCGAGAGCCTGAAGGGTCCGCGGTACATCATCGCCGCCGAGGAGCCGATCCTCGAGGCGGCCGCCGACCCGCTCAGCCTGCCGGCTGCGTCGGTGAGCTTCCTTGCACCGCTCGACTCCCTGGTGTGGGACCGCCGCATGCTCCGCGAGCTGTGGGGCTTCGACTACCTGTGGGAGGTCTACGTCCCTGAGGCGAAGCGACGGTGGGGCTACTACGTCCTGCCGATCCTGTTCGGCGACCGCTTCGTCGGCCGCATCGAGCCGCGCATCGACCGCAAAGCGAAGTCGCTCACCATCCTCGGCATCTGGTTCGAGCCGACCTTCACGCCGATGGAGGAGCCGCGCTTCATCGCCGCCCTGGGGGAGGCGATCGAGGCCTATCGGTCGTTCGTGGGTGCCATCAAGGTGGTCTGGCCCCGCACCCGCCCCGGCCGGGATGTGGCGAGCGCATTGCGACGCCTGGCCGCCTGATCAACTCTGACGCCGTTCGAAGGCCATCGCCAGCAAACCGGGCGCGACGACAGGGATCCCCTGGCCGCCTCGGGCCAGGGTGACATCAACCTCTACGGTGACGTCGCATTGCGTCGATGAGACGGTAGCAAGGGGGTCAGGCGCTCGAGCGGGTGATGAGCCAGACGTGGCCGAACGGGTCACGCACCTTCGCCGACCAGATCGCCTGCTGCGGATCCGTCGGTGCCCGGATGCTCGTCGCGCCCGCAGCCATGGCCCGCTCGTAGGT
>JALZDF010000144.1 GCA_030862645.1 Chloroflexota bacterium
GCCGCGTCTGCATCGGTCCGCATCCGAAGAGCAGAAGGGAGCAGTCGATCGAATGAAGAAGCTGATCAACGCGCCTGACGCGGTCGTCGACGAGGCGCTGGCCGGCATGACGGCGGCGCACGGCGACCTGCTGCGCGTCATCGAGCCGAACGTCGTGGTTCGCGCCGATGCGCCGCGCCAGGGCAAGGTGGGGGTGATCTCCGGCGGTGGCTCCGGCCACGAGCCGATGCACGGCGGGTTCGTCGGGCTCGGCATGCTCGACGCGGCCTGCCCGGGAGCCGTGTTCACCTCGCCCGTCCCGGACCAGATGCTGGCCGCCACGAAGGCGGTCGACGGCGGAGCCGGGGTGCTCCACGTCGTGAAGAACTACACCGGCGACGTCATGAACTTCGAGCTCGCCGCCGAGCTCGCGCAGGCCGACGGGATCGAGGTGACCAGCGTCGTGATCGCGGATGACGTCGCGGTCAAGGACTCGCTGTACACCGCCGGCCGCCGCGGGGTGGGGGGCACCGTGCTGGCCGAAAAGATCGTGGGAGCGGCTGCCGAGGAGGGGCAGGACCTCGCGGCGGTCACCGCACTCTGCCAGCGGGTCCAGGACAACGTGCGTTCGATGGGCATGGCGCTCACCAGCTGCACCGTCCCGGCGGCGGGCAAGCCGACCTTCGACCTCGGCGACGACGAGATGGAGATCGGGGTCGGCATCCACGGGGAGCCTGGCCGCGAGCGTCGCAAGCTGGCGAGCGCGGACGACATCACCGAGGCCCTTGTGACGCCGATCCTTGACGACCTGCCCTTCGGCTCCGGCGACCGCGTGCTGGCCTTCGTGAACGGCATGGGCGGCACGCCGCTCATCGAGCTGTACGTCGTCTACAACAAGGTGGCCGCCATGTGCCGCGACCGCGGCGTGACGATCGAGCGCAACCTGGTGGGCAGCTACATCACCTCGCTGGAGATGGCGGGCTGCAGCATCACGATGCTCAAGCTCGACGACGAGATGACCCGCCTGTGGGATGCCCCGGTCCACACCCCGGCGCTGCGCTGGGGCGCCTGAGCATCGTGAGGTGCCCGAGCACTCCGAGCCGATGACCGACTTCGACGGCGCGGCGTTCGTCCGCTTCCTCGGCACGTTCGCGGATCGGCTGCATGAGCGGCGGGAAGAGCTGACGCGGCTCGACTCGGCGATCGGGGATGCCGATCACGGCATCAACATGGACCGCGGTTTCGGCGCCGTGCGGGGAAAGCTCGCCGAGCTCGACGGGGCCGATCTCGGGACTGCCGCCAAACAGGTGGGCATGACGCTCATCTCCACCGTGGGCGGCGCCTCCGGCCCGCTGTACGGCACCTTCTTCCTGCGACTGGCGACGTCGTTCGGCGATCGGACCGATGTCACAGCGCCGGAGCTCGGCGCGGCGTTGCGCGCCGGTCTCGAGGGAGTCGTCCTGCGTGGCAAGGCCGCCCTCGATGACAAGACCATGGTGGACGCCCTCAGCCCGGGAGTCGACGCCTTCGAGGCGGCCGCCGCCGACGGCATCGGCCCGGCACTCGATGCGGCGGTCGCGGCGGCTGCCGCCGGGCGCGACCGCATCACGCCCCTGGTGGCTCGCAAGGGTCGCGCGAGCTACCTCGGCGAGCGGTCGGCGAATCACCAGGACCCCGGAGCGACCTCGACCACCATCCTGTTCGAATCCCTCCGCGACGCCGTCGCGGAGGGCTGATCCAGCGCCCCTCCACCGGAAAGGAAGGCAGCGACCGATATGGCCAAGTACGTCCTCGCGCTCGACCAGGGCACCACCTCCAGCCGAGCCATCCTGTTCAACGCCGATGGCACCATCCACAAGACCGCGAACCAGGAGTTCCCGCAGATCTACCCGTCGCCGGGCCACGTCGAGCACGACCCCGAGGCGATCTGGGATTCGCAGCTGGCGGTGGCCAAGCAGGTCATCGCCGATGCGAGCGCAACCCCGGACGACATCGCCGCCATCGGCATCACCAACCAGCGTGAAACCGCGGTGGTGTGGGACAAGAACACCGGGAAGCCGGTGCAGAACGCCATCGTCTGGCAGAGCCGCATCACGGCCGCGTACTGCGACGAGCTGAAGGCAGCCGGCCACGAGGACATGTTCCGCGAGCGCACAGGGCTGCCGATCGACGCCTACTTCACCGGCACGAAGATTCGGCACATCCTCCAGAACAACCCGGGCGCGCAGGAGAAGGCGGATCGGGGCGAGCTGCTGGCGGGCACCGTCGACAGCTTCCTGATCTGGCGGCTGACCGAAGGCCGCGTGCATGTCGCCGACTACACGAACTGCAGCCGGACGCTGCTGTTCGACATCCACAAGTGCGACTGGGACGACGAGCTGCTCGGCATCATGAACGTGCCCCGCTCGATGATGCCGGAGCCGCGGCCGTCCAGCGAGGTCTACGGTGAGACGACCCTCCTCGGCGGCTCGCTGAAGATCGCCGGCTGCGCCGGCGATCAGCAGGCCGCGACGTTCGGCCAGGCCTGCTTCGAGCCAGGTATGGCCAAGCAGACCTACGGAACCGGTGCCTTCATGCTCATCAACACCGGCGAGGAGGCGGTGCCGTCGAAGAACGGCCTGCTGACGACGATCGCCTGGGGCTACGACGGAAAGGTCACGTACGCGCTCGAAGGGTCTGTGTTCATCGCCGGCGCGGCGGTGCAGTGGATCCGCGACGGGCTGCGCGTCATCACGAACTCGGCCGACGTCGAGAAGCTGGCCGGCAAGGTGGCCGACACCGAGGGCGTGTACATGGTCCCCGCCTTCGTGGGGCTCGGCGCGCCGTATTGGGACCAGTACGCCAGGGGCGCGATCGTAGGCCTCACCCGCGGCTCGACGATCGAGCATATCGCAAAGGCCACTGTCGACTCGATGGCCTACCAGACCCGCGAGGTCCTCGAGGCGATGCAGGCCGACTCCGGCGTCACGCTCACCGAGCTCAAGGTGGATGGTGGCGCGGTCGTCAACAACGACCTCATGCAGTTCCAGGCCGACATCCTGGGCGTGCCGGTCGAGCGGCCGCAGGTCGCCGAGACCACCGCGCTCGGTGCCGCGTACCTCGCCGGCCTGGCGGTCGGGTTCTGGAAGGACACCGGCGACGTAACGAACAACTGGGCGCTCGACCGGCGGTTCGAGCCACAGATGGACGAGGAGAAGCGCGAGAGGCTCTTCCGCGGCTGGAAGAAGGCCGTCCAGCGCGCGCTCGACTGGGAAGAGCACTAGGCTTCGCGGTGAAGCCATCGGGCCGATGGACCGGAGCCGCGGGCTCCGGTCCCGGTCCACCTCGCCAGGAGTTTGCCTCGCAT
>JALZDF010000159.1 GCA_030862645.1 Chloroflexota bacterium
GCCGATCCGGCAAGCGCGACCTGTGCAATCAGGTTGAGCTCAACCAACGCGGAGATGGCGACGAGCGTGACGATTGCCGCGACGATCACGACGTAGACACGCAACACCGACCACTCGAAGATGTTGATGCCCGTGGCCATGCTCAGCCCGGCCTGCTTGAGCAGGTTGTGGAGGATGAGGGTCGTCGTCGTGCCGATCGCCGCCCCCAATGCTCCGTACCGCGGGATCAGGATCAGGTTCAGTCCGACGTTCGCCACCGCGGCGACGATATTCAATGTCACGATGTAGCGCAGTCTGCCGATCACCTTGAGGGTGAGTCCATTGAACCCAAGGGCCACGTTGAAGTAGTACCCCAGCGAGAGGAGAGCAAGGTAGATGGCCGAGTCGCGATACACCTCTCCATACAACGCCACCGTCACGGGGCCGGCCAATGAGAAGGTCATCGCGAAGATCGGAAAGGATAAGACCGCCATCCACGCTGCCGTCCTCCAGTAGAGCTTGTTGATTCCATCCGAGTCGCCGCGAGCGAAGAACCTGGCCGCGAGCGGCGTGAACAGCAGCGCGAAGCTGGTGAAGACGAGCTGGTTGAGCACAGCGGCCGAGTGGACCACCCGAAAGGCTGCGACCTCGGCGGTATCGTGGAAGTGCTCAAGCAGGATCACGTCGGAGGCCGTGAGGACAACATAGACGAGGTCCGAGCTGAGCAGCGGGAGTGCGAAGCCGAAGACCTCGCGGTAGGGGACGGACACGCCGCTGATCCGCAGCCGATCGAGCAGGCCACGCTGCGAGAGAAGGCGCCAGAGCATGAACGTGTAGAGGACGATCCCGATGAGTCCCGCGGCCACGTACCCGGCGGCCAGGAACTCCACTCCGCTCCCGGCAACGATGAGAAGGCCGACGGCCGCGAGCTTGAGCAACGGACCGAGCACGTGTTTGCGGACGAACACAGCCCAGGCATTTCCGAACACGGCGAACATGCCGATGAGGAGGCCGTCGTACGCCTGAATCGGGGCAAGGGCAGCCAGAATCACCAGCACGGTGACAAGCTGCGCGTCACCGATGATGGACCCGGCCAGCCATCCCTGGAGGCCGACGATGAGCAGCACGAGCAGGGCGCCCAGCGCGATGACCGTCCCGACCGCCAGCACCAGCGTCCCGAACAGCCGGTCGTATTGGCCGCGCTCCTCGTAGATCGGCACGAAACGGGTGATCGCTCGGTCTAGGCCCAGGGTCACGATGCTCTCTCCGACCGCGACCAGCGATAAGGCATACGCGAACGCTCCGTAGCCCTCCTGCGACAGGTAGCGGACGATCAGGACCTGTACCGCAAAGTTGACGAGGAGCGAGATGCCGCGGCCGCCGGTGAGGAGCGACGATCCCCGAATCTGGCGCGCGGTGTCGCCGGCCGAATTCGATGCGACCGGGCCCGCGTCCGCCTCCGGGTCGTACGTCACGCAGGCCTCGCGGCGCGTCCGCGCCGTATGTCGCGATAGCGCCGGAAGATCATGCTGGTGACGGCGCGCCTCACGAGATCCGCGCTCCGGTCGGCCGGCACGACCTGCACGTTGCCAAGGCGCGTCGCGAGGTCGAGGTATGCCCTGCGCTGTGCTTCGAGCGTTGCCAGGTCCTCTTCCTGCTTGCGCGCGCGGAGCATCGGCGGTGGTGCGTCGAGCAGCAGCACCATGTCCGGCGACGGAACGGCATGCGACAGGAGCCAGCGCCTGAAACGCGTACGCATGCTCATCCCCTGCGGCTGCGTCAGCAGGGCGTCATAGCCGAAGCGGTCGTACACCACCAGCCGGCCGCGGGCTTGATGGAAGAGCGCTCGCGCGTACCCGGACCACAAGCGCCCGAGGCGACCGATCATTCCGCGCGGCGGCTTGTCTGCCGGGCCTGCGCCGTACAGCCCCATGTATACCGATCGCACCGGGAAGTAGAACGTGCGTGCGAGCTCCGCGGCCAGCGTGGACTTTCCGGCGCCATCCGGCCCGAGCACGGCCATCGTCAGCCCCGGCTCGAGCGCCAAGGTCCGGAGCTTGGTCATGCGGCGTGCGGCGGCCCGTGTTGCTCGCAGCGCAAGCGACCGCTTCGATCGCCATCGGGCATGCGACCGCATCTCTCGTCCGATGGCGATCAGGGATTCCCAGTCCCCTTCACGCGCCGCCGACAGAACCCGCGCCGCGTCCCACCCTCGGGGCTGGTGCGCTGTGAACCACCTCGCGAGGGGTCCGTCGGTGGTGACCGATGCGGCCAATGCTCGGAGGGGGAGCGCATGGCGCTCCGGCACGTCACCCCGATCGAGGATGCAATGGAGCAGCAGTGCCCAGAAGCGATCCTCGTCGACGAGGAGCGCGACGCCGTCAACCGATCGCCTGCGGCTCAGGCAGGCGGCTGCGGTTCCGGTGTTCATCACGCCATGCGGACCGAAGTCGAGCGTGGAGACCATGTCGAACTTGACCCACGTGTCGTGGCTCTCGTCGTAGGTCACGAAGAATCGATGGCTCCCGCGTCCCCAGGACGCCATCCGCACGTAGCCGAGCTCCTCCAGGGCACGCGTGGCGGCGACGCGGTCGGCCGTTGCCACGAGGAGATCCACGTCCTCGCCCGCTTGATCCAGCTCGGCTTCACCGCGCAGCAGGCACCACTCGACGCTCGCGCGATCGAGCGCCGAGAACGCGGCGGCAAGCACAGGATGAGGGGCGACTGGCAGCCTCATCGTGTCTGGTGGCGAACCACGATGAGGATGAGCGCAATGGCGCTGAGGACGACGGCCACGATCGCGATCGTGGCCTCGACGTCATCCGGGACGAGGTCGGCACGAACGGACACGGCGATGGCGGCGGCCAGCGCGCCGACGACCACCCCCAGGATGAGCTGAATTCCAACGGCGTCCGACCCGCGTCGCCCGGAACGCATGGCGACCAGCGTCAAGCCAATGAAGGAGACGCCCACTATGATGCCGATGACCGCGTTCTGCACCGCGACATCCTACCGGCCGCCGCCTATCGGCTGTTGATGCGCGCAAGTGGCGCCCGAGATGCAGTTCACTGGGGGAACCACGGCTCGTAATGAAACGGCTCGCCTCGCTCTTGGTGATGCTGATGCTCGTCGTGAGCATCGGTATTGCTGTTGTGCTCTCATCGGAGGTGCGTGAATCGCCCCGTGTTTCGGGCTCGCCCGAGGCGCCCGTACCAACCGGCGCTCCGATCGCGACATCCCCGGCACCGACGCCCGCGGCGATGCCGGAGTCTTTCGCCTTCGGTGAGCCGAACACACCGAGCCCGGGTGAGACCGGCCAGAGCCGCCTCTGGTTCCACGACGGCGAGTGGTGGGGCGTATTCCTCAATGGCCCGACGGGGGATCAGCGGGTCTTCCGGTTCGATGCCAATTCGAGGGCCTGGACGGATACAGGCGTCGCCGTTGACGAACGGGCGTTCGCGCTCATGGACATCGTTTCGGACGGTGATCGGGTGGTGATTGCCAGTGCGGGGCCTCAGCCCGAACCCCGTCACGCGCTGCGCATCGTACGCTTCTCCTACGACCCGGCTGCACGCATCTACCGGCGGGATGCCAACTTCCCCATCCCGATCACCGATCTTGGCGTCGAGTCACTTACGGCCGCTCGCTCCGACGACGGACGGCTTTGGGTCGCGTATCGGCAAGGTGCA
>JALZDF010000162.1 GCA_030862645.1 Chloroflexota bacterium
GCGCTGGACCGCCGGTGCCTGGGCGCTCATGGCGCCGCGGCCTCGGTCATTCGAACGGTGACCTCCCGTTCTACTGGCCGGCCGAGTCGATTGCAGCCTGAGCTTCCTGGTCGGCCTCGGCGAGGGCCGTTTCCACGTCCGCGTCGCCGGAGATCACCCGGTTCACCGCGTCATTCACGGCGTCCTGGAACTCCTGGCCCGCCGGTGAGGGCGGGAAGCCGAACGCGGTCTCCTGCCCCTCGAGCGTCACGTCCACCAAGGCCTGGAACTGCGGGAACTCCGCCAGATCGACGATCTCACCGAAGATGATCTCGTCCGCCTCGCTGTTGCCGGTGTAGACGCCGGTCGAGGGAAGCCCCTCGGCAGTGCGCTCCTCCTGGCGAGCCTCCGCCGCCGCCACCCAGGCATCGGTCGAGACCATGCTCGCGATGTAGGCACAGGCAGCGTCGGGATTGTCGCTGTTGGCGGTGATCGCCCACGAGTTGCCATCCTGCAGGGTGATCGGCTCACCCTCCCGCGTGACGAACGGTCGGGCGACGACCGGCGCGTCCGGGGAGTTCTCGGCCATGACGTTCAGGTACCACTGCTCCATCGGGAAGGCCGCCACCGTCCCCATGACGAACTGGTTCTCCGGCCCGAAGAAGTCACCGTAAGCAGACGGATCGTTGCGGAACTCCAGGAAATCGGTGCCACCCCCCTGCGCCTCGATGAGGCCCACGGTGAACTCGACCGCCTCCGCGACCTCGGGAGTGTCGAGGAGCGACTCACGGCCGTCGTCGCTCAGCATCTGGCCGCCGTTGGCCCGGACCCACATCTCGAGGAACTCGGGGATCTTGGGGTCGATGCCGAGCCGCTCGATTCCGCCTTCCACTTGGGCGATATCCGCGCTGGCCTGCCCGATGGCGTCCCAGTCTCCGAAGTCGAACTCCGCGGCGTCGAGGCCGGCCTCCTCGAAGAGGTCGGAGTTCACGAGCCAGATGCGGGTGTTGTAGAACTCGGGCAGCGCGTAGACGGTCCCGTCGACCGTGACCTGCGCCATCGCGGCCTCGTAGAAGGTGCTCGTGTCGATGCCCGCCTGGCCGATGCAGTCGTCGAGCGGTGCCAGCGTGCCGCGGGCGATGTACGACCCGATCACATTGCGCGGCAGGTTCACGACGTCCGGCGGGTCCGATCCCTGCAGCGCGGCAAGGAAGCCCTGCGACTCGAAGCCGCTCTCGCTGTAGGTCACCTCGAGATCGGGATACTGCTCGAGCGTGTAGTCGGCGCGAGACTTGGCGACCGTGTCGCCGGTCTCGTACGCGAACCCGTAGGCGAACAGCTCGCCGGTCGCGTCCAGCTCGCCGGTGCCGTCTCCGCTGGCGGGTGGCGCCGAACCGGCGCCGGTAGCGCCTGGTGCGGGCTCCTCGGTTTCCTCATCGGTGTTCGGCCCGCAGGCTGACAGCACCAGTGCGAAAACCACGAGTAGGAGGAAGGAATTCCGTCGCAGGTCCATCCGATCAACGAGCCTCCACCAAGAATCTTTGACTGCTCAAGGCCCCCTGTGCGACGCACGATGAGTCGCGTGGGCGTAGCGTACGCCGACCCGTATCGTTAGCGCTACTACTATTCGCCTCGCCGCCGAGCCTCTACCTGCACGGCAGGCGCAGCGCCTGAATGACAGCTCCCGACCGTCCGCCGGCCTGCATCCGGGCCAGCCACGTCGCGTTCAGCTCGTTCCGCATGGAGCCGCACTGCATGATCGCCGGCGAGTCGGCCAACGTGGCGGCCGCGATGGCGGCGGTCGCCGGCGTCGCCGCCATGACCTCGACCCCGACGCGCTCGCCCGACGGCGGCGCGGGCGCGGCCAGATCCTCACGCGCCCCGGCGTCCCGCGCCGATGAGCTTTTCGAGTTCGTCCGAGAGCGCCCGGTTGGCCATATGCGGCAGGCGGGCGAGCGCGTCGTCGAGGACCCCCGGCTCGGGCTGGTTCCACCCCTGGCGGATGGCGGAGCGGTCGTGTGCGGCCGCGATGGTGCGGACGGTGCCGGCGTCCTCCCCCGCCACCCGCACCAGCGCGCGGTCGAAGGCCGCATCGGGGTCATAGCCGGCGGGGTCGCGCAGGTACTCTGCCCAGGTGGCGAGCGGGATCAGCCCAGCTTCGGGCTGGAGCGCCGCATTCACCAGGAAGCCGCGCGTGGCGCGGACCAGGTCCGGATCCCGGTCGCGGATCGGCCCGACGTGCAGCTGGCGCGTCATCCCGGCGTCATTGACGGGGTAGTTGTCCCAGACCAGCGGCCGCCGCCGCAGGACACGACCGATCGCGACCGCCTCGGCGGCGGTGATCCGCGAGGAGCATACGTCGGAGCCGGTCCAGCACATGTCGACCTCGGGTGGCAGCTCCGCACCCAGCCGACCCAGGTACGGCGATCCGGAGCCGGCGTAGTCAGTCGGGCAGAACGCAAGCGGCACGGCGCCGTCGAGCACGCCGAGCGCGTGGTCCACCAGCCAGGCGTGCGCGTCGTCGAGCTGCCGGAAGCGGCCGGCACTCTGCTCCTCCAGCGTCGACGGAATGTCGTCGGCGAGGAGAAGGATGCGATCCGCCCCCATATCGACGGCGGCGCGCAGCTTGTCGGCCAGCCGGCCGGCATCGCCCGCATCCGCGTACGAGAAGCCGACCGGGCGCATGCCGAGCCATGGCGAGAGGCCAAGCCGGTGGCACCGGTCGGTGAAGGCGGACAGGCGCGCCGCCTGGTCGGGGGCGTACGGGGTGCGCCAGCCGGCATTCTGGAGCCGATCCTCCTTCGGCGCGTAGACGTACGTGTCGAAGCCGAGCTCGGCGACCTCATCGGCGACCCGCTCGCGCTCGGGCCAGGTCCAGAGGCGGTCGTAGAAGCCCTCGAGCAGCCCACGGACCGGGAAGGTCATACGAACGAGAAGCCCACGGTGACGAGCCGCCAGGGCCCGACCTCGACCTCCGCCCAGCCGTCGTCGGCCAGGCCGATCGGGTCATCCGCGATCGGCTCCTCCGCCAGGTTCAGGCGTCGCACCGACGTTGGCGTTCGGTACGGCCGAAGGCGAGCCCGTACCGGCGCGCCGCCCTGGTTGAGGACTCGCACGATCAGGTCGTCGTGCTCCTCCGCACCCTTGACCGCCGTCACCTCGACCGGACCGTCGACCTGCAGCAGGCTGGCGGCCGGTGGCAGAGCGTCGAGACCCTTGCGACGCCGGCGCCGGCCCGGGTCGCTCAAAGGATGCGATCCGGGTAGCTCGACGGCGGCGAGCTCGGAGTCGAAGGCGTGTGCGGCGCGGTGGGCGGACGCATCGGCCCAGCTTCCGGCGTGCGGGATGATGCTGTACTCGGCCAGGATCGGCCCCAGCATCTGCGCCTCCGGGGTCGGCATCAGCGGCCCGGCGCCCTCGATCCGGCTCAGCAGGTCGCCGCGGCTCAGGTAGCCGACAGCGCGGAGAACGGTGAGCGCGATGCTGCCGGTGCCATCCTCGAGCACCGACGCCTCGGGCAGGCCGCGGTTGGCGATCGTCAGCCCTCGACCGCCGGCGTCGACGCTGGTGAAGGCCTGCTGCGGGAACTCCGGAACCGCCGGCTCGGCGCTTCCGCGCTCGACTTCGTCGACGGCCACCGGCCGCTCGACCACGCAGAAGGCGGACTCCGCCTTCGAAGTCGCGACGTCCCCTCCCAGCGGGAAGAGAACGCGCAGCCGATGGTCGCGGGCCGTGTTGATCGCGTGCGTGCGGACGTCGACGCGGCGCACGCTCGCGTGCAGGGTGACGTCGCTGTGCAGGGTGAACCCAACGAGGGTCGGGGAGCGGCTGCGGCGGTCCGGCGTCAGCGACTCCGGCAGGCGCCAGTCCCAACTGACCCGCAGGGTCGCCCGGGCCGGCCCGGTCTCTAACCAGGTGAGCGACGGCCGCACGTCACGCGTCGAGAACCGCACGTCGCCGATCGGCCACGAATGGTTGTACTCGTCGCCGGCGTCGCCACCGTCCTCGAAGACGTTGAGGCCCCCATAGCGCTCACCGCTGGCGCGGTCGACGACCGTCAGCGAGCCGTCCCGCCCATCGACCAGCACGCTCAACTCGTCGTTCTCCATGCGACCCGGCCCCACCGCCAGACCCGACGTTCGGGCAGCCCCCTTGTCGCGCGCAACGATGCCCAGGATCGTGTGGTCGAGGACCCATGACCGATCGCTCGCCCCCGGCCGGCGCTCGAGGTGGTGGCGGCGGTAGCCCAACGAAGGCACCTCGCGCGCGACGAACGCCACCTCGGTCCACGCCCGGCTCGGCAGTGCGGTCCGCCGCTCTTCGACCGACCGCGCCTGGAACGGAAGGTCGCTGCCCGAGTCGTCGACCAGGCGCCAGGTGGACGGCGAGACCTCGAGCGCGGGATCGACGAGCACACGCGCGGCATCCGTCCGGGCGAACCCGAGCGGGTTGAAGACCGCGAAGGGTAGGGCCCCTTCCGGGACGCCGGCACGGGCGATGCGATCGCCGATGCGCTCGTGGGCGCGGAGGGCGAGGAAGCGGCCGAGGTCGATGGCCTCCTCGTAGCGGGCGACGTTCTGGCGATGGACCTCGTCGATCGAGCAGCCGGTGATCGAGTCGTGCGGCTGGTTCTGGACCACCAGGCGCCAAGCCGCCCGCAGGGAACTGCGCTCGTACCGATCTCCGAGCATCGCGCCGAGAGCCTGAAACGGCTCGGCCTGGCGCTCGAGCACCACCTGGGCGTCGCGGTTGAGCCGCTTCAGGTACAGGCGCGTGCTGGTGACGCCGGGCAGCAGATGGGCCTTGCGGCCGAAGGCTCTCCCCTCCCCGTGCCACACCACGCCGATCCCATCGGCTTCGTTGCGGACCGCGTCGAGGTACCCGGCAAGCGACCCCTGCTCGTAGCGGACGCCATCCGCCTCGGCATTCAGGCGTCGGAGCAGCTGCGGCAGGCGCGAATCGACCGGCAGGTGGTCGCCGCCATAGGGCTGAAGCACGTACCGGCCGGTGGCATAGGGTCGAAGATAGGCGAGCAAGTCCCGCTGGCGCGCCGCCCAACGGTCCCATGCCTCCGGGTCGTCGAGCGCGCGGGCCGGCGCATGGCTGACGTAGTACTCGTGCGCCAGGTACACGCCGAGGACGCGGCTTCCGTCGGGAGATTCCCACCAGAACTCGCTCTGCATCTCCTCCGGGAAACGGTCACGGCCGTGGACGCGCGGGTAATACGGACGCGTCGGGTCGGGGGCTGCCAGCAGGTCGGCCGCGTTCGGATCCTCACCCTGGCCGGGAGGCGGGGCGCCGAAGCCCCGCCACACCACGGCGCCGTCGATCCCGAAGCCGCGCAGGATCTGCGGGATCTGGGCTGCGTGCCCGAACTGGTCGGGAAGGTAGCCGACCGGCGTGGCCGGCACGCCGAGCCATCGGCATACGGAACGGCCGAGCCACAGGTTCCGGATGGCGGACTCGCCGCTGGGGATGAGCGTGTCGGCCAGCACGTACCACGGCCCGACGTGGATGCGACCCTCCCGGATGTGGGCCACCAGCCGATCGCGCTGCTCGGGGCGCAGCTCGAGGTAGTCCTCGAGCACCACGGTCTGGCCGTCGAGCACGAAGGTGGTGAAGGACGGGTCGGCGTCGAGGATGTCGAGCAGATCGTCGACGAGATCGGCCAGGCGGACGCTGAAATCGCGGCGCGTCGTCCACCACTCGCGATCCCAATGCGTGTGGTGATACACGACGACGCGAGTCGCGCGCTCGGCCGAGCGCTCGTGCGGGATCGCCTCGAGGGCAGCCGCGGGGGTCGTCATGGAGCTCATGCTAGGCGAGGCGCCCGAGAACCCGCCTCCCGATTCGGGAGAGATGAAGTAGGCACGCGGTTTGCGATGGGTTCCTCCCCGTGACCATCGACGCACTGCCGCCAGACATGCCAGCGAAGCAGCAACCGAGCCGTCAGCGCCGCCCCTCGCCACCGCGGTTCGCGGAGGATCCGCTCGGGTGGCTCGCATGGCTCGACGGCGTCGATCCTGGCGACCGGGACCATATCCGGCGGGCGAGCCGCCCCGCCGTCTGGCGTGACGACCTTGGGCGAGGCTGGCGCGTGGTGGCCACGGACGAGGGTCCCGAGATCCGTCCGACGCTCGATCACCAGCCGGCTCCGCGGACGGACCTGCCCATCGTGACCTGCCTGCTCGTCACGCCGGACGTGCTGCAGGTCGAGCTCTGCTCGCGGCGCATGAGGATGGTCGAGGCCCTGCCACGACGTCGGCTCTCGCTGGTCGACATCGGCAAGGCCATGTTCACCTTCAGCGAGCTGCCGCACGAGGGGCTGACGCGGATGGATGAGCAGGCATTCCGCCTCGCGAGGAGCCGGTGGGATGCCGCCCAGGGGCGCCGCCAGGCAGCGAAGAGCTCCTCGTCGACCGCCGGCTGACCCCGGACCAGGCGCCCTCGGCGCGGCCTCGCTGATACGATCCGACTCCCGTGAGCGAACCCCTCGATCGATCCTACCGTGCCCTGCTGCGCGTGCCGACCCTGGCGCGCGTGCTCGTCTCGATGCAGGTTGCGCGCGTCGCGCAATCGATGGTCAGCATCGCCCTCGTGCTCTTCACGCTCGACCGCTTCGACTCGCCGGCGTTCGCGGGGCTCGTCACCTTCGCCAGCGTCTTCCCGGGGCTGCTCGTCAGCCCGCTCGCCGGTGCGTTGCTCGACCGGCACGGCCGCATCCGGCTCGTGCTGCTCGACTACGTGGTCGCCCTGCTGGCGATGGGGCTGATCGGCGGCCTGGCCCTCGTCGACGCCCTGCCCGGACCGGTCCTGCTGATAATTGCCCTCGTTTCGTCGCTGACCGCCATCCTGAGCCACGTCGGGCTGCGCAGCCTGTTCCCGATCCTGGTGCCCGAACACCTGTGGGAGCGCGTCAACGCGGTCGACTCGAACGGCTACGTGGTCGCCATCATCCTCGGCCCGCCCGCCGCGGCCGGGCTCGTTGCCCTCTTCGGCGGGGCGGTCGCGCTGCTCGTCATCGGCGTCGCGTTCGGCATCGCCGCCTTTGTCCTGATCGGGGTGCCGGACCCGCCGGCGCCGACGGCCTCGAAGGGCCACCTGCTGATCGATGCCTGGGACGGCCTCGTCTACACGTGGCGGAACCCGACGCTCCGAGGCCTTGGCTTCGCCATCTCGCTGGTCAACCTCACCAACGGGATGGTGACCATCGTGCTCCCGCTCATCGTGCTGCAGCGTTTCGGGCTCGACGAGACGATGGTCGGGCTCGTGTTCGCGGTCTCGGGCATCTCGGGCATGGCGTCGGCGTTCCTGTTCGGGCGCATGGACACCCGCGGGCGGGAGTGGTCGCTCCTCGTCTGGCCGACGATTGCTCTGGTGCCGGTCATGGCAGTCCTTCTGCTGGCCGCCGGGCAGACGGCGTTCATCCCGCTCGGGCTCGGACTGCTCATCCTGCAGTCGCTCCTGGTCGGGCTGCTGACGGGGCCGATGGACATCGCCCTCTTCACGGTTCGCCAGCGCAGAACGGACGCGGCCTGGATGGGCCGAGCCTTCTCGGTCTCGATGGCCTTCAATTTCCTGGGCGTGCCGATCGGCGCCGCGCTGGCCGGCCTACTGGCTGACTCCTCGCTCGAGGCCGCAATCGTGGTGCTCGGCATCGGGGGGGCCGCAGCGGCAGCCTTGTCGGCCGGCTTCCTCGTTCCACGGGTCGACCCCGCGGAGTCCCGAACCGCCGTCAGGCGGGAAGGATCGAGACCGTCGTGACCGGCGTCGTGCGCAGGCTGCCGATGAGGAGCCGCTCGCCGGGAACGATGCGAGGGATCGCCGGCTCGAAGCCACTGGCGCTCCAGGCGATGCCCGGCCGCTCTGACGGATCCGCCGGCAGCCGGCACCAGTGCACGCCGTCGGAGCCGATGGCGAGCACGTAGGTCGAGCCCGAAGCCGTTCGCGCCAGCACCACCGAGTTCAAGACATTGCACCCCATCGCTGCGCCCGCATCATCCGGGCGCATCGGCTCCGGCGTCAAGATGGCGTGCGGACCATGTAGGCTGCTCTTCCGAAGCGAGCGGAGACCCGATGGACCTGTATCCCTGGCTGAAGGCGCTCCATATCTTCTTCGCGATCGTGGCGGTCGGCCTGAACACCAGCTACGCCATCTGGCAGGCGCGTGCCGCACGGGAGCCGGAGCACATGGGCTACGCCCTGCGCGGCATCAAGTTTCTCGATGACCGCATCGCCAACCCTGCCTACGGCGGATTGCTCGTCCTCGGGATCCTGCTCGTCGTGCTGGGACCGTGGGAGTTCACGCAGTTCTGGGTGCTCGCCGCCATCGGCCTCTACCTGGTCATGGGCGCCGTGGCACTCCTCTTCTATTCGCCGACGCTGACCAGGCTGATCGCCAGCTACGAGTCGGGTGGCGCGGCCACCGCGGAGTTCGCGGCGCTCAGCGGCCGCAGCCGAACCGTCGGCATCGTGCTGGCCGTGATCGTGAGCGCGATCATCCTGCTCATGGTGCTCAAGCCCGGCGTCGCCTGACACCGATGGCCCACGTCCTCGGGATCGACGCGTCGACCACCGCCACCAAAGCCGTCCTGGTGGACGAGACCGGTGCCGTGACCGGCATCGGCGTTTCCGAGTACACCTTCGACGTCCCGCATCCGCACTGGAGCGAGCAGGACCCGCGCCTGTGGTGGGACGGCGCGGTCGAGGCCGTTCGCTCCGTGCTGGGCTCTACCGGAGTGCGCGGGCAGGACGTGGCGGCTGTCGGGCTGACCGGCCAGATGCATGGCGCCGTCGTGCTTGACCCAGCGGGCGAAATCCTTCGCCCCGCCATCCTGTGGAACGATCAGCGCACCGGCGCCCAGTGTGACGCGATCCGCGCAGCCGTCGGACTCGAACGGCTGGTGTCGATCACCGGCAACGACGCGCTCCCCGGCTTCACCGCGCCGAAGCTTGTCTGGATTCGTGACCACGAGCCGGAGACCTGGCGACGGATCGCTCACGTGCTGCTGCCGAAGGACTACCTGCGGCTCCGGCTGACCGGCGACTACGCCTGCGACAAGGCCGATGGCGCCGGAACGCTGCTCTTCGACCTCGCCGCCCGGGAGTGGTCGGCCGACGTCCTCGCCGACCTCGGGATCGACCCTGCCTGGATGCCGCCGACCCGCGAAGGCCCGGAGATCACCGGGTCGGTCAGCGCGGAGGCGGCGGAGGCGACCGGCCTGCGGGCGGGGACGCCGGTCGTGGCCGGTGGCGGCGACCAGGCGGCGAGCGCCGTCGGCGTCGGAGCTGTCGAGAGCGGGATTGTGGCGCTCTCGCTCGGGACGTCGGGCGTGGTGTTCGCGACCACCGACACTCCCCTGTTCGAACAGAGCGGGCGGGTCCACGCGTTCTGCCACGCGGTGCCGAATCGCTGGCACATGATGTCGGTGATGCTGTCGGCAGCCGGCAGCCTGCGCTGGTTCCGCGACGCACTGGCACCCGGCATGGAGTTCGCCCAGCTGGTCTCGGCGGCTGTTGACATCCCCGCGGGCTCGGACGGGCTCGTCTTCCTCCCCTACCTCACAGGCGAACGAACGCCGCATGCCGATCCGCTGGCGCGGGGTGCGTTCGTGGGCCTGACCGTGAGCCACGACCGGCGGCATCTCACCCGGGCCGTGCTCGAGGGCGTCAGCTTCGGCCTGCGCGACGGGCTCGACCTGATGGTCGCCGCCGGCATGCCGGCCCCGGCACAGATCCGTGCCACCGGCGGCGGCACTGCCAGCGGGCTGTGGCTGCAGACCCTGGCCGACGTGCTGAACACCGAGATCGTCACCGTCGACACCCCCGAGGGCGCCGCCTGTGGGGCCGCCATGCTCGCTGCCGTCGGAATCGGCTGGTACCCGACCGTCGGGGATGCGTGCGCGGACATCGTCACCGTCACCCGCGCGGCCACACCCGGCCCGGACGCGGCGCGGTACGCCGAGGTCCACGCGATCTACCGGGGCCTGTATCCGGCGCTGGCACCGTCGTTCCATCGGATCTGACGGCGCCAGCGCAGGTCGTCCATCAGGCCGACGCGATGCGAACGGCGAAATCGGCGAGGCTCTTGGCCAGGCCGTCGGCGCCCGTCTTGATCTCCTTCTTCATCCTGGTCGCCGCGTCGCGCAGCTCCGTGTCCTTGCGGTCTCGGGCGATCTTGATGAGCGCATCAGCAGAGTCCTGCTGCTTCCGCTTCAGGTTGAGGAGGACGGCGTGGGCCTCATACGCCTCACTCTCCTCGGTACCGGCCTTGCGCGCGGTTTCGTCCGCCAGGGTGCCGAGCGCCTCGGCCACCTCCTCGCGCTTGCCCTGAGCTCCAAATGGCTTGCCCAGCTTCTGCAGCTTAGCGAGGTGCTGCTGATCGACCTTCAGGTCGCTCTTGAGCTGCCTCTTGACCTCGGCCACAGGGTGCGAGCCGCTCAGCTGAGTGCCGCTCTCGACGATCGACTGCTGAATGGCGATGGCCTCGTCGAATTCGTGCTTGATGAACTCCGTGCCGGATGGCATGGGGACTCTCCTCCCGTAGGTGTTGGTGTGCGGGTGCGCCCATTCCTACGCACGCGCCGTGCCACCGGGCGCGCGCGGAGTGCCGCCACCTACCGATCAGCATCGGCCGGCAGCTCGAGGACGACGCCACTGTCGCCATCCACGCGGAGCTCCCGGTCCGCCGAGAACACGCTGGGCTGCCCCAACGAGGAAAACAGGGTCGCGGCGCCACGGAGCATCTCGGGCACGGGCCACTGGGCCGGCTCGGGGCCGACGTTCAGGACGACGGCAAGCCGTCGACCGCCATGCTCGCGCACGTACGCCAGAAGCGAGCCGGTGGCGGGCAGCGGGGCGTAGGAGCCGATCGCCAGGGCCGGCTCGCTCCGCCGAAGCTTCAGCAGCTGGTGGTAGAGGCAGAGCATCGAGCGCGGGTCGGAGCGCTGAGCGTCGACGCTGTGCTCGGCCGCATCGGCCGCCAGGGGAAGCCATGGTTGGCCGGTCGTGAAGCCAGCATTCGCGGACTCGTCCCATTGCATCGGCGTGCGCTGGGGGTCGCGGCCCAGGCCGCGTCCGGGGACCATCGTCTCGCGCACGTCGACGACCAGCTCAGGCGGAATCTCGACGTCGCGCAGGCCGAGCTCGTCGCCATAGTAGATCGTCGGCGTGCCGCGCAGGGTCATCAGCAGCATGGCCGCCACTCGCGCCTGGGCTGGGCCGACCCGGGTCGCGATCCGCTTCTGGTCGTGGTTGCCGAGCACCCAGTTGGGCCACGCGTGATCGGGCAGAGCGCCCTCGTATCGATCGATCATGGCCTCCAGCTCGCGGGCGTCCCACGGCGTCGAAATGAGGTGGAAGTTGAACGGCAGGTGCGCCCCCTGGCCGTCCACGCCGTAGTAGTCGATGAGCCGATCGACCGGAAGGTAGATCTCACCGATCATGAGCCGCTCGTCGTACTCCTCGAGCACGGCGCGCATCTGTGCGACGACGTCGTGGACCTCCGGCTGGTCGGTCGAATAGGCCGGAATGAGCCGCTGGTAGGGCGATACCGATCCCTCGACATAGTCCGGGTTCGGCGGGTTGTCGCGAAACTCGGCGTCCTTGAGCATGTGCCACATGACGTCGACCCGGAAGCCGTCGACGCCGCGGTCGAGCCAGAAGCGCATGACGTCGAACATCGCTTTGCGCACGTTCTCGTTGCGCCAGTTGAGATCCGGCTGCTCCGGCGCGAAGGCATGGTAGTAGTACTGGCCGGTCGCCTCGTCCAGCGTCCACGCACTGCCGCCGAACTCGCTCATCCAGTTGTTCGGTGGCCCGCCCCCGGGCGCAGGATCGCGCCACAGGTACCAGTTGCGGCGCACGCTGGCGCGGTCTCGGCGCGACTCGACAAACCACGCATGGCGGTCCGAGGTGTGGTTCGGCACCAGGTCCAGGATGACGCGCAGCTCGCGCTGGTGCGCCTCGGCCAGCAGCCGGTCGAAGGCGGCCAGGTCGCCGAACTGCGGATCGACGTCGGTGTAGTCGCTGATGTCGTAGCCGAAGTCGACCATCGGCGAGGGATAGAACGGTGAGATCCAGATGGCGTCCACGCCGAGCCAGACGAGGTCGTCGAGGCGGCCCCGGATGCCCTCCAGGTCGCCGATACCGTCGCCGTCGGAGTCCTGGAACGATCGCGGATAGACCTGGTAGATCACGCCGGACTGCCACCAGCGAGTCGTCATGTCGATGAGCCTCATCGGTTCGTGTCGGTGACGATACGATCATGGCCGACGAGCACCGGCGCAAACCGATCAACCGCTGCAGGAGGACTGACTCGTGGGCGATGCATTCTTCCCGGACGTCGGGTCCCGCATTCCGTTCGGCGGGCTCGAGTCACGCGACCCGCTCGCCTTCAAGGTGTACCAGCCCGACCGGGTTGTGCTCGGCAAGAGGATGGAGGATCACCTCCGCATCGCGATCTGCCTCTGGCATTCGTTCAACTGGGCGGGCTCGGACGTGTTCGGAGTCGGCACCTTCGACCGCCCGTGGCTGGCGCCGGGCGCGGATCCGATGGCCGCAGCTGAGGAGAAGCTAGCGGCCGCCTTCGAGTTCGTCGAGAAGCTGGGCGTCCCGTTCTATTGCTTCCACGACCACGACGTCGCGCCTGAGGGCGCCACCTTCGCGGAGTCGCGCGCCAACCTGGAGACGATGGTCGCTCATGCCGAGGCCCACATGGCGCGGACCGGGATCCGCCTGCTGTGGGGCACGGCCAACCTGTTCACGCATCCTCGCTACGCCGCGGGGGCTGCCACCAACCCCGATCCGGAGGTGTTCGCCTACGCGGCCGCCCAGGTGAAGCTGATGCTCGAGGCGACGCATCGGCTCGACGGCGCGAACTACACGCTGTGGGGCGGCCGCGAGGGCTACGAAACCCTGCTCAACACAGATCTGGCCCGCGAGCAGGATCAGCTGGCGCGCTTCCTGACCCTGGTGGCCGACCACAAGCACCGCATCGGGTTCGGCGGCATGCTGCTCCTGGAGCCGAAGCCGCAGGAGCCCACCAAGCACCAGTACGACTACGACGCGGCTTCGGTGTACGGGTTCCTCTCACGGCACGACCTGCTCGGCGAGTATCGCGTCAATCTGGAGGTCAACCACGCCACCCTGGCCGGCCATAGCTTCCACCACGAGGTTGCCACGGCTATCGCGCTCGGCATCTTCGGGAGCGTCGACGCCAACCGCGGCGACTACCAGAACGGCTGGGACACGGACCAGTTTCCGAACTCGGTCGAGGAGCTGACGCCGGCCTTGTACGAGATCCTGCGTGCCGGTGGTTTCACCACCGGCGGCTTCAACTTCGACACCAAGCTGCGCCGGCAGAGCCTGGACCGATACGACCTCTTTCACGGCCACATCGGCGGCATCGACACCCTGGCGCGGGCCCTGCTCGTGGCCGCCGCCATGGTCGAGCACGGCTCGCTCGACGAGATGCGCGATGAGCGCTACGCCGGCTGGCGGCGCGAGCTGGGAAGCTCGATCCGTTCGGGCGAGGCGACGCTGGCCTCGCTGGAGG
>JALZDF010000008.1 GCA_030862645.1 Chloroflexota bacterium
GTCGAGATCATCGACGTCATCCAGGCCACCATCCTGCTGTTCCTGGCGGCCGATCTCGTCATCCGCCGCGCGCTCCGCATCCGCGCACCGAGCGCGGAGCCGGACGAGCTGCAGACGGTGACGCGCAGCTACGGGAGCGGCACCTGATGGAGGTCGTGTACGGGATCCCGATCATCGGAATTCTGTTCCAGTTCATCGGCTACGTGATCGAGGTCACGCCCGGCATCGCGCCGATCGTGCTGGGCCTGGCGGCGCCGATCGCGCTCGGTGCGCTCTGCGGGGTCATGAACGAGCGATCCGGGGTCGTGAACATCGGCATCGAGGGCATGATGCTGTCGGGCGCTTTCGCCGGCTTTCTCGCCGCCGGGCTCTTCCAGCAGACGTTCGGCGGGGAGGGCTGGGGCCCGTTCGGCATCACGCCGGCGCTGGTGGTCGGCGTGGTCGCGGCCATCGTCACCGCCATGCTGCTGTCCGCGCTGCACGCCTGGCTCTCGATCACCGTGGCGGCCGACCAGATCATCAGCGGCGTCATCATCAACGTGGCAGCCCTGGGCCTCACGGGCTACCTGAACCGGCTCGTGATCTCGCCGAACCCCCGCCTCGGGGCGGGCACCTTCTCGTCGTTCCGCCTCCCGCCGGAAGTCGCCAACTTTCCGGTCGTCGGCTGGGTGATCGAGATGCTCCTGGAGCAGGGACCGATCGCCATGTCGGTGATCGTGTTCGTCATCGTTCTCCAGGTCCTGCTCTTCCGATCGCGCTGGGGGCTGCGCACGCGGGCCGTCGGCGAGCATCCGCGGGCGGCCGACACGGTCGGCATCAACGTCATCGGTCTGCGCTACCGCAACGTCATCGTGGCCGGGGCGTTCGCCGGGCTGGCGGGCGCCTACCTGACCCTGGAGGGGACGGGCTCGTTTCAGAACAACATGACCGCCGGTCGTGGGTTCATCGCGCTGGCGGCCGTCATCTTCGGACGCTGGACGCCGATCGGCGCGTTCGCGGCCGCCCTCCTGTTCGCCTATTCGGGAGCGTTCGGGCAGGCGGTCCGCATCCGGCCGCCGGGCGACGAGTACGCCGACCTGGGAGGGATCATGGCCGCCATCCCGTCGCAGGTGTACGGGGCGCTGCCGTACATCGTGACGATCGTGATCCTGGCCGGCGTGGTCGGCCGCAGCATCGCGCCGGCGGCGGTCGGCCGGCCGTACCAGAAAGAAGGGCAGGCCGGCTAGGCCGGGCGCGCCTCGCCCAGCACGTACGGGTGGGGCGTCGGCGGCGTGCGAAGCAGGTCGACCGATCGGCCGGCGGCCGCCATGTCGCGCACCACCGACACGTGGTCGTAGTCGACCGACCGGAACCCGACGGCGATGTCCGGTTCGCCGAAGTACACGACGGAGTAGCGAGCCCGGGCGTCGCCTTCAGTGCCACAGCCGACGGATCCGACGGCCACGAAGTGTGCCTGGCCGACAACGCGATGGAATGCCTCGTGAGTGTGGCCGAAACAGAAGAGGTCGTCCGCCTCGTCGCTGGCGATGCGGGCCAGAACCCGGGACGGACGCGAGGACCAGAGGTACTCGTTCTCCTTCAGCGGCGAGCCGTGGAAGAGATACACCGACCGGCCGGCGATCGTGAGACGCAAGGTCTGCGGCAGCTGCCGCAGCCAGGCGCGGTTGTCATCGGTCATGGTCTCGGCCGTCCAGCGCATGGAGGCGTTGCCCTCGGCCTCTCCGCCGGCGGTCGCAAACGCGGCGCCCGTCTGCTTCCGGTCCATGCCGACCGCCTCGTCCCAGTTCCCCTGGACGGTGGGGATCCCGAGGCGTCGCAGCTCCTGCACCACCTCGTTGGGATTGGGGCCGCGACCCACGACGTCGCCGACGCAGTAGAGGGCGTCGACACCGATCCTGGCCACGTCGTCAATCACGGCCCGGAGGGCCGGCAGGTTGGCGTGGATGTCTCCCATGACCGCGATTCGCATCCGCGCGATTCTGTCATGCGCTCGGTCGCCGCCAAACCCCCCGGCCGTTTGGGCGCGCCCGGGACCATCGGCGCCGACCGCAATGCGCTGACGGCCTAGGCTGATGCCACCCCGGCGCCGATGGCGACCGGCGCGGCCAGCACGCTGACGCGGCCCGCGATGGCGCGGGCCACGCCGCGGAGCGCCTGTGCGGCGGCCGAATCCTCGCCGCCGGGATACTGGGTCGAGGTGATGGGCACGCCGGCGTCACCACCGGAGCGGACGCCCGGCTCGATCGGAATCCGGCCGAGGACATCCAGCTCCAGCTCGCGTGCGAACTTATCCGCTCCACCGGTGCCGAAAATGTCGTGCTCGGTGCCGCAGTCGGGACAGACGAAGCCGGACATGTTCTCGATCACGCCCAACGTCCGGACGTTCACCTTCGTGAACATGGCGACCGCCTTTCGCGCGTCGAGCAGGCTGACCTCCTGCGGCGTGGTGACGATGACCGCCCCGGTCAGCGGAATGAGCTGCGACAGCGACAGCGCCGCGTCGCCGGTCCCCGGCGGCAGGTCGATGACGAGGTAATCCAGCTCTCCCCACTCGACATCGCGCAGGAATTGGGCGATGGCGCTGTGGATGAGCGGGCCGCGCCAGATGACCGGCGCATCGGCCTGGAGGAAGTACTGAATGCTCATCATCTGGACGCCGTGGCTGATGACGGGGTTCGGCCGCCCGCCGTTGCCGGTCACGTGCGCTCCCTGGGTGCCCATCATGAGGGGCACGTTGGGCCCGGTGATGTCGGCGTCGAGCAGCCCCACTTTGGCACCGTCGCGGGCGAGGCTCACGGCAAGGTTGACGGCCACGGTCGACTTGCCGACCCCGCCCTTGCCGGACGCGACCGCGATCGTGTTGCGCACACCCGGAATGAGGTCGGCGGCCGGACCAGCGAAGCTGCGCTTGACGTTGCTCGCCCAATCGACGCGCACGACACTGGCGCCGAGCGGGGTGAGCGCATCGGCGATGTCGCTTTCGATTGTCGCCTTGAGCGGACAGGCAGGGGT
>JALZDF010000029.1 GCA_030862645.1 Chloroflexota bacterium
AGCTGTCGTGCTTCTACGGCTCGTTCCGGGCGGTGCGCGACATCAGCCTCCAGATTCCGAGGAACCGGATCACCGCGATCATCGGTCCCTCCGGCTGCGGCAAGAGCACGCTGCTGCGCAGTTTCAATCGCATGAACGACCTGGTCGACTCGGCGCACATCAGCGGCTCCATCCGCTACCACGGGGTCGACCTGTACGGGGACGGCATCGATCCGGTCGAGGTGCGACGCCGGATCGGCATGGTCTTCCAGAAGCCGAACCCGTTCCCGAAGTCGATCTACGACAACGTCGCCTTCGGTCCGCGCGTGGCCGGCTTCAAGGGCGACCTCGACGCGCTGGTCGAGTCGTCCCTCCGGCGCGCGGCGCTGTGGGACGAAGTCAAGGACAAGCTGCGGCAGCCGGGCACCGCCCTGTCGGGCGGGCAGCAGCAGCGGCTCTGCATCGCGCGCGCCATCGCCGTCGAGCCGGAAGTGATCCTGATGGACGAGCCGTGCTCGGCGCTCGACCCGATCGCGACGCTGCGCATCGAGGAGCTCATGCGCGAGCTCAAGGAGAACTACACCATCGGCATTGTCACGCACAACATGCAGCAGGCGGCGCGCGCCAGCGACGTGACGGCCTTCCTGACCATGGGCGACGATCGGGCCGGCTATCTCGTCGAGATGGCACCGACCGAGGACATCTTCACGCGTCCGACGCATCGGCTCACGGAGGACTACATCACCGGCCGCTTCGGCTGACGGGGAAGGAGAGACGCATGGACCGCGCAATCGACGAGAACAGGGGCGCGGGAGGCACGCGAGCGACCTTCGACCGCGCGCTCGACTCGGTGAAGGACGACGTGCTGCGCCTCGGCGCGCGCGTGGAGGACGCGCTCGAGCGGGCCGGGCGTGCGCTCGTGGCGCGCGACTCGGATCTTGCCGACCGCGTGCGCTGGGACGACGCGGACGTCAACGAGCTGCAGCGGCAGATCAACACCGAGATCACGACGCTGATCGCCACGCAGGGTCCGGTCGCGCGCGACGTGCGCGAGCTCCTCGCCCTGTACCACGCCTCGGCGGAACTCGAGCGCATGGGCGACTATGCGGTGAACATCGCCAAGCTGGCGCAGCAGCTCGCCAGCGAGCCGGAGACGCCGATCCTGAAGCAGATCCCACGCATGGAGCAGATCTGCCGTGAGCAGCTGCGCGCCGCCATGCGTGCCCTGGTCGACATCAGCGAGACGGAGGCGCGCGGGGTGGCCAAGCGCGACGACGAGATCGACCATCTCTACAACAGCGTCTACGAGGACGCCATGCAGCTCCTGGCGGTCGCCCCCGAGCGGGCGCGCCAGACGACCCACATGCTGTTCGCCGCCCACCACCTCGAGCGCCTCGGCGACAGGGTCACCAACATCGGCGAGGACGTCGTCTTCCTGGCCACCGGCCAGGTAGAGGACCTCAACCCCTAGGAGGGGACCGATGCGACGCCGGCTGCTCCTGGTCGAGGACGACCGCACCCTGCGCCAGGCACTCACCTTCAACCTGGCCCGTGAGGGATACGAGGTGAGCTCCGCCGCCGATGGCGAGGCGGCGCTGGAGGCGGCGAGGAGCGAGCGGCTCGACCTGATCCTGCTCGACGTGATGCTGCCCGGCATGAGCGGGGTCGAGGTGCTCCGGGTGCTGCGCCGAGAAGGCGTCGCCACCCCGGTCATCATCCTGTCGGCCAAGGGCGACGAGATTGACCGCGTGGTCGGCCTGAAGATCGGCGCCGACGACTACGTTGCGAAGCCCTTCAGCCGCCCTGAGCTGCTGGCCCGCATCGAGGCGGTGCTGCGCCGACAACGGCGAGAGAGCGACGAGCCGGAACGACGGGAGCGGCTGACGTTCGGAAAGGTCGAAATCGACGTTGCCCGTCGGGAGGTGGCGGTCGACGGCGAGCCGATCCACCTGACCACCAAGGAGTTCGATCTGCTGGCCCACATGGCAGCGCACCCGGGTCGCATCTTCACCCGCGACCAGCTGCTGGCCCGAATCTGGGGTTACGACTACGCGGGCGACGGCCGAACGGTCGACGTCCACGTCAGCTGGCTGCGCGGCAAGCTGCGCGGCAGCGACCGGCACAACTACTTCCGCACCGTGCGCGGGGTCGGATACGCCTTCGCGCCGCAAGCGGCGTGACCGACGCCACCTCAGCGGCGGCCTTCGAGGCGCTGCTGGCGCGATCCGGAGCCGACCTCCTCGTCCTGGTCGACGACCGGCTGCGGATCGTGCGGGCCGGGCCCGGGGCGGCTGCGCTGGCAGAGCGCGACGAGGAGGCGCTGGCCGGCATGAGCCTCATCGCCGCTTTCGGCTCGGCCTCGCTCGATACGATCGCGCGGCGCGCCGCGTCGGACGGTCTGACGGCGAGCGGGGAGGCGGACCTGGGGCATCTCGGCAGCCGGCAGTTCGCGGTCGACGCCGTGCCGCTCGCCGGCGATGGCCTCGTCGTCTCGATGCACGACATCACGACCCTCCGCCGCATCGAGCGCGTGCGGCGCGACTTCGTGGCCAACATCAGCCATGAGCTACGCACCCCGCTGACCTCGATCAAGTTGCTCGCCGAGACCCTGAGCTCCGGCACCGTCGACGACGGTGCCACCACGCGCGACTTCGCCACCCAGATCGAGCGCGAGGCGGATCACCTGGCGCAGCTGGTCGACGAGCTGCTCGACCTGTCCATGATCGAGTCGGGCGAGACGAAGCTGGCGCTCGAGGCGCTCGATCCCCAGGAGGTGGTGGCCGACGTGGTGGCCCGTATCGGCCCGGTCGGCGAGCGCAGCGACGTGCGCATCAGCCGGCTCCCTGCTCCCGAGGCGGGCAGCCGCGCACTGGCCGACCCGAAGCGCCTCGGACAGGCGCTGCTCAACCTCGCCCACAACGCAGTGAAGTACAGCCACCCCGGCGGCGAGGTGCGCATCGGCTGGGAGACCGTCAAGGAGCGGGTCCGCTTCAGCGTGGCGGACGACGGGATCGGCGTCCCCGAGGCGCACCAGGTCAGGATCTTCGAGCGCTTCTACAAGGTGGACCGCTCGCGCGCACGCAATCCCGACGCGCACGACACCGGCGGCAGCGCCGGCCTCGGGTTGGCGATCGTGCGGCACATCGCCGAGGCGCACGGAGGCGCGGTGGGGCTGAGCTCGCAGGAGGGCATCGGCTCGACGTTCTGGATCGAGGTTCCGCGAGCCGACCCGGATGCGCCAGACTGAGCCGATGAACACCCGCCGCGAGCGTTTCCGCGACCTCCACCGGGGCGAGCTCTTCGTCATGCCCAATGCCTGGGACGTCGGGTCGGCGCGGCTCCTGGCGGGCCTCGGGTTCGAAGCGATCGCCACGACCAGCCTGGGGCACGCCGCGGCCCTCGGCAAGCCGGACCAGACCGTGACCCGCGACGAGCTGCTCGGCCACGTGGAGGCGCTGGCGGCGGCGGTGGACATCCCGCTGAGCGTGGACGCCGAACGCTGCTTCGCCGATGACCCGGCCGGCGTGGCCGACACGGTGGATCTTCTGGGCCGCGCCGGCGCGGCCGGCTGCTCGATCGAGGATTACGATCCACGGCGCGGGGCCGTCGAGCCGGTCGCCGTCGCGGTCGAGCGGGTAGCCGCGGCGGTCGAGTCGGCCGCGCGGCACGGCATGGTTCTCACCGCTCGCGCCGAAAATCACCTCTACGACATCGACGACCTCGACGACACGATCGAGCGGCTGATCGCGTACCGCGAAGCCGGCGCCGAGGTGGTCTATGCGCCGCGGCTGGTGCGGTCGCACGACATTCGACGCGTCGTCGAGTCGGTGCGGGCACCGGTCAACGTGCTGGCCATGCGGCAGGGACCTCCCATTCCCGAGCTGGCGGCGCTCGGCGTGCGCCGCGTGTCGACCGGCGGCGCGCTGGCGCGGGCAGCCTACGGAGCGCTGGTGGTCGCGGCGGGCGAGCTCGCGGAGGCGGGCACCTCGACCTACCTCGACGCCGCCATCCCCTCGGACGAGCTGGACGCGACGCTGGCCGCCGGCCGCGCCGCCGACTGAGACCCGACCGCAAGATCCAGAAACGCGAGCACGTCTGCCCGCTCGTCGATCAGCTTGCTCACCGGTTTGCCGAGCCCGTGGCCGGCATCGGTGTCGATGCGAATCAGGATCGGCCCCTCGCCGGCCTGCGCGGCCTGGAGCGCTGCTGCGAACTTGAAGGAATGGCCCGGCACGACTCGGTCGTCGTGGTCGCCGGTCGTCACGAGCGTCGGGGGGTAGGCGGCGCCCGGCCGGATGTTGTGCAGCGGTGAGTAGGCGAGCAGGGTGCGGAACTGCTCCGGATCGTCGGCGGAGCCGTAGTCGCTGGTCCAGCCCCAACCGATCGTGAAACGGTGGAAGCGCAGCATGTCCATGACACCCACCTCGGCGACGGCCGCGCCGACCAGCTCCGGATGCTGGGTGATGGTGGCCCCCACCAGCAGCCCGCCGTTCGATCGCCCGCTGATGCCGATCCGCTCCGGGCGCGTCCAGCCGGACGAGGCCAGCCACCGCGCGCAGGCGGCGAAGTCGTCGAACACGTTCTGCTTGTTCGCCAGGCGTCCGGCGTCGTGCCACTCGCGGCCGTACTCGCCGCCGCCGCGAAGTGACGCCACCGCCAGCAGCCCGCCGCGTTCCATCCAGGTCAGCCACTCGGGCTTGAAGATCGGCCCCACCGAGATCTGGAATCCTCCATAGCCGTACAGCAGCGTCGGGACCTCGCCGTTCATCGCCAGGCCCCGCCGATGGCAGAGGAAGAGCGGCAGGCGGGTCCCGTCGGCCGAGCTCACGAACACCTGCTCGGTGACGATGTCGTCGGGATCCCAGGGAAGGGCGGGCGGCGAGACCTCGCGCACGGCGCCGTCGGATATGGCGACGGCGTAGCCGCGTGCCGGCGCGGCGAAGCTCATGAACGTCAGGTGGAGCTCGTCATCGTCCCGGCGCCCGGCCAGCTCGCCGATCTTTCCGATTCCCGGCAGGGCCACGTCGACGACGTGACGCCCATCGGTCTCAAAGATGGCCAGCGCATGGTGAGCGTCGTGCAGCGAGACGAGCGCCAGCCGGTCTCCGACAAGCCGGGCCGATTCCACCGTGTCCGGACCCTCCGGGATCAGCTCGTGCATCTCGTGCGGACGCGACACGTCGATGGCCACGACCCGGCCCCGTGGGGCATCGAGGTCGGTGAGCAGGTAGAGCACGCCGTCGACGGCGTCGATCAGCTCGTAGCGGGCATCCGCCTCGTCCAGCAGCGGCCGGACCGTGGCCGTCTCCGGGCCGGCGGACAGGTCCGCGACGTACACCCGGTTGGTCGGGTCCGTACCTCGCGAGACGCTGACCACGAGGAGACGGCCGTCATCGGTTACCTCCGGCTCGTAGACCCATTCCGGCTGCTCCGGCGTGGCGAAGACGAGCGGGTCTTCGGCCGGATCGCTGCCGAGCCGGTGGTACCGCAGCTGCATGTCGCGGTTCGGGGCATCGTAGGCGGCGTCAGCCGGCGGCTCCGGATAGCGACCGTAGAAGAAGCCGGCGTCGTCGTGGGTCCAGGTCGCCGACGCAAATTTGCTCCAAGTCACGGTGTCGAGCAGGTCCTCCCCGTCGGACGTGCGGCGGATGCGCCAGGTGCGCCAGTCGGACCCCGCCTCGCTGAGGGCGTAGGCAAGCAGCTCGCCACTCTCCGACACCGCCGTGGCGGAGAGCGCCGTGGTCCCCTTCTCGCTCAGCCCGTTCGGGTCGAGCAGTGGCGCGCCAACGGCCCCCGACGCATCGGCCGACCAGAGCACGTCCTGGTCCTGCAACCCGGTGTTGCGCAGCTGGAACCATCGCTTTCCGCGGCGCCAGGGTGCTCCGGCACGCGGGTAGTCCCACAGCTCGGCCAGCCGCGCCCGGATCTCGCGCCGGGCGGCTACTTCGGCCAGCACGCGATCGGTCAGCACATTCTGGGCGTTGATCCAGTCGCGTGACCTTGGTGCGTCGGAGTCCTCGAGCTGCCGGTACGGATCGGCGATGCGCTCGCCGTGGTAGTCGTCAACCTGATCCGAGGTCGGTGCGGCCGGATACTCGCGCTGCGGCATTGGTCAATCCTAGCGGCGATCTCCACCCGGGCCGAACCGCCATGTATGCTTGACGTTGCAACTACAAGCGCAGTACGCCGAAACGAGCCGATGACCTCAACCACCTCGCACCACGACCCGCGTCTCGGCGCCTGGCGCGCATTCCTGCGTGCCCATGCCCACGTCGTCCGAGAGCTCGAACGCGAGCTGACCGACGCCCAGCAGCTGGCGCTCACCGACTACGACGTCCTGGTCCAGCTGTCCGTGGCCGCGGACCGCCGCCTGCGGATGAGCGAGCTCGCCGATCGGCTGCTCCTCTCGCGTTCGGGGGTCACGCGCCTCATCGATCGGCTCGTGGCCGACGGCCTGGTCGAGCGCGTCATCTGCGATACCGACAAGCGTGGGCAATGGGCGTCACTCACCGACGCGGGATACGAACGGTTGCGGCGTGCCTCGCCGACCCACCTGCGCGGGATCGCCGCCCACTTCCTCGACCGGTTCTCGGCGGACGACCTCGTCGCGCTTGAGCGCATGCTCCGATCGGTCGTCGTCGAGCGCTGAGCCTCAGCGCCCAGCGGCCTCGTCGCGCAGCCCGCGGATCATGTCGGCGCGAGGATCGTGCGGCGCCAGCTGGAGAAAGCGGTCGAAGGCGGCCACCGCGGCATCCGCGTCGTTCTCCCCGCGCAGCGCGATGACCCCGTCGAAGAAGGCGACCTCCACCGGATCGGCGGTCTCCAGCGCGGCATAGGAGTCATGCGCAGCGCGGGCATTGTTGGCGTCGCCGGCGCGCAGGTAGGCGCTCATGATCCGCTCGTAGGCGTCGGCGCGCTCCGGCTCGAGCTCGATGAGCAGCTGCAGGCTGACGGCGGCCCGCACCAGGTCCTCTCGCGTGGCACCGGCGAGGTACTCGTCGGCAAGGGCCGACAGCGTGGCGGCATCCCGCTCCTCGGCCAGCTCGGCGCGGAGGTCGGCGATTCGAGCCTGTCGCGCACCCTCCGCCTGCTGCGCGTCGGCCAGCGCCCGGTTCACCGCGGTGCGATTGGCGATACCGGCGTCCGGCACGAACGAGCCGCCGAGCAGCACCATCCCGATCAGTCCGGCCGCCACGATGGCGGCGCGGCGGCCGCGGCCCGACGGCGGGTCGGTGGCGGGCGGAATCTGCTCGAGGGCGACCCGGGTCGCCGCGGCGCGCGCCTCCGCCTGGGACCGCTGTTGGGGGTATGCGGCATCGTCGAGCGAGCCGGCGCGGCGATCGGTCTCCACGTCCCGCAGCGCCTCGAGGGCCACCCGGTGCCGCAGCGTCGCGGCCTCCAGCTCGTCGTCGGAGGGCTCGTCGGCCCGGTCCGCCAGCAGCGGACGCAGGACGATGCCGCCCGCGATCGCCAACCCGAGGAGCAGGACCAGGGCCTCAGGCATCGAGGGCCTCCGCCTCCTCGTGGAGGAGCCGGCGCTGCTCCGGCGACAGCTCCGCCGGCGATGGAGGCTCCGTCGGGCGCTTCAGCAGCCAGGCGGCCAGCCCGGCGGCGCCGCCGAGCACCACCGCGAACGGGATGATCCAGGCCAGCGGAGAGCTGGGAGCAAGCAGGATCCAGTCGCCGTAGCGCGCGACGAAGTGAGCGCGCACGTCGTCGTCGCTGGCGCCGTCGGCGAGGAGCGCATCGATCTGGCGGCGGATCTCCTGCGCCGAGGCCGTCGGCGAGTCCGCCACCGACAGGCCCTGGCAGTCGGGGCAACGCAGGTCGCGCGCCAGCGCATCGGCGCGCTCGGCGGTCGTCGGCTCGGTTCCCCAGCGCACCGAGAGCGCGACGCCCAGCGCCAGCAGCGCGACGAGCCCGCCGAGCGCCACGGTCGGCAGCCAGCGGCTCATCGGCTCGCGCTCACGCCGATGGTTCCCAGCCGTTCGTCCATGACGGCGTCGGTCAGGGGGCCGAAGATCTTGGCGCGCAGGATGCCATCGGCGTCGACGAAGTAGCTCTCAGGGGGCCCGGTGACGCCGAACTCGATGGCCAGGCGACCGCCCGGATCGACCAGCTGCGGATAGCCGGCGTCGCCGTAGCGGACGAGGAAGGCCCGGGCGTCCTGCGCCTCGTCGTTGACGAGGACGCCGACGACGGCCAGCTCGTCGCCGTGCCGCACGTGCGCATCGGCCAGGACGGGATGCTCGTCGACGCAGGCAGGGATGCAGTAGCTGGCCCAGAAGTTCACGACGTAGGGACGGCCGGCAAGGTCCTCGCTGCTCACCGTCTCGCCGTCGAGCGATGTCAGCGTCCATGCCGGTGCCGGCCGGCCGATGAGCGGCGATGCGATCTCGCGCGGATCGCGGCCGAAGCCGGCCATCAGGAGCCACCCCAGCGGAATGACGATGAGCGGTACGAGTAACCAGCGGAGGCGTCGCATCAGAGGCCCTCGACCGATGCGGCCGTGCGTACCGGCCGCGGCTCCTCGACGGTCACACGGATGGCGCGACGCTCGGGCCAGATCGCGAACACCGCGCCGAGGCCCACGATGGCGCCGCCGACCCAGATCCAGACCACCAGCGGGTTCACGAACAGGTGGAGCGTCACGCTGCCGCTCTCGGGGTCCGACGCGAGGAGCGTGACGTACAGGTCCTCGGCGAGCGAGGTGCGCACCGCGGGCGTGGCGATGGCGGCGGTCGAGTTCGGGTAGTCACGCAGCGCGGTGGCCAGCGACCCACGCTGGGCGCCGGTATACGTGAGTTCGGCGCGCGTCTCGGTCACCCGGGCATCGCCGGCGAGCGGCTCCACCACCAGCCGATCGTGGCGAACCTCGTAGGCACCGATCCGTGCCGTCTCGCCCGGAGCCAGGGTCACGGTGCGGTCGGTCGCGAGCCCGGAGGAGATGGCCACCGCGACGGCCATGACGAGCACGCCGAGGTGAACCGTGTAGCCGCCGTATCGGCGCCGATTGCGGGTCGCGAGCCGCCAGGCAGCTGTCGGGTGGCTCTCGCCGCGGCCGCGGGCACGGGCGCGGGAGCCCCGCACGACCTCGTCGATCATGATCGTCCCCACGAAGGTCGCCAGGCCGAGCGTGCCGAGCGGTCCCCCGCCGCGCAAGCCGAGGATCAGCGCCAGGGCCGTCACCGCCACCGTCAGCACGAGCGGCACCGTGAAGCGCTCGCGCAGCGTGCTCCAAGAGGCGGTCCCCCATGGCAGGGCCGGGCCAACCCCCATCAGGAACAGGAGGGCCACGAAGATGGGCACCGTCACCGTGTTGAACCACGGCGCGCCGACGCTGATCGTCTCTCCGCTCGACGCGGCCACCAGCAGTGGCAGCAGGGTCCCGAACAGGACGGCGAAGGTGACGCCGAGGAAGAGGACGTTGTTGAGCAGGAACGCCGACTCTCGGCTCACCGTGCCTGACGGTCGACCCTCGCCGCCCAGCTCCGGGAGGCGCCAGACCAGCAGCGTCAGCGAAACCCCGAGCGCCATCAGGATGCCGCCCAGGAACCAGGGGCCAATGTCCGACTGCGTGAACGAGTGGACGCTGGCCACCACACCTGAACGGGTCAGGAACGTGCCGACCAGGGTCAGCACGAAGGTGGCGGTGACCATCGCGCTGGTCCATATCCGGAGGCCACCGCGTCGCTCGGCGACCATGGACGAGTGCACGAAGGCGGTGGCCGTCAGCCAGGGAAGGAAGGCCGCGTTCTCCACCGGGTCCCAGGCCCAGTACCCGCCCCAGCCGAGCACCTCGTAGCTCCACCAGGCACCGGCAACGATGCCGAGCGTCAGAAAGGTCCACGGGATGAGCGTCCAACGCCGCACGATGCGCAGCCACTCCTCGTCGAGCCGCCGGGTCACCAGCGCGGCAATGCCGAAGGCGAACGGAACGGCCAACCCCGTGTAGCCGAGGTACAGCAGCGGCGGGTGGAGGGCCATGAACGGGTGGTTCTGGAGCAGCGCGTTCGGCCCGGATCCTTCGGCCGCAGTCGGCGAGGTCAGGGCGAAGGGGTTGCCCGGCCAGGTCATGACGGAGAAGAAGAAGGCGTTGACCGATGCGAGCGTGGCGCCCACCCACGGCATCAACCGCCGATGCCGGCCGCGGTAGCGATGCAGGACCAGCGAGGCCCAGCCGGTGGCAAGCAGCGCCCAGAACAGGATCGAGCCCTCGAGCGCCGCCCACAGGCTGATGGCACTGATGAACGGCGGCGTGGTCGTGGCGTTGTTCTCGACCACGTAGACGACGCTGAAGTCGTGGGTGAGGAGCGAGACGACCATCGCGACGCAGCCGACGGCGGCCGCCACGAACGAGCCGATGACCGCGTGCCGGCCGCTGGTGAGGAGGCGCGGATCGCCGCCGCGCCCGGCGAGGAGGAACGCGACGGCCGCGTACACGGTCAGGCCCAGGCCGATGACGATCGCCGCGTGACCGATGGCGGGGATCATTGGTCCGCGCCGGGCTCGACCACGCGGTCCGGCGGCACCTCGCCGGAGGCGGGCACTTCGTAGTTCTCGTCATGCTTGACGATGACGCGAGTCGCCTCGAAGACCCCGTCACTGCCCAGGGCTCCCTCGACCACCGCCCCGGAACCCTCGCGGAATGAGCGCGTCGGTGCCACGGTCGAGTGAACCTCGATGCCGTGCTGGCCATCGGTCACCACGAAGGTGAGATCGGTGGCCGGCCCGGAGACGCTCCCCTGCTCGACCAAGCCGCCGAGCCGCACCGTCTCCCCGATGGCAGCCTCGCCGCGGTCGAGCAGCTCCGTCGGGGTGACGTAGTAGACGAGCGCGCTGCCAACGCTGCTGAAGGCCAGGTAGCCGATGACCACGAGGAGGACCGCCACCAGGAGCAGGATCCCCCATGGCCGTCGCCGTGGCGGCAGCATCGGCTCCGAGGGCGCCGAGACGGTCATCGCGCCTCGTCGTCCCTCTCGCGCGCTGCCCGCAGACGGCGCCAGAGGAGGGCGCTGTAGGCAAGCAGGCCACCGAGGATGACGGAGTAGGCCGCGATCACGTAGCCGGCATCCGTCATCGGGCCACCTGCGCGGCGCGCGCTCCGGCCAGCACGGTCAAGCGCCGGGCCTCCTCGCGGGCGAGCTCCAGGCGCGCCAGCTGGTAGCGCCGGATCATGAGGTAGAGCCAGGTGAGGGTGAAGGCGGCCAGCGTGCCGAGAAGCGTCCCGACGAACGCCATCGGCGCCGCCGGGTCTAGGACGCGCTGCGGCGAGGCGATGGTGGCCGCCTGGTGCAGCCCGCGCCACCACTCCACGCTGAAGTGAACGATCGGGATGTCGACGGCGGCGACGATGCCGACGATGGCGGCTCGGGTGGCGCGCCGCTCGGGATCCTCGGTCAGGCGCCTCAGCAGCAGGTAGCCGACGTAGAGGGCCAGCAGCAGGGCCGTGGTGGTTAGCCGCGGGTCCTCCCACTGCCAGAAGACGCCCCAGATCGGCCGGCCCCACATCATGCCACCCCAGATCGCGAACGCCGTGAACATGACGCCGATCTCGGCGCCGGCCAGCGCCACGGCGTCCAGGCGGAGGTCCCGCTTCCAGAGCCAGCCGATGCCGGCCAGCGCGGTCACGCCGAACGACAGGTATGCCAGCCAGGCCGATGCGACGTGCGGGTACATGATCCGCTGCGCGTCGCCCTGGTTTCGATCGGGCGGGACCACGAACAGCGCGACGCCGATGACCACCACGACCGCCGCCAGCGCGACGAATCCCAGGATCCTCGTCTTCATCCATCCTCCAGCAAGTAGCCGTAGGTGGAAGCCCCCGCGACGATCATGATGACGTCGAAGGCAACCAGCAGCTGGAGCCAGGCAGCGAGCTCGCCGAACGGATCTCCGGCCAGCGCAGCCGAGGTGGCCTTCACCGCGCCGAGCAGGAGGGGGGCGAGCACCGGCAGCATGAGGAGCGGGAGCATCACCTCGCGGGCGCGCAGTCGCACGGTGACTCCGGCGTAGAAGGTGCCGACGGCAGCCACGCCGGCGGCCCCGAGCACGATGGTGATCAGCAGCGGCTGCCACGCGCGGGCGATGTCGACCGCGAACAGGACGCCGACCGCGCCGAGCACCACCATACCCAGGACGAGCATCACGCCAAAGCCGGCGAGCGCCTTGCCGGCGTAGATCGCGCGGCGCGCGACGGGATAGAGGGCGAGCTGCTCGAGCGCGCCGTCATCGGTCTCGAGGAGGTGAAGGCGGTTGACGGCCAGGACGCCGGCGAACACGACGGCCAGCCAGAGCAGGCCGGGGGCGGCCGCCGCGAGGCGGGAGGCATCGGGGCCCAGCGCGAACCCGAACAGCAGCAGGACCACGGCGGCGAAGAAGAGGGTGCTGACCGTCGCGTGCCGGCCGCGGAGCTCAGCGAGAGCGTCCTTGCGAGCGACCGCCATCGCGATCCGTGCCTCCGAATGCCACGCGCTCATCGAGCGACCTCCACCACCGCTGGGCGAGGGCTTGCCGGGAGCGTGGGCGGCGTCGACTCGACGCCATCGCCGCTCACGCTGACCACGAGCCCGCGTTCGAGGGTGATCCGGCCGTCCAGGAGGGCCTCGAATCGGTCGGTGCTATGCGAGGCGACGAGCACCGTCACGCCCACTTCGTGCCAGGCGACGAGCAGCTCGTCGACGAGCGTCATCCCCTCGTGGTCGAGGGCCGCGTAGGGCTCGTCGAGCAGCACGAGCGACGCGGAGCCGAGCAGGATCCGGCCCAGGGCCAAGCGCTTGCGCATGCCGGCCGAGAAGTCGCCGACCCGATCGGCGGCGCGTGCCGAGAGGCCGACGTCGGCGAGCGCTCGCTCGACCCGCTGGTCGGAGTCCCGTGTTCCCAACATGACCGCCGCGAACCTGAGGTTCTCGCGCGCCGACAGGTCGTCGTACAGGCCGGTGGCGTGCGACAGGAAGGCAACCCGCTCGCGGACCAAGGCGGCGTCCCGGTCGAGGTCGAGCCCGTCGACCTTGGCACCGCCATAGGAAGGCCGGATCGCCGTCGACAGGAGGCGCAGCAGGGTGGTCTTTCCCGCGCCGTTCGGCCCGAGCAGCGCGACCGTTCGACCCGCGGCGACACGCAGCGAAACGCCGGCCAACGCCGGCACCCCCGCGAAGAGGCGGGCGAGGTCGGTCGTGGCGACCGCCGGTGGGCGCGTATCGGGTGCCCCGAGGGAGCGGGGCGACACGTAGATCGTGGTCTGCGGCATGCTCGACGCGGGGGGGCGAAGGTGGGCCACCGCACTATGCGGGCCGGGCGGTGAGGCGTCAAATGACCGACGTTGGCCTGTAACGGGACCCGTACGGGTGCATGGGCCCCACCACACAACCTGTACAGGAGCAACGGACTGATGAACCGATTCCGATTCCTTCCGATGCTGATCGCCGGCCTCGCGCTGACACTCGCCGCCTGCGGCGGAACGGCTCCCTCGGCGACCGCCCCCGAGCCAGCGGGCACTCCGAGCAGCGAGCCGAGCGAGGCCGAGAGCGCCGCGCCGAGCGAGGCCGTCGAGCCATCGGAGGCCGCGGGCGAGGAGGCCACCGTGCGCCTCAGCCAGTTCGCGTTCGACACCGAGGAGCTGACGATCACGGCCGGCACCGAGGTGAGCTTCGTGAACGCCGATGCCGCGGCGCACACGGTGACGGAGGGAACGGACGGCGTCGCGGCGGACGATCCGATCATCGACGAGGAGCTGGGCCAGAACGCATCGACCAGCCTCACGTTCGACGAGGCGGGCACCTACCAGATCACCTGCCTCTTCCACCCGTCCATGAACATGACGATCGTCGTCGAGTGACCTCGCCCGGTTGATCGCGCGCCGGGGGCGGTGCTAGGGTTCGCGTCCTGATGGACGCCGGACTTCCCCACTCGCCCCCGGCCGCGATCCGGTCGCGGGCCCTCCGCCGCGCCGAAGCACAGCGCGCAGAGTGCGCGGCCACGGCCGCGCTAAACGTGCTCGGCCAGAAGTGGGTCCTGCGCATCATCCGCGCGCTCGGGGAGCGCACGCAGCGCTTCTGCGAGCTGCAGGACGCGCTCGGCGGTGCGAATTCGGCCACGCTCTCGCAGCGGCTGAAGCTGCTCGAGGACGAGGGCATGATCGAGCGACGTGCAATCAGCGCCGTCCCGCCCTGGGTCGAGTACTCGCTCACGCCGAAGGGAAGCGACCTGCAGGGCGCCATCACCGGCATCGACCGATGGGCCGAGCGGTGGGCGGCAGCGCAGCAATGAGTCACCCGGTTGCCGAGGAGCGTCCCGCCGCCCACGGGGACGCGCTGAACCTGGTTCGCGCCGCGATCGCCGAGGCGGCGGGCCCCGAGGCGGCCGTGCAGCGGGTGGTCGACTTGCTCCACGACCGGTTCCCGCCGTACGACTGGGTCGGCATCTACTGGGTCGACGGCAGCGACCTCGTGCTCGGCCCGTGGACCGGCCCGGAGGCGACGGAGCACACCCGCATCCCGATCGGCACCGGCGTGTGCGGTGCGGCGGCGGCGTCCGGTCGGACCGAGATCGTGCCCGACGTCGACGCGGACCCGCGCTACCTTGCCTGCTTCGCCAGCACCAGGAGCGAGATCGTGGTACCGATCTTCGAGGGCGGCGGAGTCATCGGCGAGATCGACATCGACGGCTCGGACCTCGATGCCTTCGACGAGACAGATGCCCGCTTCCTCGAGGAGATCGCCGCGCTGCTGGCGCCGCTGCGACCGCGGACGTAACCGGCCGCGTAGGGCATCGATGACATGTCCACCGGCCCCGGTCGTTTCGAGCAGGTCTACGGCGCTCACGTCGTGGGCATCTATCGATTCGTGTACGCGCGGGTCGGCAACCGACCGGATGCCGAGGACCTGACCGCCCAGGTCTTCGTGCGCGCCGTCGAACAGCTGGACACCACGCGCGAGCCAGGCCAGATCGCCGCCTGGCTGTACCGCGTTGCGCAGAATGCGATCGCCGACTACTGGCGAGCCTTCTATCGGCTTCCGGTCGTCGGCGTCGACCACGTGGCACCCGGCTGGGAGCCCGCCGATGATGCGGCCCGGCGGGCGGCCGTGCCGGACGATGGGGCGTCGATTCGCGTGCAGACCCTGCTGCGGACCCTGCCCGACCGATACCGGCGCGTGCTGGAGCTCCGCTTCCTGCAGCGGCTATCGGTGGCGGAGACGGCACAGGCCATGGGCATCACCAGCGGCAATGCCAAGGTGCTGCAGTACCGCGCCCTACGCAAGGCGGCCCTGATCAGCGAGACGACCGATGGCTGACGAGCGAGATCCGAACGCCGAGCGCTTTGAGCGCTACCTGGAGGCGCTGCTGGCCGGCGGGCGGCCGTCTCCCGAGGACGTCGCGGCCGGCAACGAGGCCGAGATGGCCCGCCTGGCGGCGGAGATGGCGGGCGCCGTCGGGCCGAACAGCGCCGATCCGGATCCCGCATTCCTCGAGCAGCTGCGCCTGCGGATGCGTGCCGCGGACGCCGGCCTTGCCGCCGTGCAGGTTCCTCCTCCGGTTCGCGATCGCGCACCCCAGCCGGCCGGCAGCCGGCCATGGCGTCTTTCGCGCCGGCAGCTGCTGCAGGGCGGCATCGGGGCCGCGGCCGGCCTGGCGGCGGGGCTCGTCGGGGTGGCGGTGGCGCCGCGCGTGCCACGCGAGGCTGCGACGCTCGGCGGCCCGGAAGACCTGGTCGCCGGCGACGGCTATTGGGTGGAGGTCGGCCGCCTGGACGACCTACCTCCCGGCACGGCCTCACGTTTCTCGACGGCCGCCTTCGACGGCTTCGTCGTCAACGACGCGGGCGAGGTGCGCGCCCTCTCGTCGGTCTGCACGCACATGGGTTGCACGCTTCATTACCGCCCGGAGTGGCAGGACCTCCGCTGTCCCTGCCATGGCGCCAGCTTCGATTTGGCCGGAAGGCTTGCCAATGGACGGCGAACGTGGCGCGAGAACCCGTACCGCGGCGACGCGCGCGCGTATCCGATCGACCTTCCCGACCTCGTGCGGCCGAGCGTCAAGGTCGAGGACGGCGTGATCCTGGTCTGGACCGCCCAGGCCTGAGGCCCGTTGTGGGCTGAACATCCGACGGCCTTGGAGGCTATGTCTAGCGCATCCCGCACGCCCGTCCTGTCGCATGAGCGTCGCCCTAGAAGGCGACCTCGAACAGGTAGCCGATGACGTACGGGATGGCGACGATGGCGAGGATCACGGCGATCACGATGCCGGCATAGAGGAAGAGCGTGAGGTCCGGCGGCGCCTCCCGGTCCGGCGGCGGCGTCAGGCGTTTCGGCAGGTGGGACGGGCGCCGCGGCTTGCGATGCTCGTAGCGATGGGGCTGGGAGAGGTCGGGCAGGCGGAAGCGTGTCTCGGGCACTACTCGTAGACCTCTGGGTTGATCGGGGTCGGCAGCCGCTCCCCGCGCAGGCCGGCGAGCAGGTTGGCGGCGGCCATTTCGGCCATGCGGTCGCGCGTTACGCGCGAGGCGGAGGCGATGTGCGGCACCACCACGCAGTTCGGCAGGCGGACCAGGGCGTGATCGGCCGGCAGCGGCTCCGGTTCGGTGACGTCGAGGCCGGCCGCGAAGATCTCGTTCGCCCGCAGGGCATCCTCAAGCGCCTGCGGGTCCACCACCGGTCCGCGTGAGGTGTTGACGAGCACGGCGGTGGGCTTCATGGCGCGCAGCGCGTCGGCGTCGATGAGGTGGTGGGTCTCCTCCGTCAGGTTGACGTGGAGGCTGACGAAGTCCGACTCGCGGAGTAGCTCCTCCATGTCGACACGGCGCGCGCCCAGGTCCGCCTCATCCTCGGGGCTGGCCGGATGGACATCGTGGTAGAGGATCTCCATTCCGAAGCCGCGTCCGCGACGCGCCAGCTCGCGGCCGATGCGCCCGAAGCCGACGATTCCGAGTGTCGCGCCATGGATGTCGACTCCCATCAGTAGCATCGGCCCCCAGGTCTTCCACCGGCCGTGCCGGACGTAGTCGACCGATTCGGGGATGCGCCGTGCGGCCGCCATCAGCAGGGCGAAGGCGAGGTCCGCCGTCGTATCCGTCAGCACGCCTGGGGTGTTGCCGCCGGGGATGCCTCGCTTCGTCAGCGCCGGGACGTCGAAGTTGTCGAAGCCGACAGCGAAGTTGCTGACCACCTTCAGCTGAGGGCCTGCCGCGTCGAGCAGCTCGTCGTCCACCCGGTCGGTGAGGAGCGAGAGGAGGCCGTCCTTGCCGACAACGCGACGCAGGAGCTCTTCGCGGGACGGCGGCAGCTCATCCTCCCAGAGGTCGACCTCGCACGCCTCGCGCACTCGATCGAGGCCGGCGTCCGGGATGACGCGGGTGACGAGGACGCGCGGATGGGTCATCTCGTTCGCCACCGTGCCACGTGCTCGCCGCGTGAGTGCACGCGGCGGTCGGTGAGTTCTCCCCGCGCCGGCGTGAACCGCGGAGTCATGACGCCGCACCGACCAGCTCGCCGGTTCGCTCCAGCTTCGCCAGCGACTCGCCGATGCGCTCGAGCGCCAGCCCGAGGTTCTCGCGCGAGTTGGCGTAGCTGAAGCGCAGGAACCCCTCGCCGTGCGCACCGAAGGCCGTGCCCGCCAGCCCGCATACGCCGGCGTCGTAGAGGAGGTGATCGGCGATCTGTGCCGAGGTGCGGCCGAAGCTCGAGACGTTGGGGAAGGCGTAGAAGGCTCCGTGCGGCATGCGACAGCTGATGCCAGGAATGGCATTCAGCCCGTCGACCATGAGCGACCGCCGCGCGATGAACTCGGCGCGATACGCATCGGCCTCGTCCTGAGGCCCGGTCAGGGCCTCGAGGGCGCCGTACTGGGCGAAGGCGTTCGTGCACGACACGCTGTTGATCACCAACCGGCTGAAGGCGGGCACCAGCCACTCGGGGAGCACGCCGTAGCCCAGTCGCCAGCCGGTCATCGCGAACGTCTTGCTGAATCCATCCAGCGTGATGGTGCGCTCGGCCATTCCGGGCAGGGTGGCGATACTGAGAGGCTCGCCCTCGTACTGGAGCCGGCCGTAGATCTCGTCGGCCAGCACGACCAAATCGTGCTCGAGCGCGATCTCGGCCAGCCGCCGGACGTCGTCATCGGTCAGGACCGAGCCGGTCGGGTTGTGGGGGGTGTTGATGACGAGCAGCGTCGTGCGCGGCGTGACGAGGCCGGCCACCTCCTCGACGTCCATGCGGAAGTCGTTCGCCTCGCGCAGCGGGGCGGCCACCGGCACGCCGCCGACGTAGCGGGCCATCGACTCGTAGATTGGGAAGCCCGGATTCGGGTAGATCACCTCGTCGCCGTCGTCGACGAGGGCGAGCATCGCGTAGAACATGATCGGCTTGGCGCCGGGGGTGACGACGACCTGCTCGGCCGTCGTGGTGATTCCCTTCCACCGCCTCACGTCGGCGACGATCTCCTCGCGCAGCGGCGCGATGCCGGTGGCGGCGGTGTAGTGGGTGGCCGCCTCGTCAAGCAGGGCGCGGGCGGCCGCTTCGGACACGTGGCGCGGCGTGTCGAAGTCGGGCTCGCCGATCTCTAGGTGGATCACCTCGCGACCGGTCGCCTCCAGCGCGCGGGCCCGCGCCGCAGCCTCGAACGCTGTTTCGGTCCCGATCCGCTCCATGCGGCTCGCAAGTCTCACACTGGGTCCTCGTGCGGGTGCCTCGCCGGGCTCGGGATGCCTAGTGTACCGATGCGCGGATGGGCGGGCGGCCGCGCGGATTCCGGCAGCCGCCCGTCCGCGGTCTGCGTCTCTGCGCGACGTCGCGCAGCACCATCGCCGGTCGCAGGGACCCCACGCCGGGCATGTTGACGGTCGGACCTATGGGGTTAGGCGGACGATCGCGCAGGGTCCGGCCAGCACCGGCGTGTGGCCCGGAAGTCCCCTTGCGAGACTTCGACACCGTCTTGGTATACTTTCCAAAGCGAAATCCGAATCCGACGCGCCGATCCGGCGCTCATCAGGAGACCGATACGAAATGACGATGTCCGAGACTCCTCGCGAGCCCATCTCGATGATCGGCGGCGCACCGTCCGGTGAGCTGCTCGTTTCGGTCACCGAGACGGCCGCAAAGAAGGTGCTCGAGCTCCGCTCGCGCGAGGGCAAGGCCGATGCGCGCCTGCGGCTGTTCGTGAAGAGCGGCGGCTGCTCGGGCTTCAGCTATGGCCTGGCGTTCGACGACAAGGTCAACGACGGCGACACGGTCGAGGACCATGCCGGTGTGCCAGTCGTGATCGACCAATTCAGCCAGCAGCACGTGGCCGGCGCGGAGATCGACTACGTCGACTCGCTGATGGGCTCCGGCTTCGCGATCAACAACCCCAACGCGGTCAGCAGCTGCGCCTGCGGCTCGTCGTTCAACACTGACGGATCGCCCGCCAAGGCTGGCGGCTGCGCCCACTAGACCGAAGCGCTCCTTCGCGACCGAAGCCCCGGCCCACGCCGGGGCTTCGTCGTGCCCCGACCATTCACGCCGCTTGCTAACATGCTTGCGTGAGTAGCACGTTTCCGCCGAGGATCTCCACCGCCGAGAACCTGCGCCGATCCTTCTCTGCTGCGTGGGGGGCCATCGGCGCGGCATGGGGCGTGGCGCCCTCCACCGCCGCGGTCCAGGGATACTTTCTCGTCTCGGATGGTCCTCTCTCCGAGCCGGAGGTGCGCCGGGCCCTTGGCATGAGCCATCGCGCCGCCAGCCTGGCGCTCGCGCAGTGCGAGGAATGGGGGCTCATCGAGCATGCCGACGCGCCGCGACGATCCGGCCAGCGCGGCCCCGCAGCCGCCGCATGGAACGTGGTGGGAGACCACTGGGAATGGTTCCGGCGCGTCGCCGCGGCGCGCAAGCAGCGCGAAACCGATCCGGTCATGCCGGTCATTCGCCGCTGTGCCGAGCAGGCTCGCGAGGCCGCGGCCCGCGACGGCGGCGACGAGGAGCTGAGACTCCTCGGCGATCGCCTTGCCGCACTCCTCGACTTCGTGCAGCGCTTCGATCGCGGCGTCGAGCTCTTCGTGCGCGGTGACGCTCGTGCCATCGAGGGGGTGTTCGCGACGCTCGACACGCTCGAGCCCGAGACGGTCGATCGGCTCTGGACGCTGGTCGCGGAGCTTGGGACGGAGGACCTCGGACGTGCTCTCGACGCCCTCGCCAGGCTCCCTCCCCCGGCAGCCCGGCGTCTCATCGGCCTCGCCGACCAGCCGGTCCTTCAGAAGCTCATCGGCATCCGTTGAGGACCGGCGGCCCGCCGCCTATTCGCCGGAGCCGTCGTCCTCGAAGACCGATGCGCCGGCGGTGATCGCCACGCCACCGCGCCCACCCAGCACGGCCGGCTGGGGCCGTGGCACGGCGACCCGGGTCACGAAACGTTCGACGTGCTCGCGCGTTCCGTGGATCTTCAACTCGTCGAACAGCAGGCCCATCCGTGCCCGCAGGTTCGCCGCGATCTGCCCCGACGCTTCTGCCGGCAAGGTCCACAGCTGGCGCTTGAACGGACCGATCGCCTTCTTGCGGGTCCGGTACAGGAACTGCTCCCCGGTCTCCCCATCCTTGCGCTCGTCGGCGCAGTTCGCGCTGCACCAGGCCATCATCTCGTCACGGAGGGCATCTGGCAGGCCACCGCCGTCGTACAGGATGTTCTGGAAGCCGGTGGCCAGGTGGATTTCGGCGGTCCCGTTGGCCGGGAAGTGATCGAAGGCGTCGTCGGGGAGGGTCGAGGCGCCGTGCTGGACGCAGCCGGCCATGCCGTACTCGTCGCGAGCCACCGCCGAGAGGCGGCGCAGCGCATCGAAGTCGATGCTCACCTCCGCGACGCTGCCGTCCGGCATCGGCACGCCGCCGTGGCTGGTGCCGGTCTGGATGCTGACCTTGCTGATCGGTTCGAGGCCATCGCTGTCGATGGCCGTCAGGTAGCCGTCAAGGTAGGCGCGCAGCTCCTCCTCCGTCGAGTTCGTCTTGCCGACTTCGCCGATCTCGCCGCCGATGCTGATGGTCACGCCGTCGGGCTGGAGCTCACGGATCAGACGAGTCAGCTCGGCCGTGTTCTCGGCGTTGACCTGCTGCTGCTCGACGACGGTCGGCAGCGACAGGTCGACGAGCGTGGAGCTGTCGATGTCGATGTTCAGGAAGCCGGCGCCGATCGCTTCGCGCGTCAGGTCCTTGATGCCCTCGAGCTCCGGCGCCGGGTCGGTTGCCCACTTCGTCGCATTGAACTGGAAGTGGTCGCCCTGCAGGAAGACCGGCGTGCGCCAGCCCTCGCGGATCGCCGCGGCGAGCACCACGGCGGCGTACTCGGCCGGTCGCTGCTCCGTGTAGGCCATCTCGCTCTTGGCGATCTCGAAGATGAGGGCGGCGGCATCGCGCTCGAGCGCCGCCGCGAACGCCTGGCGGGCGGTCAGGTAGGTCGCCGCGCGGACGTTGATGGCCGGGACCGTGAAGGCGGTGGGGTCGATCTCGCCTCGTCCCCGCGCCCGATACAGCTCGTCGATCGAGGCCGAGCCGCAGCCGAGGGCCTGGGAGGCGCTCCAGATCACCCAGCGCACGGCATCCCGCAAGTCGCTGTCCGGGTTGAACACCGCCTCGAACGCGAGCTCGTCGATGAGCTCCTCACGGAACCGGCGCTCGTCAGCGATCTCGAGCCCGGCATCGGTGATGGTGCCGATGCCGTCGAGGCTGGCTCGCAGGTCGTCGGCGGTGGAGATGTGCATGCCGATCATCCTACCGAAGGGCCGATGCGAGCGTGAACGCAAGCAGGGGGGCAATCAGCATGCCGAGGCCCGCGGCGAGCAGGTACCAATCCCGGGCGGCCCGCCGGTCGGCGAGCCCGCGGCGCTCGAGCCCCGAGGTCCACCATCGGACGGCCGACAGGCCGGTCACGTACAGCAGCGCCCCCAGGCCGACCACCCCGATGGCGAAGGGGCGGACGTCGTCGCAGTCGCCGAAGGCTATCGGACCACCGGGCGGACAGACCGAGGTCAGCTCCAGGCCGATCACGATGGCGGCGGCGACGACGACCGTCGCCGACCAGGCGAGGTGCGCGACGAGCGACCGGCGGCTCAGCGCGGCGCGAGCTCGCCACTTCGACGCGCCGCCTCGGTCGCGTCGCGCCGCGTGATGCGACCGTACTCGAAGTACAGGTACACGCAGGCCGCCGCCCCGAGGCCGGCGACGATGAGCCCGAAGGCCACCGACTGCAGGCTGATGCGGATCGGCCAGAAGGAGCCGCCCGCCAGGTTGAAGGCCAGCAGCGGCACGAGCAGCAGTACGGTGAACAGGTAATTGAGCATGGTGAAGATGCGGATCAGCGACCAGCCGAAACCGCGCCGGCCACGCGCCGCCTGGATCCCCAGCGCCAGCAGGATCAGCAGGGCGAAGTTGCCGCCCGCGATGCCGTTGGCCAGCAGGAAGCCCACGTCGTCGCTGAAGCGCAGGAACGGGATCTCGACGGTCAGCAGGTAGTACACGTAGTTGGGGACGTAGGTGAGCATGAAGTACACGAACAGGAAGAGCGGCACGCCCTTGAGCACCGCCACCAGCCAGGTCTCGTGCCCGTACAGGAACCAGCTCATGAAGTCGTCGGACCAGCCGAGCAGGCGGCTCACGCCTCCGCGCGGCTGGTACACGGGATAGGTGCTCATCGGCTCGACACCCGTCTATTCACCGGTCTGGTCCAGCAGGAAGGTGATCAGCGCCTCCAACTGGCTCTCGGTGATGCGGCCCTCCGGGTGCGCCGGCATGCCGGTGGCCTCCCCGTCGTTGTAGTTCGTCGCCGAATCACGGATCCACTTCGCTAGGAAGTCGCGCGGGTCGGCGGCGTAGTCGGCCTCCATCTGGTCTGCGCCGGACGGAGCGATGAACCCCGACAGGTCGACCAGGCCCGAGCCGATGGTCTGGATGTTCGGCCCCGCGGTGGTCCCCTCGAGCTCGGCGCCATGGCAGCTGACGCAGCCGGCGGAGGCGAACACCTCGGCCCCGGCCTCGACGGTGTTCTCGACCTCCTCTGCGGGCTGCTCGGCGGCCTCGGCGGCCCACGATTCGACGAGCGCCACGACCGCCTCGATCTGCTGCTCGTTGAGAGGCCCGCCGACCTCGTAGCTCCAGGCCGGCATCGCCGAGTTCACGTTGCCGGAGACGACGACGCCACCGTAGCTGACGGCGAGATGGACGTAGTTGTTGTTGGCCTTCAGCTTGTCGGCCAGGCCGCGCGAGCGCAGGTTCGGACCAACGACCGGGGCATCGGGCCCGCCGCCGGTGCCATCCTCGCCGTGGCAGTTGGCGCACCCGGCGGCCGCTGGCTCGTTCTCGTCGGCGCTGAAGATGACCTCACCGTACTCGAGCAGCTCCTCGTCGTGCGCTGCGGCGATCGAATCGCGGCGCGCGGTGTCGGTCACCCAGTAGAGGACGGTGAACAATGAGAGCGCGAGGACGACGATGACGCCAAGCGTCTTGAGCCGCATCGATCAGCCCGTGCAGTGCGGCATTTCGGTCGGTCCGCGATCGTCGAAGGTGACGGTGCCGGGCGGAGGACCGCTGATCACCTCTCGGGTGTTGACGACATAGATCCCATCGGTGGCCGTGACCGGGAAGCTGTCCATCCCGCGGGGTGCGGGCCCATCGCGCTTCTCGCCGAGAATCGTGTACTTCGAGCCGTGGCAGAGGCATTCGAACCACTGGCTCTGGTCGCACAGCTGGGGCACCTGGCAGCCGAGGTGCGGGCACTTGCGCCAGAGGGCCAGGATCGAGCGATCCGCGAGCGGCAGGTCCTCGCTCAGGTCCGTGCCGGGATCCTCGACCGGGCTGCTGACCGTGCCTTCGCCCTCGACGCGTGCCTTGGCGGCCGGCACGTTGACGATGAACAGGTTCGCCGGGCCGTAGATGTAGGGAAGCCCCTCGGCCCACTGGGACTGGGCGTTGTTGATGTCCGCGGCCGTGCCGATCGTGATCTCGGCCCCCAGGCCCTCGGTCAGGTTCGGCCACAGGAAGGCCAGCGTGCCTCCGAGGAACTCGAGGGAGAGGATGCCCACGCCGACGCCGAGCATGCGGCGCATGAAGCCGCGCCGGCTGATCTCCCCGGCCCGCGGTCCGTGGACCTCTCCGTACGAAGCGCGCTGTGTCATAGGTTGAAGAAGAGCCCGTCCCACGGCCAGACCCAGTTCCAGCCGGGCCCCCGGAAGAATGAGCCGATGAAGGTTACCAGCAGCCCCCCGAGCATGAGGCAGAGGAAGAAGACCCACATCGTCTTGCGATCACGGGCAGCCTTGAACGGGGTGCGATCGATGAACGGAATGGCGGCCAGTCCGAGCAGGTAGAAGGTCGGGACGATGACGCCCGCCACCGTGGCGTTGAAGTAACTCAGGATCTCCTGGAGGCCGAGGAAGTACCAGGGCGCCTTGGCGACGTGTGGCGTGACGGCCGGGTTGGCCATCTCCTCCAGCGGCGCCTGAATCCAGAGCGAGGTCACCACGAGCAGGCCGCTGATGAGCATCGACATCAGGAACTCGGCCCGCAGCAGGTGCGGCCAGGTCAGCACCGTCTCGTCGGGCCGCTTGTCGACGCGGACCATCGACTCCTGCTTGACGTAGGCCAGCAGCCGGAAGCGCTCGGTGCCGGGCACGCCGGGCGGTCCCGGCAGCTTCGGGCCGGTCGTCGGCGCGACGATCGGCGCCCGCTCGGGCGCCTGGGCGGGAGCGGTCTTGTCGGCGGTGCGGTTCGGGCGCTTCTCGATCGTCATCGGTCCATTCCTTCGCCTACACCGGCCCGCTGATGCCGCCGTCCTTCCGGATCCGCCAGAAGTGGACGATCAGGAAGATGGCGGCGAGGAGCGGAAGAGCGATGACGTGGAGCACGTAGAAGCGCAGCAGCGTCTCCTGGCCGACCTGGATGCCGCCGAGCAGGAAGAAGCTCGACTCCTGGCCGAGCAGCGGCGCGTAGAGTGCCATCTGCGTGCCGACCGTGATCGCCCAGAAGGCGATCTGGTCCCAGGGCAGCAGGTAGCCAGTGAAGCTGAGCAGGAGCGTCAGCAGCAGGAGGATGACGCCGACGACCCAGTTGAACTCGCGCGGCGGCTTGTAGGC
>JALZDF010000090.1 GCA_030862645.1 Chloroflexota bacterium
TGGCCGAGTACATCGCAAGCATTGCCGGCGACCTCGCCGACAAGGGGTTCGACGAGGTTCAGCTGGACTACATCCGCTTCTTCAGCGACGGCCCCTACGACGTCGCCGATACGAACCTGCCGAACACCCAGTCGTTCCGGCTGCCGGCCATCGGGCGCGTGCTGCGGGTGGTGGGCGAGGAGCTCGACGCCACGCGCACGTTCCTGGGGGCCGACGTCTTCCCGATCAGCTTCATCGTGCCCGACGACCAGGGAATCGGACAGCGGCCTGAGGTGATCATGCCGTACGTCGACTACTTCTGCCCCATGGTCTACCCCTCTCACTACGGTCCCGGGGTGTTCGGCTTTGACGTGCCGAACAACTTTCCGTACGAGGTGATCGACCAGACGCTCGAGATCATGAACGAGCAGAAGGAGGGACTGCCGATGGTGATCCGGCCGTGGGTCCAGGACTTCGGCTACGGCTCGTTCGCTCCCTACACCGCGGAGCAGGTGCGAGCCGAGTTCAAGGCCGCGGCCGACAATGGCGCCAGGGGCTGGATGATCTGGAACGCGCGCGCCACGTTCACCGAGTCGGCGCTCGGACCGCCGCGCGAGGGCGAAGACGCCGGGCCCGCGGCCTCGACGCCGCAGTCGAGCTCGGTGGAGCCGTCGCCGAGCGCCGAGCCATCCGCCTCTCCGTGATGCCCGATGGGGTCCCGCCGGTCGCCCTGCCCGGCCGCGGCACACGGAGCGTTCAGGATCTCTTCAACCGAAGGGCGGTTTTGCGGAGGCCGCCCTGATGCGGGTCGTCGTTCAGCGCGTTGAACACGCATCGGCCCGCAGCGGCGACGAGCTGCTCGGCGAGATCGGCAGGGGAGCGGTCGTGCTCGCCGGCATCGGTATCGAGGACACAGCCGAGATCGTGGACCGCATGGCCGATAAGCTCATCGGCCTGCGTTACTTCGAGGACTCCAGCGGCCGGACCAACCTCGCCATCGCCGATGCCGGCGGCGCGCTGCTGGTGGTGAGCCAGTTCACCCTCTATGCCGATCTGCGACGCGGGCGTCGGCCCGGCTTCACCGCCGCGGCGCTTCCGGGCGTCGCCGAGCCGCTGGTCGATCGGTTCGTACGGCGGCTGCGGGATGCGGGCCTGCGGGTGGACACGGGCCGGTTCGGCGCCGAGATGGCGGTGGAGCTGGTGAACGACGGCCCGTTCACCCTGGTCATCGATTCGGAGCAGGACCTGGCCTGACGCCTCCCGCGGCGAGCCGCAGACACCGGTTCGGCGACCTCGCTTCTAACTTGCCGCGGGCCAGGTACGGCGACGCCCGCGTCTCGTGACGCGGGCGCATCGGGCTCAGGAAGAGAAGGTCAGACCTTCTGGGCCGTGCGGCGGCAACGGCTGCAGGCCTTTGCCTTCGTGACCTTGCCATCCGCGATGATGGTCATGGACTGAAGGTTGGGCAGCCATCGACGCAGCGCACGTTTGCGGTTCATCCCGACCGACTGGGGATTCCAGCCGGTGATCGGGCGCTTGCCGCAGATGTCGCAGACGCGGGCCATGTCGAATGGGTCTCCAATCACAAGGGAACCGGCGCGGGGCGCCGGGCGATCGGGATGGTAGCACGCTACGATCGGCGCATGCAATCGAGCGGCCCGGTCCGGGGCGTGAGCGTCCTCGCGCCGGACGAGCTGGATCGGCCGATCCGGCGCATCCCGGAGCTCGCTCGGGGCGCAGCGACGCTCGGGCGGCTCGGCATCACCACCGCCCGCGAGGCCCTCTGGTACCTCCCGTTCCGCTACGACGACTTCAGCGAGTTGCGTTCGCTCGGTGACCTCGTCGCTGATGAGAAGCAGTCGGCGAGAGTGACGGTGGCCGCCATCCGGGTGGAGCCCGGCTTCGGGCGGCGCCCACAGCGCGTGGTCGCGCAGCTCACCGACGACACCGGAAGCGCCGAGGCAATCTGGTTCGGCCGACGCTACGTCGAGCGGCGCCTCCAGCAGGGCGATCAGGTCATCGTCTCAGGCAAGGTCACTCAGCGTGGCTGGCGGTCGCAGTTCACGTCGCCGGAGTTCAGCCCGGTGGGCCGCGAGTCGGTGCACACCGCACGGGTCGTGCCCGTGTACCACCTCACGGCCGGCGTGACGCAGAAGCGGCTTCGCGAGCTCCTCGCACGCGTGCTGGATCACGCGTTGCCCTCGGTGGTCGACCCATTGACCGATGCGGAGCGCGGTGCCCTCCCGGGGCTTGACGACGCCCTGCGCACCGCCCACTTCCCGGAGGAGGCGGCCGACGTCACCGAGGCGCTGGACCGCCTCGCGTTCGATGAGCTGCTTGCCCTGCAGCTCACGCTGGCGCAGGCGCGCGAGGCTCGCGCGGGCCTGCGTGCGCCCCGCATCCCGATCGGTGCACCCGTGCGCGAGGAGATCATCGGCGCGCTGCCGTTCACCCTCACCGGCGACCAGGCCAGCGCGGTCACCGGGATCCTCGACGAAATCGGCGGCGCGCGACCGATGCGCCGCTTACTCCAGGGCGACGTCGGCAGCGGCAAGACTGCGGTCGCGGCGGTCGCGCTCGCCGGAGCCGTGCGGGCCGGCTGGCAGGCAGCCCTCATGGCGCCGACGGAGATCCTGGCTCGCCAGCACCATGCCGGCCTGGCCCCGCTGCTCGAGGAACTCGGCGTGCGCGCAGAGTTCTTGTCCGGGTCCCTGCCGGTGGCACGCAAGAAGGAGATCCACGACGCGATCGCAGGGGGTGCGGCGGAGGTCGTCATCGGAACCCATGCGGTGATCAGCGAAGCGGTCGAGTTCCCGCGGCTCGGCTTGGTGATCGTGGACGAACAGCACCGTTTCGGGGTCGGACAACGGGCGGCACTCCAGGCAAAGGGCGCGGGCGGCGAGCCGCACATGCTGGCGCTGACGGCCACGCCGATTCCGCGCACGCTGGCGTTGAGCGTGTACGGCGACCTGTCCATCAGCACCATTCGCGAGCTGCCTCCCGGGCGCGAGCCGGTACGGACCGAGATCCGAGACCGTCGGGCGCTGGCGAAGATCGAGGCCTTCATGGTGGCCGAGGCGGCCGAAGGTCGCCAGTCGTTCGTCGTCGTGCCGCTGGTGGTGGAGTCGGAGGCGCTCCAGGTCGCGAGCGCGGAGGCGGAGGCCGAGCGCCTCCAGTCCGCGCACCCGTACCTGCGTGTCGGACTCGTCCACGGGCAGCAGCGGTCCGACCTGCGCGACCGGACGATGACTGCCTTCGCTGCCGGCGAGAAGGATGTCCTCGTGGCCACCACAGTCATCGAGGTCGGCATCGACGTGCCGAACGCCAGCGTGATCCTGATCGAGGATGCCGAGCGCTTCGGGCTGGCTCAGCTGCACCAGCTGCGCGGCCGCGTCGGGCGGGGAAGGCATCGGTCCTTCTGCATCCTCCTCTCCGACGCCACCGACGAGCTCGCCATGCGACGGCTGGAGGTCGTTCGCGGTTCGAACGACGGCTTCGCCATCGCCGAGGCCGATCTTGAGCTGCGCGGCGCGGGGAACCTGCTCGGGACGCGGCAATCGGGCCTGCCTCCGCTGCGGGTGGCGTCGCTGTTCGAGCCGCGGCACGTCGACCTGGCGCAGCGCGCGCGCGACCTCGCGGACCGGATCGTGGGGCTTGATCCCGCGCTCGAGCAGCGACCGCGGCTCGCAAGGCTGCAGCGCGACTTCGCTCCTGTCGAGGAAGAAGGCGACGCCGCCTGATGCGCGTCATCGCCGGCGTGGCCGGTGGTCAGCCCCTCGTTGCGCCCAGAGGCCCCGGCACGCGGCCGATCACCGATCGGGTCAAGGAGACGCTGTTCGCCATCCTGGGCGAGCGCGTGCCCGGCGCTCGGGTGCTCGACCTCTACGCCGGCAGCGGCGCCATCGGGATCGAGGCGCTGTCCCGCGGCGCGCAGCATGCCGCGTTCGTCGAGCAGGCTCGGCCGGCGCTGACAACCCTCCGAGCCAACCTCGAGCGCACGCGCCTCGCGGGCCTGGCCACCGTGCACGCCGTCGACGTCGAGCGCTTCCTGTCGGGCGTTGTGGAGGATCGGTGGGACCTCGTCTTCCTTGATCCGCCGTATGAGCTGCGTGCTATCGTGGCGCCGCTTCGCGCCGTCGAGCCGCACCTGGCTCCCGATGCGATGGTCGTGATCAAGCACTTCTGGCGCACGGACCTGCCCGAGCCTGGCTCGCTCACTCAGGTTCGCCAGCGCAGGTTCGGCGAGACGATGCTCAGCTTCCTGGAGGCTCAGGGCCGATGACGCGAGTGGCGGTCTTTCCCGGATCGTTCGACCCGATGACGAACGCGCACCTCGACGTGGCGCGCCGCGCGTCCGGCCTGTTCGACCGGCTCATCATCGGCGTCCTCAACAACCCCAAGAAGGCGCCACTCTTCAGCATCGACGAGCGGGTCGATCTCATCGGCCGGTCGGTCGCCGACCTCGGTGCGCACGTCAGCGTCGACGCCTTCGACGGGCTGACCGTGAACTTCGCGCGAGACCATGGCGCCGGGTTCATCGTCCGAGGGCTCCGGGCAGTGAGCGACTTCGAGGCCGAGCTCCAGATGGCGCTGACCAACCGCAAACTCGCGCCGGAGATCGACACGACCTTCCTCATGACGGCGCTCGAGTACGGCTACGTCAGCTCGACGCTCACCAAAGAGGTCGCCCGCTTCGGCGGGGACATCGGACCCATGGTTCCCGCTCCGGTGGCCGCCGCGCTCGTCGAGCGCCTGGGGGAGAGCCCCCGCGTATAATCGCGGCCAAGGAGGGGCGCGCCACGGACATCATCTTCCTGGTCGAGCGGCTCGAGTCGATGGTGGCAGCCGGCAAGAAGCTGCCGCTGACGAACAACGTCGTGCTCGACCAGGCGACCGTGCTTGAGCTGATCGATCAGCTTCGGGTGTCCGTGCCCGACGAGGTGCGCCAGGCGCGCCGCATCACCGAGGAGGCAGGCCGCATCACCGAGCGGGCCCGCGACGAGGGCGACACCATCGTCGCGCGAGCCCAGGAGCAGGCGGCCCAGATGCTGGAGGAGCGGGAGCTCGTTCGCGCCGCGCAGCAGCGGGCCGGCGAGCTGATCGAGCGCGCCCAGGCCGAGGCGCGCGAGGTCCGTCGCGGCGCCGACGAGTACGCGGCCGGCGTGCTGATCCGGCTCGAGGGCGAGTGCATCAAGGCGCTCACCAGCATCAAGCGCGGGATCGATATGCTCGACGAGCGCCATCGGCCCACCGGCTCCGATGCCGCCGCGGTGAGCGTTCCCGATGATGAGACCCGAGAGAGCGGCGCCATCGTCGTCGATCCCGAGGAGCAGGCCCGGGCCGCCAGCCGGCCATGATCTCGTTCAACGTCGCCGGGCTCCTCCACGAGCCTCCCGGCGCGATTCGCGACGTCCGGCTCCGCGACCGGTACGTCACCCTGGGCACCGACGTCGAGCTGGCCGGCCCGCTCGATGCCGACCTGCGGCTGCAGCGAACGAACCGCGGCGTCCTCGTGCGCGGGAACGTCAGGGCGCCGTTGCGACGGACCTGCGCACGCTGCACCGATGCCTTCGTGGAGGAGGTCCACGTCGACGTGGACGAGGAGTTCCTGCCCAGCATCGACCCGGAGAGCGGCGCGCCGGTGGTGCTCGACGCCGACGAGGCGGGGACCAGCCTGAGGATCGACGAGCATCACGAGATCGCGCTGGACACGGTCTTCCACGACGAGCTGGCCCTCACCGAGCCGATGCATCCGCTCTGCCGACCCGACTGCCCCGGCCTGTGCGTCGAGTGCGGCCAGCGGCTCGACAGCGGCGACCACGCGCACGGCGGCGACGAGATCGACCCCCGGCTGGCCGGGCTCGCCGCTCTGCTCGGCGATCGCGAGCGCGACGACTGACGGAGATTTCCACGAATCGAGGCGCTCCGGCTATACTGCGGCGTCCCCATCCAAGTTGGTCAAGGAGTTTCCGCGTGGGCGTCCCCAAGCGAAAGGTTTCCAAGGCTCGCCAGGGCGAGCGCCGCGCGCATCTCGCGATCAGCGCACCGCCGCTCGTGGAGTGCGAGCACTGTCACGAGCTGAAGCGCGCACATCACGTCTGCCCGACCTGCGGCTGGTACGCGGGGCGTGAGGCGGTCGCGATCGAGCCGGTCACCCCGGTAGAAGGCCAGCGCTAACACCGATGCGCATCGCGGTCGACGCGATGGGTGGCGACCACGCCCCACGCGAGATCGTCCGCGGCGCAATCGACTACGCACGACAGAGCAGCGACCAGGTCAGCCTGGTCGGTGATGTGCCGCGCCTCGAGCGCGAAGCCGCGGTGCACGGCAAGGGTGTGCCAGCCAACGTCCGGTTCGTGGACGCCCCCGAGGTCATCGAGATGGGGGATCACCCGGCGACCGCGCTCCGCACGAAACGGCGTTCCTCGATCGTGGTGGCCACGGACCTCGTCCGCGACGGGGACGCCGATGCCGTGGTCAGCGCCGGATCCACCGGGGCCACCATGGCGGCGGCCGTCTTCCGGCTCGGCCGAGTGCAAGGCATCGACCGACCGGCGCTGCCCGCCCACATGGTCACGGCCACCGGGCCGGTCATGCTGCTCGACGTGGGCGCCAACGTGGACTCCGACCCGGAGAACCTGGTTCAGTTCGCTGCCATGGGGGCCATCTTCGCGGAGCACGTGCTGCACGTCCGCAATCCCCGCATCGGCCTCCTCAACATCGGCGAGGAAGCGGAGAAGGGGGACGATCTCGCGCGCGAGGCGCATGCCAAGCTGGCGTCGCTCGACCTCCACTTCGTCGGCAACGTCGAGGCGCATGACATGATCGCTCACCGCGCCGACGTGGTGGTCTGCGACGGTTTCGTCGGCAACGTCGTGATCAAGTTCTTCGAGGGCATCACCAGCTTTATCTTTCGTGCCCTTCGCGAGGATCTCCAGCAGGGACCGATCGCGCCACTGGCCCTCATGGCGCTGAAGCCGGGCTTCGATCGCATGAAGGCGCGCTTCGATTACGAGCGCTACGGTGGCGCGCCACTGCTCGGCGTCAAGGGCGTGAGCATCGTCACCCATGGCCGGGCAAGGGCGCGAATGATCGAGAACGCCATCCGCGTGGCCTCCGAGTCTGCCGAGGCCGACGTACCCGGCTTGATCGCGCAATGGACGCACGAGCATCCGGCCCTCGCCCATCGTGGCGTGCGCTCGCGCCTCGCCGCCCGGCTGCATCGCGAGCGGGGCTGACGCCGATGCCGACCCGCGCCAGCCGTGGCAGCCAGGCGTCCGCCTCCGGCCTGCTTGCTCGGCGCCTTGCGCTGCTTGCCCTGTTCGAGGACGAATTCCGTCCGGGCAGCGGCGAGGCTGCGCTCGTTCGCCTGGCAGCCGAGCGAGATGTACCCGACGAGGTCCGTCAGCATGCCCAACGGATCGTCGACGGGGTCACCGAGCATCGCGATGCGCTCGACCAGCGGATCGCGGCCGAGGCCCCTCTCATCCCCGTTCCTGAGCTCGGCAGAGTGGAGCGGACGATCCTCCGGAGCGCGATCTACGAGGTGCTATACTCCGCCGCGACCCCGAGCGGGGAGACGATGCGTGATGCCGTATCCCTCGCCCGGATCTACGCCGGTGACGCAGCACGACGCCTCGTCAATGGCGTGTTAGGAAGCGTTTCCAGATCGGGTGGAGGAGCCTGAACTCGTGACTGACGGCACCACGTACGAACGTCTCAAGAAGATCATCGTCGAGCAGCTAGGCGTCGATGAGGAAGAGGTCCAGCCACAGGCCTCGTTCGTCGAGGACCTCAATGCCGATTCGCTCGACCTGGTCGAGCTCATCATGAGCCTCGAAGAGGAGTTCGGCATGGAGATCTCGGACGAGGATGCCGAGCGGATCCAGAAGGTCCAGGACGCCGTCGACTTCATCGAGGAGCACCAGCAGTAAGACGGGTCGCCCATGGATGCTCCGCCACTGGACGAGCTCAGCGCTCGTCTCGGCATCGTCCTGCGTGAGCCGGAGCTCATCCGCCAGGCCTTCGTTCACAGCTCCTACTTCAACGAGAATCCGACGCTCGCCGCCGGGCACAACGAGCGCCTCGAGTTCTATGGCGACGCGGTGATCGGCGTGGCCGTGAGCCGCCTTCTGTTCGAGCGGTACCCCGACGAGGACGAAGGCTTCCTGACCGCCCGCCGGGCAGCGCTCGTCAATCGCGAGGCCCTCGCCGCCATGGCGCTCTCGATCGGCCTGGATCGATACCTTCTCCTGGGCCGCGGTGAGAGCGAGGCCGGCGGCGCCACCCGCCCGTCGGTCCTGGCCGCCTGCTTCGAGGCACTGGCCGGTGCGCTCTCGCTGTCAGAGGGCACCGAGCGGGCGGAAGCGGTCCTGGAACGCCTCTTCAGGCCCCGCCTCGACGAGCTGGCGGCCATGGCCGGCCCGCCAAAATCGGCGAAATCGCTCCTCCAGGAGTGGAGCCAGCGGTATCGAGGCCTCAAGCCGGTCTACCAGTTGGTCGGCACCACCGGCCCGCCCCACGACCAGCGCTTCCGGGTCGCGGTCGTGGTCGGCGGGAGCGCCGTGGGCGTGGGTACCGGCTCCAGCCGGCAGCGTGCGGAGGAGCAGGCGGCGCGCGCCGCGCTGATCGACCTGCCGGAGATGCCTGACGACGCCGTGCAGCCGGTCTCGTGAGCCGCCTGAAGGAGCTGCGCCTCCACGGCTTCAAGTCCTTTGCCGATCAGACCCGCTTCGTCTTCGAGCCGGGCGTCAATGCCGTGATCGGGCCGAACGGATCGGGCAAGAGCAACATGGCCGATGCCGTGCGATGGGTGCTCGGCGAGCAGTCGAATCGATCGCTGCGCACTCGGCGCGCCGACGACGTCATCTTCGGCGGCTCGGACGAGCGCAAGCCCCAGGGCATGGCGGAGGCGACCCTGACCCTCGACAACGCCGACGGGTGGCTGCCGATCGACTTCGCCGAGGTCTCGATCGGCCGACGCGCCTATCGGTCGGGCGAGAGCGAGTACCTCATCAACGGCGCGCGTGCGCGCCTGCGCGATGTGGTGGAGCTGCTCGGCGAGGGGCGGCTGGGCGCCAACGAGCTGGTGGTCGTGGGCCAGGGGACCGTTGATGCCGCGCTCTCCCTGCGCCCGGAGGAACGACGGCAGCTCTTCGAGGAGGCGGCCGGCGTAAAGGGCCTCCAGGTGAAGCGCAACGAGGCGTCCGGGCGGCTGACCCGGGCGCTCGACAACCTGACGCGGGTCAGCGACCTGCTCGGCGAGCTGAAGCCACAGGTGCGCCGGCTGGCGCTACAGGCCGAGCATCAGCAGCAGCACGACTCGCTCGGCGCACGCGCGCGTGCGCTGGTCACCACCTCGCATCGACGGCGCGAGCAGGCGGCCCGCGCCGCGCTGGGGGAGGCGCGCCGAGCGGCGGCCTCGGCGGAGTCGGCGCTAGCGGCGTATCGCGACGCGCAGGAGGCTGGTCGCATCGCGGTGGCGTCCGCCGAGGAGCGTTACTGGGCGGCCGAGGAGGCCTCGCGGGCGGCGGCGAACGCTCGGCAGGAGGCGCGGGAGGAGCTCATTCGACTCGAGGGCAGGGTCGAGGCCATCGCGGCGCGTGAAGCGGAGCTTGCCGCCGCCATCGAGCGCGAGCAGCGGGATCATGATGCGGCCGCTGCCTCCTTGGCGTCGCTCGACCATGGCGCCGACCGAATGGAGGTCGAGCCCGCAGTGGCGGCGGCGCTGGCCGCCGAAGAGACCTGGCGACAGGCGGTTGCGAACCTCGCCGCGGCTGACGACGAGCTGCTGGCCGCCGAGCAGGCCGTGTCAGAGCTCCGCGCCAGGCACACCGACCTCATCGCCCGGCGCGCCCGGGCGGCCGAGGAGAGCGCTCGGCTGCGCGCTCGGCTCGACCATGCTCGAGCCGAGCTTCAGGCGTCGCGGGAGGAGACGGCGGCGCTGCGCGCCGAATCCGATCGAGCCATCCAGGCGCACGAGTGGGCCATGCGCGCCGTCGCCGACGCCGCCGGCGCCCTAGAAGCGCGCGGCTCGGATCGGGATGCAGCCCAGGAGTCCGCCGATGCCACGCGCCGCGCCGTGATCGAGCTGACCGAGCGGCTGCAGGCGACGCGTGCAGAGCTCGAGGCGCTGGCGGAGCCGCACGACGCCGCCTCGCGGCTGGGACGGCGCCTCGCCGCCGCCGGCTGGCCGACGCTGCTCGATGCAATCTCGGCTCCCGAGGAATCGTGGCC
>JALZDF010000091.1 GCA_030862645.1 Chloroflexota bacterium
ACCGACCGCATCCCGCAGGGATCGAGAGGCGAGGATCTGCTGGCCGTGCCCCATGGATGCGATCCGCGACACGGTGTTGACCGCGATCCCGACGTAGCCGCCGGCGCTCACCGTCGGCCGGCCGACATGGAGACCGATCCGCGCGCGGACGACCCGGCCGTCGGTCCATCTATGTGCGGCGAACCTGCGCTGTACGGCGACCGCCGCGTCGAGCGCCTGGCCCGGATTGGAGAAGGCCGCAAAGAACTCATCGGCCCGCGCGTCGACCTCGTGGCCACCCGCCCGCTGCGTTGCCGTCCGGAGCAGCCGACGAACCTCCGCCAGCAAACGCGGATATCGGTCGCCGAGCATGGTCAGGTGCCCGGTCGAGTCTTCGACGTCGGCGAGGAGCAGCGCGACCCGCCCGGTGGGGAGCCGGCGCTCCGGTCGGAGCTGGGCGTCGATGAAGCCGACCGGCACGATCCCGTAGCGCTTGGCCGCCTTCAGCAGCCGTGTTCGCGCCCGGTCGCGCGACGCCTCGTCCTCGAACAGCACCCGGTTGAAGCGCGCCAGCGCGTTACGGACGTGAGCCTCGTCGTTGATCGGGAGAAGCCGCCGTCCGTCGGGACCGATGTACGCGAACGCGCTGTCCGGCAGCGCGGTCCGCGCCTTCGCGCCTAGCTGTGCCATGGGCCTCCATTATCCCGCGCGCGGCGAGATTCGGCTCAGCAGGCGATCGGTGCACCGCCTATCGAAGGCGCGGTAGCACCTCGCGGCCGAAGATCTCGACGAAGCGCTCCTGCTCCGGTCCGACCTCGTGAAGGTAGAGGGCCTCGAAGCCGCGCTCGACATCCCGCCGCAGCCAATCCGCGTGGCGGTCGAGGTCGGACGAGATGCGGACCGCGCCGTCGAGGTCGTCCGGGGTGACGTGGGCCGCTGCGGCGCTGATCTGGGACGGGTGCGCCAGTGCCGTCATCACGCTGTTGTCGAGCGTGTTCTGGCGCCACTGCGCGAAGGCTGCGTCGCGCGCCTCGCCCTCGGTCGGCGCCCACGCCAGGTGCACCTGGAGGTACATCGGCTTTGTCGCTCCGCCGTTCGAGCGGAAGGCTTCGACGACCGCATCCAGCTGCTCGTCGGGCTGGCTGACGGTGATCAGGGCGTCCGCCCACTCGGCGACCCATCCGGCGGTGGCGGGGCTGACCGCGGCGCCGATGAGCATCGGCGGCCGTTCCGGCCGCGTCCATAGCCTCGCCTCGGAGACCGATACGCGGCCGTCGTGGGTGACCGTTTCGCCGGCCCAGAGCCTCCGCATGATGTCGGCCGCCTCGCGCAGCCGTTCGTTGCGCTCCTCCTTCGCCGGCCATGCCTCGCCGGTGATGTGCTCGTTGAGCAGCTGTCCCGAGCCGATCGCGATCCAGAAGCGGTCCGGGAACATGACGTTCAGTGTCGCCGCCGCCTGCGCGATGATCGCCGGGTGGTAGCGCTGGCCCGGCGCGTTCACCACCCCGAAAGGCAGCGAGGTGGCCTGAAGGGCGGCACCCAACCAGGTCCAGGCGAATCCCGACTCGCCCTGCTCGTCGCTCCACGGGGCCCAGTGGTCCGAGGACATGCCGGCGTCGAAGCCTGCGGCCTCGGCGGCCTGTACCAGGCGGAGGAGCCGATCCGGCCGGAACTGCTCGTGGCTGGCGTGGAATCCGATGACGGGAGCCATCAGGCAACGCCCTCCCGGCGGCCGTACCAGTGGTAGCCATATGGCGGAAGCTCGCCGCCCAACCTGCCGTCCCGGACCTCCGGGCCCTCCCCATCCCCGGGGCCGAAGATGTGCTGCCAGCGGCCCGTCGTCGCATCCGCCGGCAGTCGAACCGTGAACCTCGCCGGTGCATCGCTGAAGTTGTGCACGGCCATCGCGCTCGTTCCGTCCCATGTCGCGATGTGGGCGAGGGCCGCGGGGTTGCGGGTGCCGAGCACCTGCCAGTCGCCCCAACCGAGCTCCGGCCACTCCTTCCGTGTGCGAATGGCGCGCTCCATCCAGTTCAGGAACGACCGGGGGTCGTGCCGCTGTGACTCCACGTTGACGTTCCGGTAGCCGAACGGCCCGTCTCGCACTGGCCGGCGCGGGATCTTCGCAGGGTCCGCCGAGGTGAACCCGGCGCCAAGGTGATCCGACCATTGCATCGGAACCCGAACGGCCTCCCGGTCCACCATGCGGAGGTCGTCGCCGAGCCCGATCTCCTCGCCGTAAAACAGCACCGGCGTGCCCGGAAGGCTGAAGACGAGGCTGTACGCCAGCTCCATGCGGCGTCGGTCGCCGTTGACCATCGACGGGAACCGGCGGCGGATGCCGCGGCCGAAGAGTCGCATCGACTCTTTGGGCGCGAAGGCAGCGAACACTTCCTCGCGCTCCGCGTCGGTCAGCTTGTCGAGTGACGCCTCGTCGTGGTTCTTGATGAAATTGGCCCACTGAGCCTCGGGTGCGATCGGTGGAAGCGAGCGCAGCGCCTTGGCAACGGGGGCCGCATCGGCCCTGACGAACGACAGATAGAGGGCCTGATTGACCACGAAGCTGAAGAGCATGTGCATCTGGTCGCCGTGCTCGCCAACGAACTGCGTGAGCTTGTCGAGCGGCTCATTGGCCTCGGCGAGGAGCATGGCGTCGCCGCGGCGGCGGGTCATGAAATCGCGCACGTCGCGCAGGTAACCGTGTGGATCCGCGACGGCCGGGTTGGAGCCGCCGACCTGCTCGATCAGGAACGGCACGGCGTCGACCCGGAAGCCCGACAGCCCGAGCTCCAGCCAGAAGCCGATCACCTTGTGGATCTCGTTGCGGACCAAGGGATTGTTGATGTTGAGGTCCGGCTGGTGCGGGTAGAAGCGGTGCATGTACCAGCGCTTCGCGGCGCGGTCATACGACCACACGCTCTCCTGCTTGCCGGGAAAGATGACGCCCTCATCGGCGTTCGGTGGTTTCTCATCGGCCCAGACGTAGAAGTCCTTGAAGATGGGATGTCCGGCGCGTGCCATCTGGAACCAGGGATGGTCGCTGGAGGTGTGGTTCACCACGAGGTCGGCGATGACCCGGATCCCGCGCTCGCGGGCGACTCGCACGAGCTCGACCAGGTCGCCGAGGCTGCCGTACTTCTCGGCGACGCCGTAGTAGTCGGCCACGTCGTAGCCGTAATCGCGCTCAGGCGACGGGTAGATGGGCATCAGCCACAGGCAGGTCACTCCCAGGCCGGCCAGGTAGTCGATCCGCTGCGTCAGCCCGTCGAGGTCGCCGATCCCGTCACCATTCGTGTCGAGATACGCCTGCGTGTCGACGCAGTACACGACCGCGTTCTTCCACCACAGGTCGCTCGTTGCTTCGAGGCTCATGCGCCCCAGCCCTTGCACGCCTCGTTCCCGGTACGATCGAGAGATGGCCGTGCTCGCCCCCCACCAATGGCTCCCGCACGGGACCGATGCCGGCGCTGCCGCGCCGGTCGCCGTGCTGGTTCACCGCATCACCGGCTGGTGGCGCACCTGGTGGCGTGTCGGTCCCGCGCTTGCCGAGCATGGCTGGCGCGTGATCGCGGTGGATCAGCGCGGCCATGGGCGGAGTCCGCCGATCGACGGCGTGGCGACGGCCGAGAGCATGGCCGCCG
>JALZDF010000111.1 GCA_030862645.1 Chloroflexota bacterium
TTCGCAGTGGGCCGTAAGCGCCAGCAGATGGCGGCGGGGAATGAACGGCGGGGGCGCCGGACGCCTAGTGGAGCCGTCCCTCGGACCCCGCGGGGATCACGATCGCGGCGACGAACGGGAACAGCACGACCGCCGCGAAGGCGAGCGCATAGCCGTCTGCCCCCCCGCCCGCGGCGCCGATCACCAGCGCCAGCGGAGCAGGCACGAGGGCCCCGATCGCGTTTTGGAAGGTATTCTGGACCCCGAGCGCCTTGCCCGCCCATCTCGCTCCCGCCCGCTCGGCCACGGCCGTGAAGGCGAGCCCGTTGGGCGTCGTCGTTACCACGCCCGCTACGGCGAGAGCGGCGACGGCGACGGGATCCTGTGCCAGGCCGAGCCCGGCGAGGAGCGTCATCGACAGGCCGATCGTGATGGCGACCAGGCGCATCGGCCCCAGGCGGGAGCCAGCCCGGTCGGACCACCAGCCGGCGATGAGCCTGGTCAACGCGCCGACGACCTGAGTCGAAGCCACCAGCAGGCCGGCCGGGGCGGTCGACCAGCCCAGGCCATTCACCAGGTAGTCGAAGGCAAACACCGCCACGGCGATCTGCGGGATCACCAGCAACCCGCTGGCGGCGTGGATGCGCCACAGGTAGGGCTGGCGATACGGCGACGTGGAGTCCGCGCCGGGCACAAGGGCCGGGCGGGCCGGGTCACGAACGACCACGGTGATCAGCGCCGCCGTGGCCACGCATGCGATACCAATCGCCAGCAGCGCGGGATCGATGCCGTCGGCGGCGAGCGCCGGAAGCACGAGAGCTGCCACGCCGATCCCGAGCGGCAGGCCCATCTGCCGGATGCCCATTGCCAGCCCTCGCTCCGCAACACCGAACCAGCCGAGGATGAGCCGGCCGCTGGCCGAGTGGATGGAGGCGCTCATAGCTCCCGCCGCGAACAGAAATAGCCACTGGGCCAGCGCGCCATCCACGGACGCTGCGCCGAGCTCGGCCACGCCGGCACCGGCCAGCCCGAGTGCCAGGATGCGCCGCTCGCCCCATCGATCTGCCGCAGCACCCCACGCGATGAGGGTGCACATGATGCCGGCGATCGGCGCGGTGACCAGGAGCGACGCGGTCTCGAGGCTCGTGCCCTCCGCTCGCATGGCGGGAATCAGGAACGCCAGGCCGTACTGGGCGGCGCCTCCGGCGATCAGGCCGAGCAGCCCGACCGCCAGGACGGTCCAACGCCGCGAATCGGGCTCGTACGTCACGCGCTGCATTGTCGCTCGCCAGACGCCGTAGACTCCGGCCCATGACCGACGCCGCGGCCACGTACGACCCACGCGAGCACAGCCGCCTCCTGCTGGACGGCCCGGATCGGGCGGCCGCTCGGGCCATGCTGAAGGCCATCGGCTTCACGGACGAGGACCTGTCAAAGCCGATCATCGGCGTGGCGACCACCTGGATCGAGACGATGCCGTGCAACTACAACCAGCGTGAGCTGGCGGTGAAGGTCAAGGAGGGCATCCGGGCGGCCGGCGGCACGCCGATGGAGTTCAACACGATCGCCGTCTCTGACGGCGTGAGCATGGGCACCGAGGGCATGAAGGCCTCGCTCATCAGCCGCGAGGTGATCGCCGACTCGATCGAGCTCGTCGCGCGCGGGCACCTGTTCGATGGCCTCGTCTGCCTGGTGGGGTGCGACAAGACCATCCCCGCCGCGGCCATGGCGCTGGCGCGGCTCGACCTGCCGGGGCTCGTCCTCTACAACGGCACCATCAACCCCGGCGTCATCCGCGGCAAACGCGACGCCACGGTGGTGACCGTCTTCGAGGCCATCGGCGCGTATCGAGCGGGAAAGATCTCGCTCGAGGAGCTGCGTGAGATCGAGGACCGGTCGTGCCCGGGGCCCGGCGCCTGCGGCGGCCAGTTCACCGCCAACACGATGAGCACGGCACTGGAATTTCTCGGCATCAGCCCCGGCGGATTGAACGGCATTCCCGCCACCGACTCGGCCAAGCTGGATGCGGCGTATCGGTCCGGCGAGCTGGTCATGGAGCTCGTGACGAGCGGCACGCGACCCTCGGAGATCATGACGCGCGCGGCGATCGACAACGCCATCGCCTCGGTGGCGGCGACCGGGGGCTCGACCAATGGCGTACTGCATCTGCTGGCCATCGCCCACGAGCTCGGCATCCCGCTCGACATCGACGAGTTCCACGCCATTGCCGAGCGGACGCCGATCGTAGCGAACATGATGCCCGGCGGCCGATTCACAGCCCTCGACATCCACGAGGCCGGCGGGATCGGCCTGGTGGCTCGCGAGCTCATCCGCGGCGGTGTCCTGGACGGAACCACGCGCAACGTCGATGGGCGCACCCTGGCCGAAGTCGCCGATGCCGCCGTCGAAACGCCGGGCCAGGAAGTCGTCGTCTCGATCGAGCACCCGATCAAGCCGACGGGCGGCCTGGCAATCCTGCGCGGCACGCTGGCGCCCGACGGCTGCGTCATCAAGCTGGCCGGGCATGAGATGCGCCAGTTCCGAGGGCCGGCGCGCGTCTTCGACTCGGAAGCCGCCTGCTACGACGCGGTCCGCTCCCAGCGAATCGGGCCAGGCGACGTCGTGGTCATTCGCCACGAGGGACCGGTCGGTGGCCCCGGCATGCAGGAGATGCTGTCGGTCACCGCCGCGCTGGTTGGCGAGGGGCTGGGCGGCGACGTGGCGCTCATCACCGACGGCCGCTTCTCCGGCGGGACCCACGGGCTGATGATCGGGCACGTCGCGCCGGAGGCCGCGCTGGGCGGGCCGATCGGGATCGTGGAGGAGGGAGACCCCATCGTCATCGACGTGGACAACCGGCGCCTGGACCTCGACGTGCCGGAAGAGGAGATCGTGCGGCGCCTCTCCGCCTGGACACCGCCGCCACCGCGCATCGTAGGCGGTGTGATAGCGAAGTACGCCGCGCTCGTGTCGTCGGCCTCTGAAGGAGCGGTCACCACCGGCGCACGGCTGGCCCGGGCGCTCTCGGAGCCACCGAACCTCAACCGGTAGCGGCCATCCGGCTGGCCCGATACGCCGATCGACCGACCAGCGCGGCAACCACGAAGCCAACACTCAGCACAGCCAGCGATACGCTCAGCTGGCCAATCAGGATGGCGACGGCGAGCACCGCCACGCATCCAGCCAGCACCGGAGCAATCTCCGCCATCGATCGCCCGCTGCTGCTGACCAGCCAGGTCGTGACCAGGTAGATGACGACCGGCACGGCCACCGCCAGCGAGGCGGTGACGGCCCCGATCGCCGCCTCTTCGTGGGTCAGGTCGGCGGCGACGTGCAGCCCGGCACCGGTGGCAGCCACGGCGGCGAAGACGAAGTAGTGGCCGTAGCCCCAGATGAAGGCCTGGCGCAGCTCGGTCGGCTCCGCGCTGGCGTCGTGCTTGAAGTAGGCCCACCACATGGCCAGCACGAGCAGGAGCCCGCCGGCGGCGAGGGTCAAGAGCGGCAGGGAGAGCCCGCCGGCGGTCACTGCTTCCTGAACCGCCGTCGACGCTGCCAGGATGCACTCGCCTAGCACGATGATCGTGAACAACCCATACCGCTCGGCGATGTGGCCGCGGTGGAACGGCGTCGGATGCCCGGTGCTCTCGGCCCAGACCGGCACGAGCAGCTCGAGCACGACGAGGGGCGCGAAGGCGGCCATGCCGAGCTCCACCGGCAGGAACAGCCGAGACACCCAGCCGACCTGGACGAGGGAAACGCCAATGGCGAAGCGCAGCGCGGTCTGCCGCCGATCGGGGTGCTCGATCGCCACCCGCAGCCACTGCGCCACCAGGCCGATCCGCATGATCAGGTAACCGACTGTCATGGTGGCGTAGTCGAGCTCGCTGAATGCTCGCTCCACGCCGGACGCAATCACCAGCACGCCCGCGATCTGGACGAAGGTCAGGAGCCGATAGAGGACGTCATCGGTGTCATAGGCCGATGCGAACCAGGTGAAGTTCATCCACGCCCACCAGATCGCGAAGAACGTCATCCCGAAGAGGAGGGCGCCCTCGAGGAGGTGACCTTCGGCCACCTCGTGGTGGAGGGCGACCGAGGCTTGGGCCACGGCAACCACGAAGCACAGGTCGAAGAAGAGCTCGAGGGGCGTCGCGGCGCGGTGCTGCTCCTCGGGGTCGCGGCCGCTCATCGGGACGTGCCATCGCTGGGCTCTGACGGTCATTGCCGCGAATGGTGCCTCATCGGCGGTTTGCAGTCGCCCATCGCGTATGCGGTGGTGTGGACCTTTCCTGCCTGAGTAGCGGCTCGCCGGTTCAGCTCCTCGCCAACAGGCGGAGTGCGATGCCAAAGCGACCGTGCCGGGGTTGACAGCGCTGGTAGGGTCCACCCATGTCCTTCGAGCGCGGCACGATTGCCGCTGAGCCGACCCTGCGCCCGATCCGCACCGGGCTCTTTGGCGTGCTCGTACTCATCAGCATTCTTGGCCTCGTCATCCTTCTTGGGTGGCGGGATGGAGGACGCTCGACCGAGTAGCCGGACAGGCACACGAACAGCGCAACCGACACCCCGCCAGGCCGAGAAGCCGGGCGGGGTTCTTGATTCTTCACGAGGACCCCAGGCCCGATGACAGCCCTCCCCATCCCGAGCAGCGACCCCAGGCCCAGCGTTGCGCCCCGTATCGGCGCCCGCGCCGTGTGCGAGGCGCTGGTCCGCGAGGGCGTGACCACCATCTTCGGCTACCCCGGCGGCACGGTCCTGCCGATCTACGACGTGCTGCGCGAGTTCCCGCTACGCCACATCCTCGTCCGCCACGAGCAGGGCGGCGCCCACGCGGCCGATGGCTTCAGCCGTGCCACGGGAGGCGTCGGGGTCGCGATCGCCACCAGCGGGCCGGGAGCCATCAACCTGGTCACCGGCCTGGCGACCGCCATGATGGACAGCGTCCCGATGGTGGCCATCACGGGCAACGTGCCGCGTGCGCTGCTGGGCAAGGACGCCTTCCAGGAGACCGACATCGTCGGCATCGCGCTGCCGGTCACCAAGTACGCGACCGTCGTGATGGATCCCGACGAGGTGCCGTACGCGATGGCCGAGGCCTTCGAGATCGCCCGCAGTGGGAGGCCCGGGCCCGTGCTGCTCGACTTCCCGAAGGACGTCCTGCAGCTCGAGACATCGGTTCCCTATCCCGAGCCCTACGAGCTGCGGCTGCCGGGGCTGCTGCGGCCGGTGCGCGGCGACGTCCCCGAGGCGGACGACCTGGCCGAGATGATCGCCGCCGCCGAGCGGCCGCTGATCCTGTCCGGGCATGGCGTCCAGATCGCCAACGCCACCGACCTGCTCCGCCAGGTCGCCGAGCGGGCCGAAATCCCGGTCGCCCACACGCTGCTGGGCATCGGGAACATGGACGAGACGCATCGGCTATCCGCCGGCTACGCGGGAATGCACGGCTGGATGCACGTCAACAAGATGATCCAGCAGTGCGACCTCCTGATCGGGATCGGCTGCCGGTACGACGACAGGATCACCGGGAAGACGAGCACGTTCGCGCCGAACGCCCGGATCGTCCATGTCGACGTCGATCGTTCCGAGATCGGCAAGAACGTGCGCACGGACCTCGGGATCGTGGCCGACGCCGGCGACCTGCTGGCCGCCCTCCTGCGTCGCCTGCCGCAGTCGCAGCCGCGCAGCGACTGGATGGATCAGCTTGCCGCCTGGCGAGTGGTCAGCGAGGCGCGATCGTGGCATGGCTCCGGGGCGTGGCGCGAGGGACGGCTGTCGGCGGACTACGTCGTGGACCAGATCGGCGAGGCGACCGATCACCAGGCGACGCTGGTGAGCGACGTCGGCCAGAACCAGATGTGGGCGGCACGCTACTTCGGCTTCCGAAAGCCGTTCCACCACCTCAGCTCCGGCGGATTGGGCACCATGGGCTACAGCGTTCCGGCGGCCATGGGGGCGGCGCTCGGTGCGCCCGAGCGCGAGACCTGGGCGATCGTCGGGGACGGCGGCTTCCAGATGACGATGCAGGAGCTCGCGACGCTCGTGCAGGACCAGATTCCCGTTCGGATCGCGGTCCTCAACAACCATCGGCTCGGGATGATCCGGCAATGGCAGGAGATCATCTACGACGAGAACTATCACTCGGCCGAGCTGCTCGGACCGGATCTCGTCCGCCTGTGCGAGGCGTACGGCATTCCGGCCTGGCGGGCCACGCGGCCGGACGAGGTGGCGGGAGTCATCGCCGAGGCGCGCAAGGCGCCCGGCCCGGCCCTGATCGACTTCCACCTCGACGAGGCCCAGAACGTGTATCCCATGATGCTGCCCGGGAAGGGCCTCTCCGACATGGTCGAGGGAGCATCGGAGTGAGCGCCATGGCAGCGCCACGCCGGACCCTTCCCGCCGGCGAGGCCGATGCGGTCCATCGCCGGCACGTGGTCAGCGCCCTCGTCGTCGACCGCCCGGGAACGCTGAACCGCGTCTCGGGGCTCCTGCGAGCCCGCAGCTTCAACATCGAGTCGCTGACCGTCGGCAGCACTCAGCAGCCCGGCCGCTCGCGCATGACGATTGCGATCCGCGGGGACGACGGACACCTGCGCCAGGTGCTCGCCCAGCTCGAGCGGCTCATCGACGTGCTCGAGGTGACCGACCTGTCGAGCGCGCCCCACATCGAGCTGGAGCTGGTGCTCGTCGAGCTCGAGGCTCCGCGCTCGCCGGCGACGGAGCTCGCCCTCGAGCGGATCCTCACGTCGGCCGGTGGCGAGGTGATCTCCAGTGCCCGACCGGGTGGCGCGCCCGGCTCACCGCCTCTCCCGGCACCATCGATCGCGCCCTCGACGCGCTGCGGGCCCACGGCCTTCGTCGCCTCGTCCGGGCCGGCGCCGTGGCGATGGCCGCGGAGCCCACCACCACGAGCAACGAGAACGGAGCGACCCCGGAATGACCAAGCTCATCTACGACGCCGACATCGACGCATCCGCCCTCGACGGACAGACGGTGGCCGTCATCGGCTACGGCAGCCAGGGCGAGGCGCACGCGCGCAACCTCGCAGACTCCGGGATCAGCGTGGTGGTGGGCCTGCGACCCGACTCGAGCTCGGCGCAGCGCGCCCGCGATGCGGGCCTCCGAGTGACCGACGCCGCCTCGGCGACGAAAGAGGCGAACGTCGTCATGGTCCTCGTGCCCGACACGGCGGCGCCGGCGGTCTACCACGCCGAAATCGAGCCGAACCTGCGCGCTGGCGCGCTCCTGATGTTCGCCCACGGCTTCAACATCCATTTCGGCGAAATCGACCCGCCGGGCGGCGTGGACGTGGGAATGGTGGCGCCGAAGGGCCCCGGCCACCTCGTGCGGCGCCTCTACGAAGGCGGCGGCGGAGTGCCGGCCCTCTTCGCGGTGCACCGTGAGGCAACCGGCACGGCGCGCCAGCGGACGCTGGCCTACGCGCGCGGCATCGGCGCACCGCGCGCCGGCGTGCTCGAGACGACCTTCGCCGAGGAGACGGAGACCGACCTCTTCGGCGAGCAGGCCGTCCTGTGCGGCGGCGTCACGTCCCTGGTCAATGCCGGCTTCGAGACGCTGGTGGACGCCGGATACCAGCCCGAACTCGCCTACTTCGAGACGATGCACGAGCTGAAGCTCATCGTCGACCTGATGTACCAGGGCGGCCTCCAGTACATGCGTTACTCGATCAGCGACACCGCCGAGTACGGCGATTACGTCTCCGGGCCACGCATCGTCGACGACCGCATCCGAACCGAGATGAAGCGGATCCTGTTCGAAATCCAGGATGGCTCCTTCGCAAAGCGCTGGATCGAGGAGGGGCGCAAGGGCGCTCCCGAGTTCAAGCGTCTCCGGCGCGAGAACGCCAATGCCCCGATCGAAGCGGTCGGCGCCGAGCTGCGCAGCCACATGGACTTCATCGGTCCCAAGCAGGCTCCCGACGGATGGGCCGACGGTGGCCGCGAGAAGGCCGAGTCGGTACCCGGCGAGGGCGTGGCTTGATGCCGCCCCGCATCCGCGTCTTCGACACCACCCTGCGCGACGGCGAGCAGACGCCCGGCGCCGCGCTGACCGTCGACGAGAAGGTCACTGTCGCCAGGCAGCTCGCGCGCCTGCGCGTCGACGTCATCGAGGCCGGTTTTCCGGCCGCCTCTCCCGGCGAGGCAGAGGCGGTGCGCCGGATCTCGGCCGAGGTCGGCGCCGCCGACGACGCGCCGGCGATTGCTGCGCTCGCGCGCTGTGTCCCGGCCGACGTGACGGTGGCCGCCGCCGCGCTCGATCCCGCCCGGCGAAAGCAGCTCCACGTCTTCATCGCCACCAGTGACATTCACATCACCCACAAGCTGCGCATCACCCGTGAGGAGGTGCTCGACCGGATCCGGACCTGCGTGGGGCAGGCACGGCGCATGGTGGGACCCGATCACGAGGTCGAGTTCAGCGCCGAGGACGCCTCGCGCTCCGAGCTGCCGTTCCTGCTCGAGGCGTACGAGGCCGCGGTCGAGGCCGGCGCATCGGTCATCAACGTGCCCGACACCGTCGGTTACACCGAGCCGAAGGAATACGCCACGGTCGTGAAGCAGGTGGTGAAGGCGGTCGGCAAGCGAGCCATCGTGAGCACGCACTGCCACAACGACCTGGGACTGGCGACCGCCAACACGCTGGCCGCCATCCAGGGCGGCGCGCGGCAGGTGGAGGTCACCGTCAACGGGCTCGGCGAGCGGGCCGGCAACGCGTCGCTGGAAGAGGTCGTCATGGCCCTGCGCACCCGTCCACGGCAGTTCCGCAGCGCCACCACAGGCGTGGCCACCGAGCAGCTGACCGCCACCAGCCGACTGGTGAGCTATCTGACCGGCATCGCGGTGCAGCCGAACAAGAGCGTCGTGGGCGCGAACGCCTTCGCGCACGAGTCGGGGATCCACCAGGACGGCTTCCTCAAGAACCCGCTGACGTACGAGATCATGACCCCGGAGTCTGTCGGGCTGTCCGGCTCGACCCTGACGCTCGGGAAGCTTTCGGGCCGCGCCGGCTTCGACGAGCGCCTCCGGAGGCTGGGCATCAACGTCGAGCCGGACACGCTCGACACTTTGTACGCCGAGGCCATCGGCCTGGCCGACCAGAAAAAGCAGGTGACCGATGCGGATCTGCTTGCGCTGGCCGAGATGCACGCGGACCCGGTCCCCCAGCTGGTGCAACTCGAGCACTGGGCGGCCGCCAGCCGGCAGGGCGAGTCGAGCTCCGGAAACGTGTCCCTCTTCTACGAGGGCAAGACCTTCCGTGCCTTCGCGGGCGGCAACGGCCCGGTGGACGCCCTGCTCTCCGCTGTCGACAACGCGCTGGAGCAGATCATCAGTGGCCGGCCGCAGCTCGTCGACTACCAGCTCCGCTCGATCGGCTCCGGCGAGGACGCCCAGGGCGAGGCTACCGTCAAGATCACCGCTCCCGCCGGCGATGGCGACGTGCCGCAGGTCTTTACCGGGCACGGCCTCTCGACCAACGTGGTCGAGGCCTCGCTACGGGCGTACCTCGCCGCGGTGAACAAGCTGATCGCCGAGCATCCCGCCGCGGCCGACGCGGTCCAGGCGGCGCGGGAGCGCCGCTCAGCCAGCCCCGCGCCGGCGCCGGCCGGGAGCGCTTCGTGAGGCAGCATCGGGTCGCCTACCTGCCCGGCGACGGCATCGGCCCCGAGGTGTGCGCCGTCGCGCGACGCTGCGTCGACGCCGCCGGGACCACGTTCGGGTTCGGAGTTGCCTGGGACGAGCAGGTGATCGGCGGCGGTGCCATCGACCGGTTCGGCCAGGCGCTGCCGCCTGCCACCCTCGACGCCTGCCGCGAGGCCGATGCCATCCTGCTCGGTGCCGTCGGTGGCCCACGGTGGGACGACCCTTCGGCGACGGCACGCCCCGAGGACGCGCTTCTGGCACTCCGCTCGGAGCTGGAGCTCTTCGCCAACCTGCGCCCGGTCACCGCACATGCCGCGCTGCAGACCGCCTCGCCCCTGCGACCCGAGGTGCGGGCCGGTGCCGACATCATGATCCTGCGCGAGCTGACCGGCGGGCTCTATTTCGGCCGACCCCAGGGCCGCGAGACGCACGACGGGGTGGAATCGGTGGTCGACACCCTGCGTTACACGCGCGCCGAGATCGAGCGCATCGTGGAGCTCGGCTTCGAGCTGGCCGAGGGCCGGCGCGGCCGTCTGACCAGCGTCGACAAGGCCAACGTGCTGGCTTCGAGCCGGCTGTGGCGCGAGGTCGTCGTCGATCTGGCCGAACGCCATCCATCGGTCACCGTTGAGCACGCGCTCGTCGACTCGACCGCCTACCTGCTGCTGACACAACCCGGGCATTACGACGTGATCGTCACCGAGAACCTGTTCGGCGACATCCTGTCCGACGAGGCGGCGGCCATCGCCGGGTCGCTCGGGCTCCTGGCGTCAGCCAGCCTCGGCACCCGGACGACGCCGGCCGGGCGCTTCGGCCTCTACGAGCCGGTGCACGGCAGCGCGCCGGACATTGCCGGACGGGGCGCCGCAAATCCGCTGGCCACCGTGTCCAGCGCGGCCATGATGCTCCGCCTGTCGCTTGGCGAGGCCGGCGCTGCCGATGCGCTCGAGGCAGCGGTCGATGCCTGCATCGCGGATGGCCCGCGCACGGGCGACCTGGGCGGATCGGACGGCACCGAGGCGGTCGCCGGATCGCTGCTCGCCCGCATCGACCAAGGCGCGGAGGTGCCCGCATGAACCCCCCGATCCTGCTGTACGACACGACCCTGCGCGACGGAACGCAGCGCGAGGGGCTCGTGCTCAGCCTGGCCGACAAGCTGAAGATCGCGCGACGCCTCGACGAGGCCGGCTTCCCGTACATCGAGGGCGGCTGGCCCGGGTCGAACCCGAAGGACGAGGAATTCTTCGCGGCCGCGCGCTCGATGACCTTCCGGCACGCCAGGCTGGCGGCCTTCGGCTCGACGCGCCATCGCTCCCACAGCGTGGAGAGCGACCCGAACCTGCGCGCGCTCGTGGCCGCGGAGACCCCGGTGACCACCATCTTCGGCAAGAGCTGGCTGCTCCACGTCACGGACGTGCTGGGCGCCACTCCGGAGGAGAACCTGGCCATGGTCTGCGAGTCGGTCGCCTACCTGCGCGCGGCGGGGCGAGAGGTGATCTACGACGCGGAGCACTTCTTCGACGGCTACAAGGCCGATGCGGCCTACGCCATCGCCACCCTTCGCGCAGCGGTCGACGCCGGTGCGACGACGGTGGTCCTGTGCGATACCAACGGCGGCTGCCTCACCGACGAGGTGGCCGCCCTGACGCGGAACGTGGGTGCCGAGCTGGGAACGGGCGTGACCCTCGGCATCCACGTTCACGACGACGCCGGCCTGGCGGTGGCCAACTCCCTCGCTGCCGTCCAGGCCGGTGCGCGTCAAGTCCAGGGAACCATCAACGGCTACGGCGAGCGCTGCGGCAACGCCAACCTCGTCACCATCTGGGCCAACCTGGGACTGAAGCTGGGCCTGCCCACGGTGCCGGCTGCCGACGACCTGAGCCACCTGCCCGAGCTTTCGCGCTTCGTGGCCGAGGTCGCGAACATCGCCCCCGACGCGCACGCGCCATACGTCGGAACCAGCGCCTTCGCCCACAAGGGCGGCGTGCACGGCGCCGCCACCGCCAGGGTCGAGCAGGCCTACCAGCACGTCGACCCCGGCGTGGTGGGTGGCACCTCGCGGCTGGTGGTCAGCGAACTCGGCGGCAAGGCCAACGCGGCCTGGCGCGTCCGGCAACTGGGCCAGCTGGCGTCCGAGGGCCTCGACCCGGCCGAGCTGTCGCGCCTGGTGAAGCAGCTCGAGTCGGAGGGCGCCTCCTTCGAAGGGGCCGATGCGTCGTTCGAGCTCCTCGTTCGGCGCAGGCGCGACGACTACGCGGCTCCGTTTCGGATCGTCGACTTCACCGTCATCGTGGAGCGCCGCAATGGCGCCGCGCCACGTGCCGAGGCCAGCGTCAAGGTCGAGGTCGACGGCGAGGTGCTGCATACCGCCGCCGACGGCAACGGGCCGGTGAACGCGCTCGACCTGGCGCTGCGCAAGGCGCTGGGCGCGTTCTTCCCCGCCCTCGATCAGGTCCACCTCGTCGATTACAAGGTGCGCATCCTGGACGGCGACGCGGCCACCGCGGCGCGGACGCGGGTGATCATCGAGACCGGCCACGAGACCGGGACGTGGATCACGGCCGGCGCCGAGGCGAACATCATCGCCGCCTCGCTGGCGGCGCTCCACGACTCGCTCGAGTACGCCATCTGGCGCCTCGACGCGCGGCCGCAGCGCCGCGACGAGCGCAGCTCGTCGCACGCGGCCGACAGCCGATCGCGGCTGATAGCGGGGGAGGCGTCGTGACCGCCGTCGAGCCGCGGCCCGCATCGGTCCATGGGTCCATGCCATCCGAGCTGGGAGCCTTCGCCTATTTCGAGGGCGCCGTGGTACCCATCGGCGAGGCCAACGTGAGCGTGGCGACCCATACATTCAACTACGGCACCGCCGTGTTCGAGGGCATCCGCGCCTACCGCCAGGTCGATGGCAGCACCGCCATCCTGTTCGCGCGCGAGCATTACGAGCGCCTGCTGCGCAACGCGCGCCTGCTGCGCGCGTCGGTCCCCGAGCCCGTCGACCACCTGGTCGAGGTCACGCGCGACCTGCTGCGCCGCAACGCGCACGACGGCGACGCGTACGTCCGGCCGCTGGTATACAAGTCGGCACGCTCGATCCGGGTCCAGATGACCGGCCTCGATGATCGGGTGACGCTGTTCACCATCCCCCTCGGCGACTACCTTCCGACCGGCGGCATCCGGGTCACCGTATCGGGCTGGAAGCGAGTCAGCGACAACGCGATTCCCGCCCGCGGCAAGATCAGCGGCTCCTACGTCAATGCCGCGCTTGCGGCCGAGGACGCGCATGCCGCCGGCTATGACGATGCCATCCTCCTGACCGATGACGGTCACGTCGCCGAGGCCTCGGCCGCGAACCTGTTCGTCGTCCGTGGCAGCGAGGTGGCCACGCCGCCGTTGACCGATGACGTCCTGGCCGGGATCACGCGGCTTGCCATCCTCCGAATCGCCGGCGATGCGGGCCTCGACGTCATTGAGCGGCGGATCGACCGTTCCGAGCTCTATCTCGCCGACGAGGTGTTCCTGACGGGCACCGGCGTCCAGGTCGCCCCGATCTCGTCCATCGACGACCGCCCGGTCGGGACCGGCGACTTCCCGATCTCCCTCGACATCCAGCGTCGTTATTTCGCCGCCGTGCGCGGCAGCGACGAGCGCTACGCCGGCTGGCTCACTCCGATTTGAACCGTCCCGAGATGGCGAACCCCAAGGAGGCCGCTCACCGATGACCCTTCCCGAGACCGACATCACCCCGGCCCTGAGCATCGAACGCTGGTCGGCCACCAGCGGCAGCGAGCGCGGCAGCCGCGCATCGCTGGTCCTCCACGGCGGCGGCCATCGCTGGCGCGCCCACGCCGACGGCAACGGCGCGGTCGACGCCCTCATGCGGGCCGTCGACGACGCACTGGCGCCGTTGCTCGGCGAGGGCGTGGCGTTGGCCACCTACGATGTACACGCCACCGGGCCGGGGCATGAGACGAAGGCGTCGGTCTCGCTCTCCGTCCGCTCGCGCTCCGATGCCGATGGCCCCCTCTATCCCGGCCGCTCGGTGAGCGAGAACGTGCTCGAGGCCTCCGTGGCAGCGTACGTGGACGCCGTCAACGCGCTGCTGGCCGACACCGGGGTCGACATCGCCTCGGCGGTGCCGTCGCCGGGGGCCACGAACACGCACGACACCGATCCCGAGCACCGCTCGGGCGCCAAGGATCGGATCATGTCCGCCTACAACCAATGAGTTGGGACGATCGGCGGTTTCGATCGCAACCGATTCAACCGGTCACCAACCTGGTTCGGCTCGAGCAAGTCGCTCGCAGTTGATCCGCCATAGCTGCCGGTGGTCTGGCCGACGGCTGTTGGTTGGCAAGGGTCGCCTCACCCCAGCCGAGCCGCGGCGACCGACAGGTCGGCGACGAGCTGGGCGCGCATGGCGGCACGCGCATCGTCCGGCGCTCGCAGCACCGCGGACGGATGGATGGTGCCCAGCGCCGGGCCCAGGTCCGAGGGCAGCACCTCGCCGTGCTGTCGCGTGACGCGGAAGGCCTTACCGAGCACCGCCTGCGCAGCGGTCGCGCCCAGGCACACGATCAGCTCCGGGGCCACGCGGCCCACTTCGGCCTGCAGCCACGGGTAGCAGGCGTCGATCTCCGCGCGGTCGGGCTTGGCGTGGATGCGCCGCTTTCCGCTCGGCGCGCGGCGCCACTTGAAGTGCTTCACCACGTTCGTCACGTAGACCTCGCCGCGATCGATCCCGGCCTCCACCAATGCCTGGTCCAGCAGCCGGCCGGCAGGACCCACGAACGGCGCGCCCTCGAGATCCTCACTGTTGCCCGGCTGCTCGCCGACGATCAGCAGCCGCGCGCTCGGCGAGCCTTCGCCGAAGACCGTCTGCGTGGCCCGCGCCCACAACTGGCAGGCTCGGCAGCCCCTCGCGAGCTCTCGCAGGGCGCGGAGGCTGCGGGCGCGCGTGATCGCCGCGTCCCGTTCCTCGCGGCCGAGCTCATCGGTCATGCCGATGGCAGAGCAGGACGATTGCCAACCGGCGCGCGGCTTGCAAGGCACCGGCGCATGCATATGGAGGCATTCGAATGACCCAGGAGCCCGAGCGCCGCGAGGGCGGCGCGTGGATCGGCCAGCATCCCGACGAGAACACCGAACAGGTGCGCGAAAACCTCGATGAGGGTGCGGAGCGCGTGGCGGTGACCAACAACGAGTCCGGCGCATCGCCGGGCGACGAAGGTTGGCCTCAGGGCCACCGCGAGGGCGACCGGGCCGGCGACGACGATGTCCGCCAGGCCGGCGAGAACGGTTGACCGATGGAGCACGAACGAGACGCCACCAGCGTCGACCGGCCCGGCGGTTCGCCGCCGGATGAGGGCCTCGTGTACGACCCGTCGATGACCGACGAGGACGAGGCCAACATCCCAAAGGAATCCGACGCCGATCCCGAGAGCGACTCCGGGGTAGCGAGGCCTGACGACCGCTAACATCCCGGCATGACCGATGCCGAGGTGATGACCGTGGGTGGGCGCATGCCCGCCTCTCGGATGGGCGTGGTGGACGCCCACGATCACCTCTTCCTGAGCAGCCCGGCGCTGCCCGGCGACGAGTTCGAGAACCTGGAGCGCTCCACCGCCGAAGCGATCGAGGGAAGGGCCAGCGGCCTCGGGGCCATCGTCGACATGACACCGATCGGCCTCGGTCGGCGTCCGGACCTGCTGCGGGCCGTCTCCGAGTCGGCTGGCATCCCGATCATCGCCGCCAGCGGCTATCACCGCGACGCGCATTACCCCGACGGTCACTGGGTCATCTCCGCATCCGTCGACGTGCTCGCAGAACGGATCGTGCGCGACGTCGAGATCGGCATGCATCCCAGCGACTGGACCGATGCGTCGGCGGCCCCCGACCCGGCCCGCGCCGGCGCCATCAAGGCCGGAACCTCGTATCACCACGCCAGCAAGCCGGAACGGCGGAGATTGGAAGCGGCCGCCATCGGCAGCCGGCGAACGGGCGTGCCTGTCCTGGTGCACGCCGAGATCGGCACCTTCGGTCACGAGATCGTGACCCTGCTCGAGGGGTTCGGTGTGGCGCCGGACCGCATCATCCTGGCTCACATGGACCGCAATCCCGACGCGGAGCTCCACGCCGAGATCGCGGCTCGCGGCGTCAGCCTGGAGTACGACACCATGGGTCGAACGAAGTATCGGCCCGACAGCGAAATCCTGGATTTGATCGAGCGCGTGGCCGCCGCCGGCCACCTCGACCGGCTGATGCTGGGGCAGGACCTCGGCAGGCGAATGTCGTTGCGCGCGTACGGAGGCGGCCCGGGCATGCGCTACCTGATGGAGACTTTCGTTCCGAGGTTGCGACGACGCATCGGCGATGCCGCGGTCGACACGATCCTGGTCGCCAACCCAGCCCGAGCCTTCGCGCTGGTGCCGGGGATGGCATGAGCAGGCCGTACGACGTGCTCGTCGTCGGTTCCGGTTCGGCGGGATCGGCTGCCGCCATCAGCGCGGCCCGCGCAGGTGCGCGGACGATGCTGGTGGATCGCCTGGCGTTCATGGGCGGCACCTCGACCGCGGTGCTCGACACCTTCTACGCGTTCTACACGCCGGGCGACTCCGCGCGCCGCGTGGTCGGCGGCCTCGCTTGGGAGGTGGTCGGGCGGCTCACGGCGGCAGGCGTGGCGTTCGAGCGGCCGAACACCTACGGCGCGGGAACCGGCGTCACCTACGACCAGGAGACGCTGAAGGTGGTGTGGGAGGAGCTGGCATCCGAGGCTGGTGTGGATCTGCTGCTCCACACCTGGGCCACCGGCACGCGGGTGGAGAACGGCCGGATCGGCGGAGTGCGCCTCTGGAACAAGGGGGGCGAGCGATGGGTGGAGGCCGAGGTCGTGATCGACGCCTCGGGCGATGCGGACCTGGTGGCACTGGCCGGCCTGCCGCACGACAACGCGGCGCAGCAGGGCCGGGTGCAGTCGCTGTCGACGCTGTTCAAGCTGGCGAACGTGGACGTGGCTCGTGCCGCGTCGGTGCCCAGGGCGGAGCTGTGGGAGCGCATGCGGCAGGCTGCCGAGGGCCGCGAGTACCGGCTGCCGCGGATCGAGGGCTCGTGGCACCGAACGCCGTTCGATGGCGTGGTGCTGATCCACATGACCCGCATCCCGAACGTCGACGCCACCGACCCCGAGCAGCTCACCGTGGCGGAGGTGGAGGGCCGGCGCCAGGTCCGCGAGTACGCCAGATTCCTGCGAGACCGGGTGCCCGGGTTCGAGGCCTCGGTGGTGGTCGCGACCTCGCCGGCCATCGGGATCCGCGAGTCGCGCCGGATCCACGGCGACTACGTCCTGACGCGAGACGACGTTCTGGAGGGCCGACGTTTCGACGACGAGATCGCGCTGTGCGGGGCGCCGATCGAGGACCATCACGCCGGCGGCGATACAGGGTGGCACTACGTCGGCAAGGGCGGGGTCTACGGAATTCCCTACCGCTGCCTCCTGCCGGCGGGCATCGAGGGCCTGCTGGTTGCCGGCAGGTGCTTCAGCTCCACCCACGATGCACACGCATCAGCGCGTTCCATGGCGACCTGCATGGCCATGGGCCAGGCAGCCGGAACCGCCGCTGCCATGGCCGCTGTCGCCGGGAGCACGCCCAGGGTGGTGGACGCCGGAGCGCTGCGGCGGCGGCTCGAGACCGACGGCGCCTTGCTGCAGCCGCTCGAGCCAATCGGGATCGAGCGATGAGCCGGACGGAGCTCCGCCACGGGCGGGCTGCGGAGGCGATCCGGACGCATCGGCTCGTGGCCGTCCTCCGACGGGTGGAGCCACGCGAGGCGCTGCTGGCCCTCGTGGACGAGCTGGCGGAGGCCGGCGTTCGCATCTTCGAGATCACCCTCGATTCGGCATCGGGAGCGGAGGATTTGTCCGCCGTCCAGGCGCACCTGCGCGCGGACCCGGAGGTCGTCATCGGCGCCGGCACGATCCTGGGTCGCGAGCAGCTGCATGAGGCCGTTGCGGCGGGGGCCGACTTCGGGGTGTCGCCGTTGTTCGACCAGGACCTCACGACGGCCGCCCTCGACGCCGGGCTGCCGTTCGTGCCCGGCGCTATGACGCCCGCCGAAATCTCGGCGGCGTGGGCTGCGGGGGCGACCTTCGTGAAGCTGTTCCCCGCCTCCGCCGTCGGCCACTCCTTCGTCCGGGAGCTGCGCGGCCCGCTGCCCGCAGTGCAGCTCATCCCGACCGGCGGCATCGACCCGGCGAACGCGGCCGCGTTCCTGTCGGCCGGCGCAGCGGCCGTCGGCATCGGCAGCGCCCTGGTGCGGGCGGATGCCGACGCGAGGAGGGAGCTGGTGCGGTCGGTCACGTCGGGGCCCCGGGCATGAGCCGCCGATTCGACGGAAGGGTCGTGATGGTGACCGGCTCGACCGGGATGGCGGCCTCGGCCGCGCGCGCGCTCACCTCCGAGGGCGCGTCCGTATTCGTGACCTCGCGCACCCCGGCCAATGCCGAGACGCTCGGCGCCGAGCTCGGAGGGGGGTGGATGGCCGCCGATCTCGCGCGCGAGGAGGACGCCGATGCCGCGGTGCGTGCCTGCATCGAGCGCCACGGACGCCTCGACGCTCTGTACGCCGTCGCCGGTATCAGCGGCCGGCGAATCGGCGACGGCCCGCTGCACGAGATGAGCCTGGCCGGCTGGCAGACGGTGATGACGAACAACGCGACCAGCCTCTTCCTCGTGACCCGCGCCGCGATTCAACGGATGCTGGCCCAGGAGGCGGGGGCGGACGGCAGTCGCGGCGTGCTGCTGGCGATGTCGAGCGCGCTGGCGCGACATCCGTCGCCGGTGCACTTCGCTACCCACGCCTACGCGGCGAGCAAAGGTGCCATCGAGTCCTTCACCCGGGCCGTTGCGGCGGCCTACGCACCGCAGGGCATCCGGATGAACGCCATTGCCCCGTCGCTGGTCGCCACGCCGATGAGCGAGCGGGCGCAGAGCGATCCCGCGATCGTCGCCTACCTCCGGCAGAAGCAGCCACTGGCCGGCGGACCCATCCACGCCGATGCGATCACCCCGGTGGCGCTTCACCTGCTGAGCGGCGACGCGCGGATGATCACCGGCCAGGTGATCGAGGTGGACGCCGGGTGGAGCGTCAGCGAGCCGGAGCCGCCGCGCCCGGCGTGATCTCCTCGACCTCGAAGCGGACGTCGATCGCGTAGCGCTCGGCCGCGTACCGCGTCTCGGTCGCCTCCAGCGGTCGTCCCTGACCGTCCACGATGACCCGCCGCTCGACGAGCATCGGATCGCCAGTCGCCACCTCGAGCCACCGCGCATCCTCTCCGGAAGCCGATGCCGCGGTCACCGTGGCCGTTCCCTTGCGCAGTCCCCAGCCCGCCGCGGCCAGCGTGGCATGCAACGAGTCGTGTCGCAGGTCGGCGGCCATCACCGCCACGGACAGTGGACCGACCAGCCGGGTCGTCTCGATCGCGATGGCGTGCCCATCGGCGCAGCGCACCCGTTGCAGGAAGACGATCGGGTCCGTTTCACGGATGCGGAGATCGAGGGCCGCCGCGCGCCCCGCCGGGCGGATCTCGCGGGCCACGATGATCGAGCTCGGGACCCGGCCCCGACGTCGCATCTCGGAACTGAAGCTCATCAGCCGGTCGGCGCGCCGGTGCGCCGGCGGCTCGGCCACGTAGCTGCCGCGACCTGGCAGCCGCAGGATGAGCCCCTCATCGGCAAGCCGATGCATTGCGTTGCGAGCGGTCATGCGGCTGACCCCGAACTCGGCGCACAGCTCGCTATCGGAGGGCATCGCGTCGCCCGGACGCAGTACGGCGACCCGCACGCGCAGCGCCTGCTCGATCGCGCGGTAACGGGGTACGTCCGCGGTCGTCATGCGGGCACAACCCCGTGGACGGCCGCGCCGTGGACGCCGGCGCCGATTGCCCCGGCCCAGGTCCCGAGCTCGGCAATGACGATCTCCACCGTATCGAGGTCGGTGACATGGACCCGACGGCGCACCTCCGCGCGGATTGGCTCGAGCATCAGGGCCCCCGCGCCAGACACGCCGCCGCCCAGCACCACCCGGTCTGGCGTGAGGATGACGATGAGGTTGCTGATCGCGATTCCCAGCCAACGGCCGATCTCCGCGAGGCCGGCGAGGGCGCGTTCATCGCCCGCGTGTGCCGCTGCGACGGCCTCCTCCGCCGTCGCCGTGCCGCACGCGCCGGCCACGGCATCGGCCTTTGCGAACGCCTCGAGGCAGCCGCGGTTGCCGCACGTGCACGGCGGCCCATCCGGCAGGAGGGTCTGGTGCCCGAGCTCGCCGCCGGTGCCTTCGTGGCCGAAGTGCACCTCACCACCAACCACCACGACACCGCCCACGCCGGTCCCCAGCGCCAGCCCGACCATCGTGTCGCACCCCCGTCCGGCGCCGAGCCGCAGCTCGGCCAGGCCGAAGGCGCGCGCGTCGTTGATCAGCCGTACCTCCAGCCCCAGGCGGGCACGCATCGGGCCGGCCACCGGGCGACGCTCCCAGTCAGGAGGCAGGTTGGGGAGGAAGGTGGCAACGCCCTCCGGCGCGTCGAACAGCCCCGGCACCCCGACTCCGACCGTCGCCAGATCGGGCCACGCTTCCCGGGCCCGCTGCGCCTGGGTGGCCATGCGCTGGATCACCGTATCGGCGCCGTCCGAAGCCGAGGTGGGAAACTGCCCGCGTTCCAGCACCGACCACTCGTCGCCCGAATGCTCCAGGACGGCCCACTTCACGTTCGTGGCGCCCAGGTCGAGCCCGAGGTGGCGGGAGCGTGCGCCACGCGGCATCCCGGTCAGGACTCCGCGGTGATCCGCGTGTAGGCGGCCGCGACGGCCAGGATGATCGCTCCGAACAGAACCTGGCGAACGGCTTCGGGCATCCCGAGCACGTTCAGCACCGTCGTGAGGACGGTGAGGATGACGGCTCCCACGATCGTCCCTGCATACCCGCCGCGCCCGCCGAAGATCGACGTTCCACCGATCACCGCAGCAGCCACGGACGGCAGGAGATACGCGTCCACCAATCGGCCCGTCGCGCTGCCGATGACGCCCGCGTACACCAGCCCTGCGATGCCGGCCAGGATGCCCGAGATGAGATAGAGGACGACCAGCACCCTGCCGACTCGCACGCCGGCCAGTCGAGCGGCAATCTCGTTGTCGCCAACGGCGTACAGCAGCCGTCCGTACCCGAAACGGCGGAGCCCGAAGAGGATCAATACAGCCAGCGGCACGAACAGCAGCAGGCTGTTCGGTAGGAGACCAAGGAGGGACTGTCCGCCGAGCCCGGTGATCTCGGGCGGCACGCGTGTACCGCCAGAGATGTTCGCCCTCGAGTACACGTTCACCGCACCGGAAACGATCAGGCTCATGCTGATCGTCATGATCAGCGGGTGGACGCGGAAGACGCCCACGCCGATGCCGTTCACCAGGCCGACCAGCGCCGCGGGCACGAGCGCGATGAGCGAGGCTGCCAGCCAGCCCATGTCCGACACCATCGTCGCCATGACGTACGCGGTCATCGATGCGACGACCGCGACCGAGAGGTCGATGCCGCCGGTCAGCATCGTCAGGGTCTGGCAGGCGGCGATGATCGCGAGCGGAATCGCGAACCGCATCGTGCTCGACACCCACGACGCCGTCACAATCCCGGGCTGCACGATCTGGAGAACCACGACGAGCAGAGCCAGCAGGAGGAAGAGCGGTACGAGGGGCCGGTCGCGCATCCACCCACGCGACGCGGCGAGCGCAGATCGGTCGCGCCTTGCAGCAACCCCCGCCGTCATGCCCGTCGCCGCAGCGTCACGTAGGCGCCCAGCATGACCACCGCGACCATGATCACACCCTGGATGACGGTGGAGAACGCCGGCTCCACTCCGAGAAAGAGCAGGTCTGCTCGAATCAGCCCGAGGATGAAAATCCCGATGATCGGGCCGAGCATGCCGCCACGACCGCCGGCCAGGCTCACCCCTCCCAGCACGATGGCCGCGACGCTGAGGAGGAGGTACGGGCCCGGGACCGGCTGGCCGATGCCCGTGCTTGCAGTCAGCGCGAGCCCGCCAAGTGTGGCGAAGAAGCCGGCGAAAGAGTACGAGACGACTTTCGTGCGGCCCACGTCGACGCCGCTGCGGAAGGCTGCCAGCTGGTTGGAGCCGATCCCGTAGAGCGAGAGGCCGAGACGCGACCGCCGCAGCGGGATCCATACCGCGAAGACCACCACCAGGAGCAGAACCAAGGCGCGGGGCAGCAGGTCGAGGCCCAGCCCGCCATCGATCAGGTCACTGAGCCAGTCGACCGAGTCGCCACCCGGGGTCGGCAGGACGAGCAATGCGGCACCCGCCCAGACGAACAGCATCGAGAGTGTGACGACGATGTCGGGCACCCGGCTGATGACCACGAGGAAGCCGTTGATCGCACCGATGACGATGCCGAGGAGCAGGACGAGCAGCACCACCGGTACCGAGAGCTCAGGCGCGTTGAGGAGGAGCACCGCGGAGAGCACGTTCGTCAACGCGATGACCGACCCGATCGACAGGTCGATCCCGCCGGAGATCACGACGATGGCCTGGCCTGCGGCCGCGAAGGCGACAGGCAAGGACGCGATCGCGAGGGCCTCCAGCCCATAGTTGGGGCGGAGGACCAGGGTGCCGATGTAGAGAGCGGCGAACACGACCGCAAGACCGATCGTCCAGGCGTCGCCGCCCATGATGCGCGCCATCCGACCTCGCCAGCTCATGCGCTGCACGTCGGGTGCGGCAATCGCGGAGGGAGCGTTGGACTCGGTCACTCAGGCACCGCCCACGGCCGCAGGGAGCCCGTGAGCCGACCGAATGAGCGTCGGTTCATCAGCGCGTGACGCGGGTAACTCCTCGACCACTCGCCCGCCGAAGATGATGATGACGCGGTCGCAGACGCGCTGGATCTCATCCAGCTCAGAGGTGAGCAGCAGGACTGCCGCACCGGCTGCTGCCAGCTCGCGGACGAGCTCGTAGATCTCTCGCTTCGTCCCGATGTCAATCCCGCGGGTCGGATCGTAGAAGAGGAAGGTACGCACGCCGCTCTCGAGCCAGCGCGCGATGGTGACCTTCTGCTGGTTTCCACCGGACAGCCGCCGCGCCTCGGATTGGGCGCGCGTGTCGATCTGCAGCCGCTCGATTGCGGCGGCGACACGGCGCGTTTCGGCCCTCGTGTTCACCAGCCCCCAGCGCCGCAGCGCCGCGATCGCCGGCAGTGCAATGTTCTCGCGAACCGAGCGCTGCATGAGGAGAGCCGATGCTCGATCCGCCGGGACCAGGACGATTCCGGCGCGGATTGCGTCGGCGGGATGCCGCAGGGTCACCGACGAGCCGTCGACCAGCACGTCGCCTATCCCGGGACGTGCCTGCCCGCACAGGATGTCGAACAGCTCATCCTGTCCCTGGCCCTCGAGCGCAACGACCCCCAGCACTTCCCCTGCGTGGAGGTCGAAGGACACATCATGGAGGTTGCGCGCCGCACCAAGGGATCGCGCGGAGAGCCGTGGCACGTCGTCGGGAGTTGGCGCCGCTGCTGTGGACGCGCGCCTCGCGCCCTCCATCGATGCCATCGCCGGCCCGAGCATGAGCTTGACGATTTCCTCCTCGGCGCCCCCTCCGGGAACGATCTCGATCACCCCGACGGTGCTGCCTTCCCGCAGGACGGTGGCGCGGTCACAGAGCCCGGCAACCTCCAGCATTCGGTGGGAGATGAAGATGACGGATCGGGGCGTCCCGCGATGGCTCGCCACGACCTCCAATACCCGGGCAGTGAGATCAGCCGGCAGCGCAGCGGTCATCTCGTCGAGCAGCAGCACGTCGGGCTCGATGGCGAGTGCGCGTGCCAGGTCGACGACTCGCAGCGTGGCGAGCGGCAGATCGCGTGCCGGGACACGCAGGTTCAGCCCGGCCAGGCCGAGATCGGCGATGCGCTCCCGGAACGGATCGACGGGGGTCTCGGTCAGCACGAGATTCTCCGCGATCGTCAGGTCGGGGATGATCGCCGGCTCCTGGTACACCGACACCATGCCGGTCTGTCGCGCCTCCGCGGGAGAATGGGCGGAGCGATCGTGACCCCGAAGCCGAATGGTTCCCGCGTCCGGTTTCACGGCTCCGGTGAGGATCTTGACCAGGGTGCTCTTGCCCGCTCCGTTGGCACCCATCAGGGCATGAATTTCGCCCGGCCGGACGCTCAGTGACGCGCCGCGCAGCGCCGTGACAGCGCCGTACCGTTTCTCGACGCCCGTCGCCTCGAGCAGGAGCTCCGACATCGCCGCCCCTCCCGGTCCGTGTGGTTCGGGCGGGGGTACCGGCATGGCGCCGGCACCCCCGCGGTCAGCACTTGCTGGCTGGGTCCGAGGTTACGGCCCCTCGCAAGCGATGATCTGCTCCTTCGTGTAGTCGGTCCATCCCTCGAGGGTGTACTGAAGCGGCCAGGTCTCCTCGAGGTCCGGATCGGCAGCATCTTCAAGCAGGGCAATGCCCTCCTCGGTGTCGTTCGACCAGATCTGGGGCTCGGTGAGCGTGATGCGCTCAGCCGGCTCCTCGCCGTTGAGGATCTGCAGCGCGAGCTTGACGCCGGCACCACCGACGGCGGCGGAATTCGTCACCGCCGCACCGACGAGGCCGTCCACCTCGAGCAGTTGCTGCACGAAGCCGGCATTGTCGGCCCCAACGATCGGCACGAGTTCGGCATCGGCCTCGATCAGCGCATCGACGATCACGTTGTCGATGCCCGAGGTCCAGATCCCGTCGTAGTTGTCACCGGTGGCCAGGAAGTCGTTGAGTTGCTGAACGCCGGTGGCCTGGTCCCAGTTCGTGTGGCTTTCGAAGATGACGTTGATGTCCGGGTTCTCCTCCAGCGCACGCTGGAAACCGGCATCACGATCGTCGTCCGCAGCCGCTCCCGCGATCCCGCGCATGTAGACCACGTCTCCCGATCCGCCCATTGCCTCGAACAGCCACGTTGCGCCCAGGTAGGCGTACTCCTCCTGATCATTGCTCAGGACGAAGGCGCTCTCCTCGCTCACTGCCTGGTCGACCGCCACCACGGTGATGCCGGCTTCGGTCGCCTCGGCGAGCGCATCACCGATGGCCTCCCGGTCGGCCGGGTTCACGATGATGGCATCCACGTCCTGCGCGATCAGGTTCCGAAGGTCTTCGAGCTGCCCCGCAGCGTCGGTGTCGCGATGGTTGACCGTGAGCTCGGCCACTTCTCCGGAAACGGCCGACTGCGCGTTGATCGAGCAGATCATCTCCTCGCGCCAGCCGTTGTTGGTGAGCGTGTTGGACACTCCGATGTGATAACCGCCCTCGCCCGGGCCCCCGGCGCTGGCGGCCGGCGAACCGGCTCCGCCGCCCGTACAGCCGGCGATGGCGAACGTGGCGGCAAGGCCCGCCACGAGAATCCGGCTCTTCTTGAGTCCGTTCATACCGTTCCTGACTCCTCTACTCCGATAGTCCCGCCCGGCCAATGGCCGCGGACTCACGATCGATGAGACGCTGCGTCCCGAGCTCAGCTTCGTCGTTCACCTCCTGATCGCTGGTCGATCGCACGGGCGATGCGCCGGGCATGCTCTCGATAGGCCCTGTCGAACAGATCGCGCGATCGCTCCTCGCCCACCACCGACGACCGGGTGATGACCGGGGGCATGGCGCCGCGCTCCGTGAGGAGCTCGGCGACCCGCACCTTGATGGCGTTCACGATGGCCACCGCCGTGACCGTGGATCCTGGTCCGATCGGCGTGTCCAGGCCCTCGACGCGGCACAGCGCATCGGCGTGAGGCGTGCACAGGTCGATTACCAGGTCGGCCTCGTCCAGCAGGCGCGCGCCGAGCTCGGCGGGCGGCTGGCCGGACATCGACTGCGCGACCGACGTGACGGCGACGACCCGGAGGCCGCGGGCGCGCGCCCCGCGCGCCATCTCGACCGGCACGGCCGTCAGCCCCGAAGCCGAGAAGACGATCATCACGTCGTCCGGTGCGAAGCTGAAATTGTCGAGGATGACCTCGGCCAGGCCGGGCGTGCGCTCGATGAACATCGCCTGTCGCTGGCCGTTTGCGCCGACCACCTGGGTGTGGAAGGTCATCGACAGCTCGACGATCGGGTTCCAGCCCGGGTAGGAGCCGTAGCGGGGGAACATCTCCTCGACCGGGATGCGCGAGTGGCCCGTCCCGAACAGGTGGACGAGGCCACCGGCGGCGATCGCGTCGGCGCACCACTGGCTGGCCTGCTCGACCGGCTCGGCCTGCGAGCTGGCGACCCGCTCGAGCAGGGCGCCTGCTTCGGCAATCCACGGCATGGGCGTGTTCAAGCTCAATACGCCCCCGCATCGGACGTGGGCGCCGCCGCGACGGCCGCACCGGCAACCCGCGCCCGGTAGTCGTCGAGGATCGGCTTCGTCTGGGTGGCGCCGATGCGCGTCACACCGAGCGCCATGACCGCCAGCAGGTCATCGAGGGTGCGCACGCCTCCTGCCGCCTTGATCTGGACGCGCGGCGAGACGCTGCGGCGCATGAGCGCCAGGTCGGCGTGGGTCGCGCCGCTCGGCGCGTACCCGGTCGAGGTCTTGACGAAATCGGCGCCGGCCGCCTCGGCCAGGCGGCAGCCGCGGACCTTCTCGTCATCGGTCAGATAGGCATTCTCGAGGATGACCTTGACCAGGGCGCTGCCCGCGTGACCGGCCCCGACCACCGCGGCGATGTCGGCCCCGACGTCGGGATCGCGGCCGGAACGCAACGCGCCGATGTTGATCACCATGTCGAGCTCGGTGGCGCCATCGGCGAGGGCCTGGCGCGCCTCGAAGACCTTCGTCGCCGTCGTCGAGTCGCCATGCGGGAAGCCGATGACAGTCCCGACCGCCACGTCGGTGCCGTCGAGGATGGCGCGCGCTCGAACCACGTCTGCCGGACGCACGCAAACCGACGCGACGTCGTACTCGGCCGCCAGGCGGCACCCGTCCTCGATGAACGCGTCGTCGAGCTCCGGCTTGAGCAGCGAGTGATCGATCGTCTTCGCCAGCTGGCGCTCGCTCACGTCGTCGATGGTCAGGGTCATGACAGCTGTCTCACTTGATCCATGGGCGCAGGACGTCGCGCGCGATGAGGAACCCGCGCTTGACGAGCTCATCGGTTCCCTCGAAGTCGCGATCCTCGTGCTCGATGATGATGTCGCCGTCGTACCCGGCGCGGTAGAGCGCCGAGAAGATGACGCTCCAGTCGGCGTCCCCGAGGCCGGGCAGCCGCGGGACCTGCCAGCCGATGCCGGACGAGAGCGTGCCCCGCTGGTACAGGCCGTCGCGGTCGACCTGGACGTCCTTGGCCTGGACATGAAGGATATGCGGGCCGAACTCGCGGATGAAACGGGCCTGGTCGATCATCAACCATACGAGGTGCGACGGGTCGTAGTTCAACCCGACCGTACCACCCCACTCGCCGATGATGCGTCGCCAGATGTACGGCGACCAGGCGATGTTATGGCCGCCGGGCCACTCGTCGTCGCTGAAGATCATCGGGCAGTTCTCGATGGTGATCTTCACGCCGTGCTCCTGCGCGTGCTCGACGATTCCCGGCCAGACCTCGAGTGCCGTCCGCCAGTTGGCGTCGACCGTCTTCGCGGCGTCGCCGCCCATGAAGGTGTTGAAGAACGGCACGCCCATCTTGGCGGCCGCCTCGATCACCAGCTTCATGTGCTCGATGGCGGGTCCGCTGACGGCCGGATCCGGATGCAGGGGGTTCGGGTAGTAGCCGAGCCCGGAGATGGCCAGGCCCTTGCCGGCGATCTCCTCGACGATTTCGCCGGCTCGGCCGTCGGAGAGATCGGTCACGTCGATGTGCGAGGTGCCAGCGTAGCGGCGCGCCGGCCCGGTCGACGGTGGCCAGCAGGCAATCTCGAGGCTCTCGAACGCGTTGGCCGCCGCCCAGTCGGCTACCTCGGTCAGCGGCGTGTCGGGAAAGGGAGCGGTCAGGAATCCGAGCCTCATCGCGAATCCTCCTCTCGTCGGACGTCCGTCCAGCGCCCGTCGCGCGCGCTGGCGGCCACCGCCTCGCCGACCAGCATCTCGTCGTGGCCGTCGCCGAAGGTCGGATAGGCGGGAGCATCCGCGGGCCTTCCCACGCCGATGTCGGCGTAGATCGCGCGGAAGAGGGCAGCGAAGGTGTCGGCAAACCCCTCCACGTGCCCGCCCGGCAGCGCCGCGGCAGCCTTGCCGGCAGGACCCATCAGGGCAGGGTTACGGATCAGGATCTCGTTCGGCCGCTCCCGGTGCCCGATCCAGAGCTGGTCGGGCTGCTCGGAGTCCCAGAAGGTCGCCGCGGTCGATCCGTCGATCTCATACTGCAGCGAGTTCTTGCGGCCCGGGCTGAGCTGGCTGATGGCCACCGATCCGCGTGCGCCGCCCGCGAATCGCAGCAGGATGGTGGCGGTGTCCTCGGTACCGATCACGCGCTCCACCGTCTCGCCGGCGCGCTCAGTCGAGAACGTCTCGACCGGCCCGGCCGGCTGCCGCCGGGTCGGGATGAAGGTCGCCAGATCGGCCATGACCGAGACGATCCGCCGGCCGCTAATGAAGGTCAGCAGGTCGAGCCAGTGGGAGCCGATGTCACCGACCGCTCGCAGAGCCCCACCGCGTTCCGGCTCGAGGCGCCAGTTCCAGTCGGTCTCGAGCAGGAGCCAGTCCTGGAAGTACCGCCCCGTGATGAGCCGCAGGTCGCCGAGCGCCCCCTCGCAGACCATCTCCCGGGCGTGCTGGTTGAGCGGATAGAAGCGGATGTTGAAGTTCACGGCATTCACCAGGCCGCTGCCCGCGGCCAACCGCACGAGGTCGCCCGACTCCTCGGAGTTCAGGGCGAGGGGCTTCTCGCAGACGACGTGGCGCCCGGCCGCGAGAACGGCTCTCACCTGCTCGTGATGGAGGTGGTTCGGCGAAGCGACATGGACCACCTCGACCCGATCGTCGCCGAGGAGCTCGTCGAGGCTGCCGTAGCCCTGCGCGACGCCCAGCTGCTCGGCCCGCGCGGCAGCTCGCTCAGGGCTCGATCCAAGCAGGCCGTGGACTCGGACTCCGAGCCGACGAAGCGCCTCCACGTGGACGGTGCCGATGAACCCGCTGCCGATCACGGCCGCGCCGATCTCGCTCGGGCGCCTCACCTCACGCCCTGCCAGGCCGATTGTCTAGACGGCTAGGCCGCGGAGTAGTCCACGTCACCTGGGGCAAATGCACTGGGTGATCGTACTTCTGCCTGTCAAGCGCAAAAGTCGCGTCAGGCTGTGGGACCCGCGTTATGATCCACCCACGTGGATGTCACCCCTAGCCCCTCGATGGGCCCACCACCTGCCGAGGAGGCACTCGACTCGCTGGCGGCGATCCTGGACGAGATTCGCTCCGCACGCTCCCGCTCCCGCGCCGAGCTGGTTGCCCGCACCGGCCTGAGTCGTGGCATCGTCTCGCAGCGAGTCAACGAGCTGATCGGCGTCGGGCTGGTGGTCGAGGGTCCTTTCGGGC
>JALZDF010000150.1 GCA_030862645.1 Chloroflexota bacterium
CATGTCCGCGAGGTACACGTTGGCCTTCACGATCGAGCTCATGGTCGTGCCCGCAGCGTCGAGGATTGCCTCCAGGTTGTCCAGCGCTTGGTGCACTTGTGCTTCGAGCCCACCCGCGACGAGTTCACTGGTGGCAGGATTGCTCCCTACCACGCCGACGGTGAAGACGAGGCCCCCTGCGACCATCCCTTGACTGTACGGTCCAACCGGAGCTGGGGCAGCTTCCGTGCGTAGGACCCGGCGGTTGGCGCGCATCTCTCACTCCTTGGCGTTGTCCGCGACCGCACCACCGCTCCGCATCAACGCCGGCGTACATCACCGCCGATGCGAGGTCGTACATCAGCGGGCCGCCACCGGCCGCGGACGGATGCCTCGACGGCGGCGTCGAGAGATGTCACTTGGCGAGTATCGCGCAACGTGGATCTTGGCCAATGGGCGAATCGGTGCGTCGAGTCATAGGCGCTCCCGCGCGATGTGGCACGTGCAATGCGTTTCGCGTCGCAATAGCCGATTGGCTGAGAGGACTGTGGAGGGGCCCTACCGATGTACGAGGTAACGCAGTCAGGGAGCGAGAGCGCCCAGCGCAAGTTCTTCCGAGTGACGGACAACATTCCGGAAGAGACGTGGTATTGGGCGGCCCTAGCTTCAATTGGCGTGTCTGCCGCATTGAAGCTCGCGAACAAGAACGACTGGGCGCTGTTCGTGGGGCAGTGGCCGCCGACCTTCATCCTGTTCGGTCTGTACCACCGAATCATCCATCCGAGCACAAAGCCATAGACGGAGAACAGGTTTTCGTACAGCGCAGGGAGAACCGCTGTACCGGAATGGAGACGGGTACGCACGCGCAGGCTCGTCGATTTCGCTTATCGTGTCGACGTCAACGACCGCTGTGCAACGTCGCCAGCGGTTCCCGCGCCGTCCATCGGCGCGAACTGAAGTAGAGGTGCCTGATGCCCAAGTTCATGGACGTACACCACGGCATGCATGGGGTGACGCCGCAAGCTCTCAAGGACGCGCACCAGGCAGACGTCGATATCCAAGATGACGAGGGCGTCGACTTTCAGCGAGCGTGGGGCGACCCCGAGTCCGGGTTGGTGTGGTGCATCTCCGAGGCGCCGAGCGCGGAGGCCGTGCAACGTATCCACGAGCGAGCCGGCCATCCTCCCACGGAGATCTACCCTGTTCCGGTGGAGGTTTGAACCGGTAGGCCGAGTCGCCGGCCTGCCTCTGAGCTGGAGTACACCCGCGGGGCCAAGCCGTGGATACGTGCGACTCGTCTACCGATCGCGCGCCTGCCCCGCGATATCGTCTGGAGTGACCATCGAATAGGTGGCGAGGCCGTTGTCATCGAGCCGCAGCTGGGTCATCGGCTGTGCACCCGACGGAGCGTCGCCCACATCCGTCAGCGGCCCGACGTTACTGCTGCCTCCGCGACGGCGTGAGATCAGTCGCCATCCCGCGACGAGGAGCGCCAGCCACAAGAACGGTTCCCACATCCGGCACCCCTCCAAGCATGCCTGGGTTCAAGTCTGCGCGACCATAGCGAGCAACGCAAGGTGACCCAGGCACGAGCAAGATGTGGGCTCCGCGCCTCATACCCCGCGAAGGGAAGTCGCGCCCGCTGCCGCGCGCGACGCCACCTACCGCCTCGGGCGCTGGAGGAATCGAGTTCGAGACGCTTCGTCAGGGTCCGTCCACCGGGCCAAGCTCCTGCTGGCCCGGCATTGGCGGCGGAATGAGCGGATCCTCCGGCTGCGACGGCGGTGGTGGCGGAACGGCATCAGTGCTGGCGGACACCTCGCTCGGTTCCGACGGCGCATCAGCCGAGCGAAGCTCATCGGCAGCCGCACTCATGCCGGCGGTGCCGGAGCTCGCGATTGGAAGCCAGTAGCCAGCCAGCGGACCAGAGCTGAGCAGCACCGCCGCCCTGCCGTTGATCTTCGCTCGCGAGCTGTAGTGCCACGTCGTTGAGGCTGTGGTGGCGGCCTTGGTGGCCGTGATCGTGCCGTTGCCGTCGTACTGGTACCCCGTGCGGGTGCCGGAGCCCACCGTCAGCGGCCGCTGCCAGTAGTACTCGAGCCGATCGACGAATCCGCGCGCGTAGGCGTTGGACGACTCGCGGATCCAACTGCCTTCAAAGTAGCCATCGCTGATGTAGAACCAGATCCCGTTGCCCGGCCTGATCCAGCCGTAGGGCACGGTCCGCTGCGAGTACGGCGCGTTGCTCGAGGAAGCGAGGGTCAGGGATCGGTCCTGGCTGCCGGAGCCATTGCTGTCGAACCGATAGCCGACGTGGGTGCCGGCCTTGAACACAGTGGTGCCGCCGACCCGGAAGTTGGGATTGTCGGCGGTGAAGGTGTCCGCCAGGCGGGCGAAGCTCTCGTTGCGCGTGTATCGGTAGAGCTGGATGAACTGGCCGATGTGGGTGAGGTGGTACGCGCTGTTGCGCACCCGGCGATCGAGGCAGCTCTGTGCGACGCAGTACTGGCTGATGCCGCCGGCGACCCGCACCGTGCCGGACACCCGCTGGGCGGTGGTGATGCCGCCGATGGTCAGCTGCGCCGCCTCGGCGCTGCCGGTCAGGCGCCAATAGTCGTACAGGCCGTAGGTGGCGAAGTTGTGGCCGTTGAAGGTGTGGTCGTACGGCGTCCAGGGGTACTCCTCAAACCAGAGGTTGCCGTTCTCGACGACCGCGAACCACGGCTTTCCGGCCTGGCGGGGGACTTTGAACGACGCATACGTCTCGTGGGCGGCCTGCAGCCATCGGTCGTTTCTGGTGAGTTCGTAGAGCCGGACGAAGCCGCTGAGCGCGATGCCCTGCGCCATACCCGAGTACCACGGTGCGTTCATGGTGCCGCGGCCGTGCAGGCCGAAGTCGAAAGGGTAGGGGAAGAAGAGCGCGCCGTTGTGTCGCACGGCGCGATCCAGGAGCCGATCGGCGTTGGCGATCGCGAGGTCCAGGTAGACCTGGTCCGGCTTGATGCGGTAGTTGCGCAGCATGTTCACGACGTACTGGGCCTGGCCTACCGGGTGGTCATACCAGCGGCCATCGGTGTGCTTGTAGATAAAGGCCCCGCTCGCGTCGCGGTTCCCGTAGATCGCGACCAGGTTGGCGCTGTTGTAGGCCAGCATCTCGGCCGGCACCGTCTGCAACGTGTAGCCATCGGCGCGGAAGATGTGTGGTCCGACGCGGGTCAGCGCCGTCGCGTCGCGGATCGCGGATGCGAGCGAGCCGGACAGGGCCGCATCTCCACCGAGCAGGACGACGCGGGGCGGATCGAGGCGACGCAGCTCGGAGAAGGTCGCCGACGGCAGGCCCGTCCGAGTGGCGAGCAGCAGCGGACCGCCGGCCATCGCCGCGGCGGGGACGCCCGCGACCGCATCGGCGAACCCTAGACCGTTGGCCAGGTACACGGTCGAGGCCCTGGAGAATGCTCCGGCGCTGATCGCGCCTGCGGTAGCGAATCGGTCTGCGCCCGACTGGCGGGTAACGCTGCCGCTCGTGTATGCCCGCAGCCCGACCAGGACGGCATCGCTCACGACCGCGGACCCACCGACGACCACGATCCGCGCCGGCCGCAGCCGGCTCAGCTCGGACCGTACCGCGGCGGGGATGGCATCGGTGTCGACCAGGAGGACGGGTCCCCCCTTGGCGGCAGCGGCCGCGCCGGCGCTCAGCGCGTCGGGAAAGCTGCGGCCGGTCGCGACGTAGGCGACCGGTGCGCCGGCCGCGAAGTGGCGTGCGCTGATCGTGGCGGCGGTTGCGAAGCGGTCGGCCCCGGCCAGGCGACTGACGCTCCCGGCGGTATACGCGTCGAGCTGGGTTCTGACGATCTCCGAGACGGCTCCCGGGCCGCCGAGGATCACGATGCTGGCAGGCTTCAGGCGTGTGAGCTCGGAGCGGGTGGCCTGCGGAAGGTCTCGCTGCGTCGTCAGCAGGATCGGCGCCTTGCGGCGTGCCGCGGCCGGGCCGCCGGCCAGGGAGTCGGGAAAGTTGGTGCCGGTGGCGATGAAAGCAACGGCCACGCCTGGCGCAAAGACGGCGTCGCTGATGGCGGCGGCTGTGGCGTACCGATCGGACCCCCACAGGCGATCGACCGTGGCCGAGCTGGCTTGGGCGGGCGACGGCGGCAGCGCCGCCCCGGCGACGACAAGCAGAACCGCCAGCAGCAGCCGGACGCCGCAGCGCAAATGTGAACCTCCGAAGAGCACTCGAGACTCCCCCCGACTCGCTCGAGATTCCTGACCGGCGCAGCATACCCGGCAAACGAGCAAAGGCTCAATCGGATGGAGGTCTTGGGCGGCGCCGGCGTGCGGTACGCTTGGCGCCGCCCTCGAGCCGGAGTGGCGGAATGGCAGACGCAGCCGGCTTAAACCCGGCGGCCGAAAGGCGTGGGGGTTCGAGTCCCTCCTCCGGCACCAGGTTCAGCGACGGCCGAACATCCTCCGCCGCTGCGGCTTCTTGACCGGCGCCGCTTGCTGCTGCTCGATACCGATGACTGCCTGGGCTACCCGTCGCATGGCGAGGGTCGCCGGCGAGGAAGGCCGTCCGATGACGAGCGGGATCCCCTCGTTGACCGAGCGGATCATCTCCACCTCGGTGTACGGCACCTCCGCCGCGGGCTTCGTGCGCAGGAGGTTCTCGACGTCGCGCGTCTTGAGCAGCTCCTTCGGGAAGATGTGGTTGACGACGATCGCGGCGCGCGCCTGGAGCGGCGTGGTCTCGGCGAGGAAGGTCATCAGCAGGCTCATCGCTCGTAGCGCCGCGATCTCCGGGAAGAGCACGAACACGTGCGCGTCGGCCTGCTCGAGCAGCCAGACCGCGCGAGGGTCAAGGCGGCTTCCGAGGTCGACGATGATGTGGTCGAAGGACGGTTGCACCAGCTGGAAGATGCGCTGCAGGTCGTCGACCGTGACCCGGAAATCGGCTTCCGGCCGCGTGGGCGCCGCGAGCACGACCACGCCCGAGGAGTGGGTCGTCAGGTACATCTTCGCCAGCTCGGGGTCCGCCAGTGCCTGCTCGTCGCTGGCCAGTCCGCCGATGTCGTAGCGTGGCGACAGGTTCAGGTGGGTAGCCACCTGTCCGAACTGGAGGTCGAGGTCGACCAGCAGGACCCGGGATGGCGGGGTGGTGCCGAGATCGCCCGAGCGCATGGATGCCGGCGGATGGGTCCCGCCGCCGGCAAGCAGGACGGCCGTGTTCACCGCCAGCGTCGTCGTGCCAACCCCGCCTTTCGGGCTGAAGAAGGCCACGATCTCCGCATTGCCCGTATGCGGTGCCGCGTCCGGTTGAACCTTACCCGCGCGGATGAGCTGGGCCATCACCCGGCTGTCGAGCTCGCTGTGCGCAAAGCCCCCGACGATGACGTCATCGGCGCCTGCCTCCAGGAAGGCAATGCGGGCCTCGACGTCGTTCGCCGGCGCGACGACCAAAATGGGGGTCACGCCATCGGTCCCCGCCGTCCGCAGTGAGGCGATGGCACCGGAGGCGGCCAGACCCTCCGCGACGATCAGGTCGAAGGATCGCCCGCGGATGGCGGCCACCGCGTCGGCCGGTGACCCGACGGTTGCGGTCGCGTAGCCGGCATCGGCAAGGGCTGTCTCGAGCTCTGCGCGGAGGGAGGCGTCACGAGCGCAAATGAGAATCGGGTTCGGCGGCATCGACTTCCGGCAGCGGGTTGAATGGACACCGGAGTATACGGGCCGAGCCCGCGTTGCCATGTCCGGGCATCGACGGGGTATACTGCCGCAGCGCCTCCCAGACAGGGGGCGCGGTTCATGTCGATACCTGAACGCCTTTCTGCCGCGTCCCCGGCTCTCGCCGAAGAACGCCGCAATCCCAGAGAGAGGAGGACGACGCCACGATGCGCCGTTACGAACTCATGCTCCTGCTTCGCCCGGACCTGGAGGACGACAAGCTCCAGGCCGCGGTCGAGAAGGTCACGC
>JALZDF010000049.1 GCA_030862645.1 Chloroflexota bacterium
GGCCCGGCGTGCGCCGGGCCGCCGCCCGATCACTCCTCGTATTCCGGGCAGAACGGGGCGGCGTCGTCGTACGAGAACGACGTGTCGCCGGTGACGGCCCTCAGCGCATCGATGCGGCCGTTGCCGAAGCACTCGTCGTAGCCGGGCAGGCCGATGTCGACGGCCGACCCCTGGAGCAGGGCCTCGACCTTCGTGGGAGACAGCCGCACGTCGCCGTCGGTTCCGAGCGAGCCGTACTGGCTGACGATGAGCGCAGCGACGCCTGCCGCGTGGGGAGACGCCATGCTCGTGCCCTGGATGCAGCCGTACGTGCCGCCGGGCAGGGTGGAGAGGATCGTGGTCCGGCAGTCACCGGTCGTACCGGCGCCGCCGGGTGCGGCGATGTCGGCTCGGCCGGTGCCGTAGTTCGAGTACCCGGCCTTCTCGGACTTCTGGCCGAGCGAGACCGTGCCGATGACGCCCTTCGTCTCGGCCGGCACCACGGCGCACTCGTTCGAGATCGGCTGACCGGCATCGTCGGTCGGGTGGGCAAGGTCCTGGTCGGAGTTGCCGAGCGCCGCCACCGGGGTCACGCCCTGGTTGCGCGCGTACTGGATGGCCCGCTCGACGGCCTGCCGGAAGGCACGCTGCGTCTCGTCCGAGCTGCACTTGAACTCGGTCGACTCCTGGAACCCGTCGTCATCGACGAAGAAGCTCATGTTGATGACGTCGAAGCGCTGATCGGCGGCGTAGGTGATGCCGTCGACCACGGCCGAGGCGTAGCAGAACCCGCTCGAGTCGCAGACCTTGACCGGGATGAGCGTCGCGTTCGGTGCCACGCCGACGACGCCGAGCTGGTTGGCCTGGGCCGCCACGGTGCCCGCCACGTGCGTGCCGTGGAAGCCGTTGTCGCTGCACGCGACAGGGGTCCCGACTCCGGGGCCCATCGGTACGAAGGTGATCGAGTTTCGTCCACGTGCGCAGTCGACATTGGTCAGCGCGCCGTCGATCACGAAATCGGGATGCGTGGCATCGATGCCGGTGTCGAGGATGCCAACGTCGACGCTGCGCCCACCGGATTGGACGCCATGCGCCTGGGGAGCACGGATCTGGATCATGTCCCACTGGAGCGCCTCGAGTGGGTCGGCGGTCTGCTCCGGGCCGGCGCCGGGTACGTCCTCGGGCGCCAGGACGGTCAGCTCGCCGCTGGCGACCGCCTCGTCGTACGAGGGGAGCGCCTTCCAGGCAAAGTCGGGTGCAGCTTCGGCGACGAGCGCGGACGCCGCGATGGTCGCCGCCGCTTCGGGGGTGGCGCGCACGAGCAGCACTCCGATCTGGTCGGCCAGGTCCACCTCGACGGTGGCCCCTGCCGCGCCGATGAGCTGGCGAGCCGCCACGAGGTTCAGAGCGTCGCTGCCGCCAACCTGGAACGAGCCGTCGGCGGCGGTGGTGCCGTTGAGCACCACGATGTGGGCAGTCGGTTGGGTCGCCGCTTCGATGCTCCGCGTCGGATGCACGAGTGACAGGCCCATGAGCAGGCCGGCGACGACGATGGCCACCAGGGCAGCCGGAAACGCCGCCACCGGGGCGGCGGCGGTGTGCGATGAGGGTCGCATGTCCGTTCGGAGTCCTCCAGGATGCGATGGATGGGCGTGGATCTCCGGGCGCTCGGGTGACTCCGGGATCGATCCCCAACGCGGCAGGCGACGTGCCATCCGGGCCGCTGTGCGCCTAAAGTCGCCCCCTGGGGGCGGGGTTTGGTACGAAAGTCGGCACGCGGTGTGCACGATTCTCCGCTGGAATCGCCATTGGTAGGGAGGCGTGTTTGCGGCGGATCGCGATGTCTGCGCTGCGCGAACGAATGGGGAACGTGTTCACGCACGTGGCCGTGCGGCGAGAGCGCATCGTCCTGACTCGGCACGGTCACGAGCTGGGGGCAATCGTGCCGATGGAGGATTTCGAGCGCCTGCGGGCGCTCGATGCCGGCGAGGACGACGATCGCCCGATGACGCCGTACCAGACCAGCTGGCGGCGTCTCACCGACTCGATCCACAATCGCCCCTGACCGGCGCGCTCCGAGCCGCTACGCTGGTCCCATGGACGAGCAGGCGCCGACACGAGGCACCCCCGTCATCGGGCGGCGGGATGCCCGCATCGGCACGGTGGATGCCGTCTTCGCCGATTACCTGCTCGTGCGCACCGCCGGGCTCATTCCGATCGACCTGTACGTTCCGCGCCCGCAGGTGGCGATGGAGGGGGATCGCCTTCGCGTCGACGGCTCGCCGGAAGAGGCCTTCGAGCGCTGGCACAGGCCCCTGAAGCGCGCGCCGCACGACTGAAGCGGGCGTTGGGGCGATCCCTCTCGTATCGGTCTTGCAGTACGCTTAGCGACCATGGACGACGCCAGTACCATTCAGCCGCTGAGCCGGCGGCCGGGCTACGCCGCCGGCGACGCCGACGCCTTCTTCGCGCACGTCGGATCGGGCGGCAAGGTCGAGGCCAACGACTGGATGCCCGACGAGTACCGCGCCGCGGTGCTGAAGTTCGTCGAGATGCATGCCAACTCCGAGTTGATGGGTGTCCTGCCTGAGCGCGACTGGATCATGCGGGCACCCACCCTGCGCCGGAAGCTGGCGCTGACCAGCAAGATCCAGGACGAGGTCGGGCACGCCCAGCTCCTGTATCGGGTCGCCGAGGACTTGGGCAAGCCGCGGGCGGCGATGTTCCAGGACCTGCTCGACGGCAAGACCAAGTTCCACAACGTGTTCCACTATCCGACCCGCTCTTGGGCGGACGTCGGGATCATCGCCTGGCTGGTGGACGCCGCGGCAATCGTCTCTCAGCAGGCGCTGCGCGATTCCTCCTACGCCCCGTACGCCCGCACCATGAAGAAGATCTGCTGGGAGGAATCCGTCCACATCATGCACGGGCGCGACGTCGTCCTGACCCTCATGAACGGGACCGATGCGCAGCGCGCCATGGTCCAGGAGGCCCTGGACCGATGGTGGGGTCCCCTCATGCAGATGCATGGCCCTCCCACGGACCCGGCCAGGGACAAGGACCTCCACTGGGGTATCAAGGCCAAGAACAACGAGCAGCTGCGGCAGGAGTTCCTCTCGATCTACGTCCCGCGCATTCGCGAGCTCGGCCTGCGCATCCCCGACCAGGGGCTCACCCACGACGAGGCCAGCGGGCGGTGGGCGTACACCGAGCCCGACTGGGCCGAGCTGAAAGCGGTCGTCACTGGCCATGGCCCTGCCTCGCAGGAGCGGCTCACCTTCCGCCGCGCGAGCTTTGCCGAGACGCAATGGGTTCGCGACGCGCTCCTGGGGAACGCGACCGCCGCCGCGTGACGCGGTGAGCCGATGACCGAGCGCGTCTGGGAGGTCTTCCGGCAGGAGGACGAGGGCGACCCGATGGTCCACTCCGGCAACGTGAACGCGCCCGACGAGGAGCTGGCCATGCACTACGCGCGCGAGTTCTACGGACGGCGCGGCGAGTCGCACCGGCTGTGGATCGTCGCTCGCGAGGCGATCACCGAGCTCGACGACGCTGACTTGCTCAAGCCGCCGTTCGATCGGTCGCACAAGAAACCGGGTGGCTACATCATCAAGCACAAGCTGGAGGCCGCCAAGGCGCGGGCCGAAGGAGCCCGGGATGGCTGAGTCGCCACCGATCACGGCCGCCCCGCCAATTGACCTCGACCCGGCGTCGCGCGAGGCGCTGGCCGAGCTGCTGCTCAGCGTCGCCGACGACGAGTTCGTGATCGGCTTCTGGGACTCCGAGTGGACCGGGATCGCCCCCATGCTCGAGGAGGACGTCGCCACCAGCTCGATCGCGCAGGACGAGATCGGGCATGCTCGCGCGCTCTATGAGCTCCTGGCAACGATCACCGGCGATGACCCCGACCGGATAGCCTTCGGGCGCGATGCCGATGCGTACCGCCACGCCGCCTTGCTGGACCATGCTCGCGGCGACTGGGCGTTCAGCGTCGCGCGGCGCTGGTTGTACGAGACGGCCGACGCCGCCCGGCTGTCAGCGCTCGCCCGCAGCAGCTGGGAGCCGCTCGCCCAGCTGGTCGCCAAGATGCGCCGCGAGGAGACCTATCACCGCCTGCATGCGGATGCCTGGTTGCGACGCCTGGACGAGGGACCGGCCGAGGTTCGGGAGCGGCTGGCCGATGCACTGGCCCGTCTCTGGCCCGATGCCCAGCAGCTGTTCGCGCCGCACGCCGGTGAGGAGGAGCTTCTGCGCCACGCCCTCGTGCCCGAGTCGATGCGAGCAATCCACGCAACCTGGCAAGCCGAGGTCAGGCCGATCCTTGCGCCGATCACCGGCGACCTGCCTGCCCTTGCACCGCGCCTCGACGGCCGCTCGCGCCACACGGACGACTTCCGCTGGCTGCACGGCCAGTTCACCATGGTGGCCGGATCGGAGGCGGGAGCGACGTGGTGAGCGTCATGGCGTTGGATCCGCGGACGGAGCGTGTCTGGTCGGAGCTGGAGCGGATCGCCGACCCGGAGATCCCCGCCATCAGCGTCGTGGACCTCGGCGTAGTCGGCGCCGTGCGGTTCGAGGACAAGCGCCTGATTGTCGACCTGCTGCCGACCTTCATCGGCTGCCCGGCCATCGGCGTGATGCAGAAGCAGATCGTCGAGCGTCTTACCGAGCTCCGACTCGCCGACGAGGTGACGGTCAACGTCTCGTTCGACCCGCCCTGGACCAGCGATCGGATCTCCGCCCGGGGCCGCCAGCGGCTGCGGGCCAGCGGCTTCGCGCCGCCGCCGGTGACATCCGGCCAGGAGCTGAACGGCCTGGAGGAGCTGGCGGTGCTGCCCATCGGCGAGTGCCCGTACTGCCGGTCCCGCAACACGAGGCTCGACAACCCGTTCGGTCCGACGCTGTGCCGTGCGATCTACCACTGCGCCGATTGCCGGCAGCCCTTCGAGCAGTTCAAGCGCATCTGAGCCTGCCGCTGGCCTGACGCTGGCCCGCGGCTTGCACCGAGCGTGATCCATGACCCATCGCGAGGACCCACAGGGTCCCGGCCGGGGGCCGCTCGACAGGCCGGAGCGGGATGCCGGCGACCCCGTCGGCGACAGCGCCTACCCCGGCGGTGGTGGCATGACACCGCCGACCGGCGACATGGACGACCCGATCCCGGAGACCGGCATGCCCGGCGAGCCGGAGCTGGAGCAACCCCACCCGGACGCCGCCGCGTCATAGTGGCCACCAGCCTCATGCGCTACCCTTCGGCGCATGGCAATCGACGCTGACGAGATAGCGCAGGACGCCGGCGCGGCGCTCGCATCGGGCCAGGAGAGCCACCTCGCCGCCATGCGCCACAGCGCCGCCCACATGATGGCGGCGGCGGTCGTGGAGCTGTTCCCGGAGGCGAAGCTCGGCATCGGTCCGGCCATCAAGGACGGCTTCTACTACGACTTCGATCTGCCACGTCCGCTGGCGCCCTCCGACCTGCAGGAGATCGAGGCCAGGATGCGCAAGCAGCAGGCGGCGAACCTGGCCTTCGAGGGCACCGAGTCGTCTCGCGAGGACGCCATCGGCCGGCTCGAGCGCGAGGGCCAGCCCTTTAAGGTCGAGATCGTCAGCGACCTGCCGGCGGACGAGCCGATCACCTTCTACCGGCACGGCAACTTCGAGGACCTCTGCCGCGGCGGCCATCTCGACACCACCGCCGGTCTAGGCGCCTTCAAGCTCCTCAACACGGCGGGCGCCTACTGGCGCGGGGACGAGACGCGTCCGATGCTGCAGCGCATCTACGGGACCGCCTGGGATACCCAGGAGGAGCTCGACCAGCATCTCTGGCGCCTCGAAGAGGCCAAGAAGCGCGACCACCGCAAGCTCGGCCGCGAGCTCGACCTCTTCACCTTCCACCCCGAGTCGCCGGCCGCGCCCTTCCTGCATCCGCGCGGGATGGCCCTCTGGCGGGCGCTCGAGGACTGGTCGCGACAGGTACGCCGCGAGGCCGGCTTCGACGAGGTCCGCACGCCGAGCCTCGTCCGCAAGGAGCTGTGGGAGACCTCGGGCCACTGGGGCAACTACCAGGACAACATGTTCGTGCTCGACGACTATGACCACGTCTCCGGCCTCAAGCCGATGAACTGCCCGGAAGAGATCCTTATCTACAAGACGCGTTCGCATTCCTACCGCGAGCTGCCGATGCGCTTCGCGGACTATTCGACGCTGTTCCGCAAGGAGCGGACGGGCGTGCTGGCCGGCATGTTCCGGGTGCGCCAGCTGACGCAGGACGACTCGCACGTCTTCTGCCGCGATGACCAGGTCGACGACGAGATCCGCCTCGCGCTGTCCCTCGTTCGCAGGCAGTACGCCCCGTTCGGCTTCGAGCCGCGCGCCAAGCTGGCAACCCGTCCGGAGAAGCGGCTCGGCTCCGACGAGTTCTGGGAGCGCGCGGAGGGCCGCCTGCGCGAGCGCCTGGACGAGGACGGGATGACCTACACGCTGGACGAGGGCGGCGGGGCCTTCTACGCGCCGAAGATCGACATCTTCATCGAGGACGCGCTGGGGCGCGAGTGGCAGATGGCGACCATCCAAGCCGACTACCAGCTGCCGCAGCGGTTCGACCTGGAATATCGCGCGGCCGATGGCGGCTTCGAGCGCCCGGTCGTCATCCATTACGCCATCTACGGGTCGTTCGAGCGCTTCATCGGCATCATCACCGAGCACTACACCGGAGCCTTTCCCCTGTGGCTGGCCCCGGTGCAGGTCATGGTCGTGCCCATTGCCGACCGTCACCTCGAGTACGCCGAGTCCGTCCGAGCCGCACTGGCAGGAGCCGGCCTGCGGGCGGAGGTGGACGACCGATCCGAGCGGATGCAGCTCAAGCTGCGCGATGCGCAGGAGCAGAAGGTGCCCGTCATGGTGGTGGTGGGGGACCGCGACGCCGAGGCCGGCGCCGTCTCCCCGCGCCTGCGCACCGGCGAGTCGTCGCAGGGCGTGGCGCTCGACTCACTCATCGCCGAGCTTCGCGGGCGAGTGGACGCGCGTGAGTTGTGGCCAGTCGCGGCGGAGAGCGATACCAATTCCGCCAATTCGTAAGGGCATCGGTTACGCATAGCCCGGGATGAGCACCTAATGAGGAAGATGCGCGGCGTCGGCCAGCTGGCCCTCCTGTCGACCGACCCGCTGCGCGTGGCGGAGTTCTACGAGTCGGCGTTCGGCTTCCGGCGGATCGCATCGGGCGAGGGGGCGGTCGACCTCGAGTCGGGAGGGTTCGAGCTGAGCTTCCGGCAGGGCGAGAAGCCGACGCGCGATGGCCTCCAGATCGGCTTCAAGGTCGACACCGCCTCGGAGGTGGATGCCTGGGCGCAGGAGCTTGGCCGCCGTGGCTTCGCGCTCGTCGCGCCACCGTCGGGCGACCGCTGGGAGGGCAGCCGCAGCTTCCGCGTCGCCGATCCCGACGGCCGCCAGGTGGCCGTCTTCTACGACTATCCGCGTTGACCATCCGTTCGATTTGGGTGTATCATCCGCCGGCATTTCGCGTACGTTGCACGGCCACCCGTCCGTAAGTCGGTGAGGTGGCCTTGTTGTTGAAGGAGAGCAAGGAAGCTGGCGAAGGACCTCCGCATCAATGAGATGATCCGGATCCGAGAGGTGAGGGTCATCGACGATGAAGGTGAGCAGCTGGGCGTCATGCCGACGTTCAAGGCGCTCGCCCTCGCGCAGGAGAAGGGGCTTGACCTCGTGGAGGTCGCCCCCACCGCGGTCCCGCCGGTCTGCCGCATCCTCGACTACGGGCAGTACAAGTACGAGCTCCAGAAGCGCGAGCGCGAACAGAAGAAGAAGCAGAAGTCGCAGACTTTCAAGGAGGTTCGACTGGCCGTCAAGATCGACGTCCACGACCTCAAGACGAAGGCGCGACGAGCGGCCGAGTTCCTCGACAAGGGGGACCGTGTCAAGGTCACCGTTCGCTTCCGCGGACGCGAGATCAGCCACGCGAACCTCGGACGCGACCTGCTGATGCGCACGGCGGAGGTATTGGCCGAGCACGGGACCATCGAGCGGCAGCCGCTGCTCGAGGGTCGCAGCA
>JALZDF010000086.1 GCA_030862645.1 Chloroflexota bacterium
GGATATCCAGCGCGTTCGTATCATTCGTTTCCTGACGCGTCGACAGCGAGTCAACCTCGCCGGCGTGCGGGTCATCCTTCAGCTCGAGGAACTCGGCAAGATCCGAGTCTACGATCTGTTCGATGAGAACGATGTAGAGCGATTCGCCGAAGACCACGGCGGGCAGGAGCTCGTCGATCCGTCGGCTGAAGGAGCAGATCCCAGTGGCAACTGACGAGACCCAGAACAACCCCGCGGCGCCGAACCCCGAGACGCCGGAGACGCCCGCGGAGGAAGAGAACGGCACGAACGTGGAGCGCCTGCAGGTGCTGCCGCTCGTTGCTCTGCGCGACACCGTCATCTTCCCGGAGATGATCGTCCCGCTGCAGGTCGGGCGCGACCGCAGCGTCAAGGCGCTGGACCGCGCCGTGCGCACCTCCCAGCCCGTGGCGCTGGTTACCCAGCGGTCGAGCGAGCAGGAGGAGATCACCCAGGTCGACGAGCTCTACCCCGTTGGCACCCTGGCCAAGATCGCCCAGGTCATCCGCCTGCAGGACGGCACCATTCGCGCCATCGTGCAGGGGCAGCGCCGCATCCGGCTGCTCGATCTCGTCCAGACCGAGCCGCACCTCGAGGCGCGCGTCGAGGTCATCGAGGACGTGGCCGAGAAGACGCTCGAGATCGAGGCGCTGATGGCCTCGATTCACGCCCAGATCGAGCAGTACGTCAACAGCGGCGCCTCGGTTCCGCCCGAGGTGGCGGTCGCGGCCCGCAACATCAGCGACGGCGGCCTGCTCGCCGACATGACCGCCTACAGTCCGGACATGACGACCGAGCAGCGACAGGAGCTGCTCGAGACGGTCGACGTGGCCAATCGGCTTCGGCTGGCGAGCGCCTTCCTCGCCAAGCAGATCGAGGTACTCGAGCTGAAGGGCCGCATCCAGTCCGAGGTCAAGTCCGAGATGGACAAGACCCAGCGGGAGTACATCCTGCGCGAGCAGATGAAGGCCATCCAGAAGGAGCTCGGCGAGGACGACCCCGCCGTGGCCGAGGCAGGCGAGCTGCGCGAGAAGGTCGAAGGGTCGGCCATGCCCGATGAGGTGAAGGAGCGCGCCCTCAAGGAGGTCGACCGCCTCAGCCGCATCCCGAGCGCCAGCCCCGAGCAGGGCGTGATCCGCACCTACGTCGATTGGCTGGTGAGCCTGCCATGGGGCATCGAGACCGACGACAACCTCGATCTCGACGAAGCCGAGAAGGTCCTGAACGAGGATCACTGGGGCCTGGAGAAGCCGAAGGAGCGGATCGTCGAGTACATGGCCGTGCGCAAGCTGGCCGAGAAGATCCGCAGCCCGATCCTGCTTTTTGTCGGACCGCCCGGCGTGGGCAAGACGAGCCTTGGCAAGAGCATCGCGCGGGCCATGGGACGCAAGTTCGTCCGCATGAGCCTGGGCGGCATTCACGACGAGGCCGAGATCCGCGGCCATCGGCGCACCTACATCGGCGCGCTGCCGGGCCGGGTCATCCAGAACATCAAGACGGCAGGCTCGGCGAACCCGGTCTTCATGCTTGACGAAATCGACAAGGTCGGCATGGATTTCCGTGGCGACCCGTCATCGGCGCTGCTGGAGGTGCTCGATCCCGAGCAGAACAACAGCTTCCAGGACAACTACCTGGAGGTGCCGTTCGACCTGTCCAAGGTGCTGTTCATCGCCACCGCCAACATGCTCGACACCATCCCGGCCGCACTGCGCGACCGGATGGAGGTGATCCAGCTGCCCGGCTACACCCAGCTGGAGCGGGTCCGCATCGCGGAGCGCTTCCTGGTGCCGAAACAGCTCGAGAACCACGGACTGACGCCCGAGAACCTCGTGTTCGAGGAGGCGGCACTGGTGCGCCTGATCCAGGCCTTCACCCGCGAGGCCGGGGTCCGAAACCTGGAGCGGGAGATCGCTAACGTGGCTCGCAAGGTTGCCCGCCGGGTGGCGAGCGACCCGAAGACGAAGGTCGTCGTCAAGCCGGAGGATCTCGAGGACTACCTGGGGCCGGGTCGCTTCGAGTACGGCGAACTGGAGGCGGAGGACCAGATCGGCATGGTCACCGGCCTCGTGGTCAGCGACGCGGGGGGCGACATCGTGCAGGTCGAAGCGACCCGCATGGACGGCAAGGACGACTTCCTGCTGACCGGCCAACTCGGCGACGTGATGAAGGAGTCGGCGCGGGCCGGGATGAGCTACATCCGGGCGCGCACGAAGGAGCTCGGCATCGATCCGGGCGCCTTCGAGAAGACGACGGTCCACATCCACGTTCCGGCGGGCGCTACTCCGAAGGATGGTCCCAGCGCCGGCGTCACCATGGCGACCGCGATGGCCAGCCTCCTGACCCAGAAGCCGGTGCGGCGCGACCTGGCCATGACGGGCGAGATCACGCTTCGCGGCCGGGTCCTGCCGATTGGCGGGCTGAAGTCCAAGCTCCTCGCCGCGCATCTCGCCGGGGTGAAGACGGTTCTCATCCCCCAGCGGAACGAGAAGGATCTCGTGGACGTGCCGGAAGAGGTGCGCCAGCAGCTCCGGATCGTGCCGGTCGAGAACATGGACCAGGTGCTGGCCGAGGCGCTCATCGAGGCGCCCCGGTCCGCGGCCCGCATCAAGGCCGAGCGCCAGGAGCGGCAGCAGCGGGTCGCGCGACGGCCGCGCCGGGCGCGCAAGCCCGTCGAGCCGCCGATCGCGGCCACCGGCGACAAGCCATCCGACCAGCCACCGGCGGGCCAACCCGCCTAGGCACAGGGAATCGGGCCGGGGCATCCATGCCCCGGCTCACCACTCGCCTGACTGATGGAGTACAAGGACTACTACGCGATCCTCGGCGTCCCAAAGACGGCGAGCCAGGCCGAGATCAAGAAGGCCTATCGCCGGCTGGCCCGCGAGCTCCATCCGGACACCAACAAGGATCCGGCGGCCGAGAAGCGCTTCAAGGACGCCAACGAGGCCCATGCCGTCCTGGCCGATCCTGAGAAGCGAAAGCAGTACGACGAGCTGGGCGCCAACTGGCAGGCCTACCAGCAGGCCGGCTTCGGCTCAGGGGGCGCGACCGATTGGGCCGGATTCGGCGGAGCGCCCGGCGGCACGCGATGGTCCTACCGCACCGCATCGGCCGATGAGATGGGCGGCTTCAGTGACTTCTTCCGCCAGTTCTTCGGCGGCGCGGCGGCCTCGGGCGGGAGTCCGTTCGGCGGCGGCACCGGTGGCGGCTTCGAGTACGTCGACCTGTCCGATCTGGGCGGCGGCCGGCGGGCGCGCGCGGTCCCATCGGCGCAGGCCACCGCGGACGTCACCCTCGCAGAAGTCGCCACGGGCGCCGAACGGATGGTCAACGTCAACGGCAAGCGGCTTCACGTAAAGATTCCCGCCGGTGTCGGCGACGGCTCGAAGGTGAAGCTGAGCGGCGCCGTCGACGGGGGCGACCTCGTCATCACCGTCCGCGTTCAGCCCGATCCCCGGTTCGAGCGGGACGGCAGTGACCTGCGGACCGAGCTGCCGCTCACCCTGGGTGAGGCGCTCCTCGGCGCGGAGGTGCCGGTTCGCACGCCGACCGGCAGCGTCAAGCTGCGGATCCGCCCGAACACCCAGAACGCCCAAGAGATCCGCGTCAAGAACCGCGGCCTACCGAAGCGTGGCTCGTCCCAGAAGGGCGACCTGGTGGTGATCACCAGGGTCGTGCTGCCCAGGCTGGACGACGAGACCCGCGCCAGGCTCGAGCCGATCCTGGCCGCCGCGCCACAGCCTGATCCGCGACAGAAGCTGAGCTGAGACCGATGCAAACCGACCGATTCACCCAACGCGCGACCGAGGCGATCGTGAGCGCGCAGCAGCTCGCCGAGTCGGAGGGCCACGCCCAGCTCGAGGTCGCCCACCTGCTGCTCGTGCTCGTCGACCAGCCCGACGGCGTCGTGCCCGCCGTGCTGACCCGCATCGGCGTTACGCCACCCAGCGTGGCCGGGTCCTTGCGCGACGAGCTGGCGAGGCTGCCGAAGGTATCGGGCGCCGCCCAGCAGCTCCAGCTCTCGAACGAGGCCCGCCGCGTCCTGACCGACGCGCATGCCGTGGCCGAGCGGATGCATGACGAGTACGTCTCGACCGAGCACCTGCTGATGGCAGCCATCGAGGCCGGCGACTCCTCGGCGGCGCGCATCATGCTCCAGGCTGGGGTGACGCCCGCATCGGTGCTGGAGGCGCTCACCCAGATCAGAGGATCACAGCGCGTGACGAGCGAGAATCCCGAAGCGACCTACGAGGCACTGGACAAGTACGGCCGCGACCTCACCGATGCGGCCCGCAAGGGCGCGCTCGACCCGGTCATCGGCCGCGACGAGGAGATTCGCCGCGTGATCCAGGTGCTCAGCCGGCGAACCAAGAACAACCCGGTCCTCATCGGCGAGCCGGGAGTCGGCAAGACGGCCATCGCCGAGGGGCTGGCCCAGCGCATCGTGCGAGGTGACGTCCCGGATGGCCTGCGCGACCGGCGGGTGGTGGCGCTCGACCTCGGTGCGCTCGTCGCCGGTGCCAAGTACCGCGGCGAGTTCGAGGAACGCCTCAAGGCGGTGCTCAAGGAGGTGACCGACTCGGACGGCACCATCATCCTGTTCATCGACGAGCTGCACACCGTCGTCGGCGCCGGTGCCGCGGAGGGCGCCATGGACGCCTCCAACCTGCTCAAGCCGATGCTCGCCCGCGGCGAGCTGCACTGCATCGGCGCCACGACGCTCGACGAGTACCGCAAGCACATCGAGAAGGACGCAGCCCTCGAGCGTCGTTTCCAGCCGATCGTCGTCGACCAGCCGGGCGTCGAGGACACCATCAGCATCCTGCGCGGCCTGCGCGAGCGCTACGAGGTGCACCACGGCGTACGGATCACCGACTCGGCCCTGGTTGCCGCCGCCGTCCTCTCCAACCGATACATCACCGAGCGCTTCCTGCCCGACAAGGCGATCGACCTGGTGGACGAGGCCGCGTCCCGGCTGCGGATGGAGATGGACTCCATGCCGGCCGAGCTCGACGAGATCGAGCGACGGCGCATGCAGCTAGAGATCGAGCGCGAAGCGCTGCGCAAGGAGAAGGACGACGCATCGAGGGCGCGGCTCGACAACCTCGAGCGCGAGCTCGCCGATCTTCGCGAGCGCGGCGACGCCATGAAGTCGCAGTGGGAGCGCGAGAAGGAGGTCGTTGGATCCATTCGCTCGACGCGCGAGGAGCAGGAGCGGCTCCAGCCGGAGATCGAGGCAGCCGAGCGCGCCGCCGACTACGCACGCGCCGCCGAGCTGAAGTACGGCACCGCCACCGAGCTCGAAAAGCGCCTCTCCGAGCTGGAGGAGCAGCTCCGGGAGCTAAAGGCGTCAGGATCGGTCCTGCTCAAGGAGGAGGTCGACGCCGATGACGTCGCCGAGGTGGTGGCCCGCTGGACCGGCATCCCGGTCAGCCGCCTGATGGAGGGCGAGACCGAGAAGCTGCTCCACATGGAGGATCGGCTGCATGCTCGGCTCATCGGCCAGGAGGAGGCCGTTACCGCCGTGTCGGACGCCATCCGCCGGGCTCGTGCCGGCCTGAAGGACCCGAAACGGCCAATCGGCTCGTTCATCTTCCTGGGGCCCACGGGCGTCGGCAAGACGGAGCTCGCGCGCGCCCTCGCCGAGTTCCTGTTCGACGACGAGCATGCGCTGGTGCGGATCGATATGAGCGAATACATGGAGAAGTTCTCGACGTCCCGCCTGGTCGGCGCGCCACCCGGGTACGTCGGCTACGAGGAGGGGGGCCAGCTGACCGAGGCCGTCCGGCGCCGGCCGTACCAGGTGGTCCTGTTCGATGAAATCGAGAAGGCCCATCCGGACGTCTTCAATGTCCTGCTCCAGCTGCTCGACGATGGACGTCTGACGGACTCGCAGGGCCGCACGGTCGACTTCAAGAACACGGTCCTGATCATGACCAGCAACATAGGCTCGACCTCGCTGATCGAAGCCGCCGAAGGCGGACCTGCCGCGTTCGAGGGCGCCGCCGAGAGCGTCCGACTCCAGCTACGCGAGCATTTCCGCCCCGAGTTCCTGAACCGCGTCGATGAGATCATCGTCTTCCGGCCGCTGGACGAGTCGCAGCTTCGCCAGATCGTCGGGCTGCTGGTCGCCAACGTCGAGCGGCGGCTCGGGGAAACCGGGGTGGCCCTGCAGGTCACCGATGCCGCCCTCACCCTCCTCGCGAGGGAGGGCTACGATCCGGTCTATGGCGCCAGGCCGTTGCGCCGTGCCATCCAGCGGCACCTCGAGAATCCCCTCGCGCGACGGGTCCTGGCCGGCGAGTTCACCTCGGGTGACACGGTCAGCATCGATGCAGGAACCGACGGAGGCCTGACCTTCAACGGCTCGGTCGAGCCGACTGCGGCCCCCCGACCGTCACCCGCTCCCGGCGGATCGCCCACGACCGTCCACTGAGCCTCCGTCCGGTGGTGGTACGCGAGCCGGGCGATCGTTCGCACAGCCGGGTATTCCGGCCCGATGTCTTTCGAGCCGCTCCACTGATCCGCGCGTCGGCGCGCGAGGGGAATTTCACGGCGCCTTGACGCACGAGCATTGATCCGCGGGCACAGCGCACGCTAGGATCAGCGCCTGCACGTCCGGCAGGCCCGCCGCGACGGCCGCCCACACCCCGGCCAAGGAGTTGATTCTGTGACCCGATTCTCGCGCCTCCGCCGGGTGATTGCGCTCATGAGCGCGCTCGCCCTGCTCCTCACCATGAGCGCACCGACGGCTTTGGCCAAGGACCCGAGTCCCAAGCCACCCGTCGAAGTTCAGATCCTCGGTCTGAACGACTTCCACGGCCAGCTCGAGGTCGTGAATCCAATCGCCAGCTCAAGCGGCCGGATCGGCTCCTTGCAAGGTAGCTTTCCGAACCAGACCTGTAATCCGGACGGTACGCCCAACTGCATCCCGGCCGGCGGGGTCGAGTACCTGGCGACGCACGTCCGCACTCTGAGGGCGACGAATCCCGACAACACCGTCTTCGTCTCGGCCGGTGACCTCATCGGCGCCACGCCGCTCCTGTCGGCGCTCTTCCACGACGAGCCCACCATCGAGGCGTTCAACCTCATGGACCTCGACTACAACGGCGTAGGCAACCACGAATTCGACGAGGGCGTGAACGAGCTGCTCCGCATGAGATACGGCGACGAGCCGGGCCGGCGCTACACCCCCACGCCGGACGGATGCCATCCGGTCGACGGATGCGGAGATGGCGACGGCTTCGACGGGGCAGAGTTCGAGTTTCTTGCCGCCAACGTGACGTACAAGGACAACGGCCAGACCATCTTCCCGCCCTACGCCATCCACGAATTCGCCGGCGGCACCAAGGTGGCTTTCGTCGGAATGACGCTGGAAGGCACGCCGCTCATCGTCTCGCCCGGCGGCATCGCGTCGGTCGATTTCCTCGACGAGGCCGAGTCCGTCAACGCGCTCGTGCCGCACCTCAAGCGGCGTGGCGTGGAGGCGATCGTCGTGCTCCTGCACGAGGGCGGGTCGGTCCCGGCCTCGGGGAACGGCGCGGGCAATGTGAGCGCCATCAACCAGTGCGTGGGGGCGACGGGGCCCATCCCCAGCATCGTCCCGATGATGGACGAGGAAATCGATGTCGTCATCACCGGCCACACGAACTGGGCGGTCAACTGCAACATCGACGGCAAGATCGTCACTGGCGCCGCGGCGCAGGGACGGCTCGTGACCGACATCGACGCGGAAGTCGACCCGGCCACCGGTGATTTCGTGCCGGGCAGCTTCACGGTCAACAACCGAATCGTCACACAGGACGTCGCAAAGGCGGGCGACCTGACGAGCCTCGTCGCCGAGTACAACGTCTTCGCCGCTCCGATCGCGGCGGTCGAGGTGGGCGAGACGACGGCGGCGATGGATCGGGCGGTCGTGACCTCCGGACGCGAGTCGACCCTCGGCCGCCTCATCGCCGATGCGCAGCTGGAGTCTTCCCTGGGCGAGGGCGCGCAGATCGCGTTCATGAACCCCGGCGGCATCAGGGCCAACCTGGACGCCGGGCCAATCACTCACGGCGAGGCCTTCGCGGTCCAGCCGTTCAGCAACATCGTGACGACGAAGACGTTCACGGGCGCGCAGATCGAGCGGCTGCTCGAACAGCAGTTCGTCACGTCAGCAGGCGGCACGCGAACGCTGATCCTGCAGGTGTCCGAGGGCTTCACCTATACGTGGGACGGCTCGGCGGCCGCGGCTGGGAACCGGGTCGACCCATCGACGATCAAGCTCGACGGGGTCACGATTGATCCCGCCGGCACCTACCGTGTGACGATGAACAACTTCCTGGGCGACGGAGGCGACGACTTCCCGATCTTCAGGGAGGGGACCGACCCGGCCACCGGGGACGATGACCTGGTGGCGCTCGAGGCCTATCTCGGCGCCCATGACCCGTACACGCCCATGTCGGTGGACCGGATCACGCGCGTGAACTAGGCGCCTCGGCGCTCGAGCAGACGGTGAAGGCCGGCCCACGAGGGCCGACCTTCACACCAATGCCAACCGGTCCAGCGGGAACGGCGGCAGGGCGAGCGGCTTCACCGCCAGCCGCACCAGAAGGAGCGGCGAGTCGTCCGCCGCCGTCCGGTTGGCGTGCAGCTCGCCGCACCCGGCGCATCGATGGATGAGCACCCACTCGCCCTTGCCGCGCACGGTGATGGCGATCGGCTCCATGCCGGAGCCGCATTCGTCGGTCATCGCGCGGTCACCCGGCCGATCGTCGACGTGACGGGACCAGAGGCAGGCGGGACAGTGGTTGCGGTGCTGGGTGCCCGGCGCGTCGGACGGCACGTCGAGACGGCAGTGGACGCAGCGGAACGAGCTCGGTTGTGCGCGCGGCCGATGCCGAACGCGGCGTGAGTCACGGGACTGGCGCAACGGTGGATCTCCTGGGATCGAGCGGATGAAGGGACGCTGCGGTGTGCGCGTCGCGCGTTCGGCCCCAGGTATGACGGAGGCCGCCCCGGCGGGCGGCCCGTGCGGCGAGCGGCGGTGAAAACCAGCTGCTCCTAGCCGACGAGCTCCATCCGGAGGCGCGACGCGCGAAGAACCGTCCCTGCGGTCTCTGCCATGTCTCCTCCTCGGTGGCTTCGGGAGCGCGCCCTGTGCGCGCCGTCGGTGACGGACTCTACGACGGACGCTCCTCCTGCGTCAACCGGTTTGCGCGTGCCTACCGATGCTTGCGGCGCCGGCCGGCGGGAGTCGGCTTGGCGCGCTCGCGCTCGGTGCGGCGCGGTGGCGGCACGAACCGTCGGCGGCGAATCTCGTCGTTGGCGGCGGCGATGCGCGGCGGAAAGCGGACGAAGGCGGCGTGGGCGGCCAGCCCCATCCCCGTCAGCACGATGACCAGCTGCAGGATGAACGGAACGCCGATGACGACCAGCAAGGGGATGACGCCCCAGGTGACGATGATCGGCCAGAAGACCCATTCGTGGAGCGCGAGCAGCACCGGGTAGCGACGGTATCGGCGCTGGGCGAGGTTGTAGACGAGGATGGCGCCGATGGCGATCAGCAGGCCGGCGACCCACATGAGCGTGAAGAGGTCGGGGAACGTCGCCGGCGTGAAGGGATCGGTGAGGAGGTTCATCGGCGGCGGAGTCTAGCATGCGAGTGGCGATTTCGGCCCAGCGGCACGCTTATAATCGAGTGCCCCGAGGCATTCCGCCCGCACCACGAGGACGTCGATTGCGCGCCCTGCTCTCAGTCAGTGATCGAGAAGGCATCGTCGAGCTCGCGAGGGGCCTGATCGATGCCGGCACCGAGTGTTTCGCCACCGATGGCACCCGCGCCCACCTCACGGATGCCGGCATCGAGGGGATCCGCCCCGTCGCCGACCTGACGGAGACGAACGAAATCCTCGGCGGGCGGGTCAAGACCCTCCATCCCAACATCTTCGCCGGGCTGCTGGCCCGTCGCGATCAGCCCGATCACCTGGCCCAGCTGGCCGAGCACGGCATCGAGCAGATCGACATCGTGGTCGTCAACCTCTATCCCTTCGCCCGCACGGTTCGGCAGCCGAACACGAGCCTGGACCAGGCGCTCGAGCAGATCGACATCGGCGGCGTGGCCCTGCTCCGGGCGGCGGCCAAGAACTTTCCGGGCGTTGCCGCGGTCTCGAGCCCCACTCAGTACGCATCGGTCCTGCGCGACGTCAAGACGCAGGGCAGCGTGAGCCCCGAGACGCGTCAGAAGCTGGCCGGCGAGGCCTTCGCCGTGACGGCCGCCTACGACGCGCAGATCGCGAGCTACCTGAATGTCGCCACCGGTACCGTCTTCCCTTCGCGTCTGACCATGGTCGTCGAGAAGAAGGCCGACCTGCGCTACGGCGAGAATCCGCACCAGCTGGGCGCCTTCTACACCGATCCGGCGCACGCCGGCGGCTCGATCAGCAGCGCCCATCAGATCGCCGGCAAGGACCTCTCGTTCAACAACCTGCTCGATCTCGACGCCGCCTGGGGCATCGCCTCCGACTTCAAGACCCCGGCGGTCACGATCGTCAAGCACGGCAATCCGTGCGGCCTGGCCAGCGTGGTGGACCTGGCCGAGGCGTTCCGACTGGCGCTCGAGGGCGACAGCGTGAGCGCCTACGGTGGAGTCATCGGCGCCAATCGCACCATCGACGAGGCCGCCGCCCGCGCCATCCGTCCCGGGTTCTTCGAGGCGATCGTCGCCCCCGGCTACACGCCCGAAGCGCTCGAGATTCTACGCACCAAGCGCGGCTTCGAGATCGTGGAGGTACCGCCCGCCGAGGATGAGGGCGACGAGCTCGGCATCGGCAAGTTCGACTTCAAGCGCATTGGCGGTGGCGTGCTGGTCCAGACCTTCGACAACCTGGAGGAGGACCGCGACAAGCTCCAGCCCGTGACCCAACGACGGCCGACCCTGGAGGAGCTGACCGACCTGCTCTTCGCCTGGCGCGCGGTGCGTCACGTGAAGTCGAACGCGGTCGTGCTGGCGAAGAAGCACGCCATGGTCGGCATGGGGGCCGGGCAGCCGTCGCGCGTGGTCAGCGTCGAGGTGGCGCTGCGCAAGGCGGGCGAGCGTGCGCCCCTCTCCGTCATGGCCAGCGACGCCTATTTCCCATTCCCCGACGGCATTCAGATCGCGGCCCAGGCCGGCGTGACGGCCATCATCCAGCCCGGCGGCAGCATCCGCGACGAGATGGCGATCGAGGTCGCCGACCGCCACCACATGGCCATGGTCTTCACCGGCCGGCGCCACTTCAAACACTGATGCGATGAACCAGCGGGCACCGGTCGACAAGGTCATCATCGCCGAAGCCATCCGGGCCACCGAGGCCGGAGCCATCGCCGCCGCCCGGCTCATGGGCCGCGGTGACCGCGACGGTGCCGATCAGGCCGCCGTCACGGCGATGCGCAAGGCGATGGACGACGCCGACATCACCGGCACCATCGTCATCGGCGAGGGGGAGCGCGACGAGGCGCCGATGCTCTACATCGGCGAGAGAGTCGGCAACCCGGATGCCGCCACTTCGATCGACATCGCCGTGGATCCGCTGGAGGGCACGAACCTGGTGGCCACCGGGTCCGCCAATGCCACCGCCGTACTGGCCGCCTCCGAACCGGGCGGACTGATGCACGCGCCGGACACCTACCTCGAGAAGCTGATCGTCGGGCCGATGGTGGCCGGCCACGTCGACATCACCGATCCGGTGGCGACGACGCTCAACACCGTCGCCGAGCGCCTCGGACGCAACGTCTGGGACATCACGGTGGTCATCCTGGAGCGCCCGCGCCACGAGCAGCTCATCGCCGACGTCCGGTCAGCCGGCGCCCGCATCAAGCTCATCGGCGATGGCGACCTGACCGCCGCCATCAGCGTGGCGGTGTCGGGAACCGGCGTGCACGCCGTGATGGGGATCGGCGGAGCGCCCGAGGGTGTCCTCTCAGCTGCCGCCTTGAAGTGCCTGGGCGGTGAAATTCAGGCCCGGTTCAGGTGGCGCTCCGACGAGGAGAAGGAGCGGGCGCGAACCATGGGCGTTGACGTGGATGACGTTGACCGCGTGTACTCGACCAACGACCTCGCCTCCGGCGACAACGTCGTCTTCTGTGCCACCGGTGTGACCGATGGCGAGCTACTTCGCGGCGTTCGCTTCTTCGGCGGCGGCGCGCGCACCCACTCGCTGATGATGAGCTACCGGGGCGGCCTGGTCCGGTTCATCGACACGGTCCATATGTGGGACCCGGGCAAGCCGCCGAAGGTGCGGCTGTAGTCGTCCGAGTGGCGGCGTTCTCGTGGCACGACTGTGCCCCGGGTTCGGTCCACTCCGTCAGCTTCGGGACTGCGGATCCGCCCAGTCGGGGCCGCCGATGCGAAGGACCTCCTGACCGGCGACCGTGGCGAGCAGGTCCGCGACGGTGACTTCCACGCGAAGGTCGGAGCAATTGCGCCACGGCCGCAATCCCGGATCGAGCTCCGCGACCGGCTCCAGGGCGAACCGTCGCTCGTGGAACCGCGGATGCGGCACGATCAGGTCATGCTCGGGATCGGTGACGCATCGGCCGTCGAAGGCCAGAATGTCGAGGTCGATGACTCGCGGCCCCCATCGGCGGCCATGGGGGTCCCGCCCCAGGGCAAGCTCCAGGCGCTTGAGCTCGTTCAGGAGATCCGTCGGCTCCAGATCGGTCTGCAGCTCGAGGGCGGCGTTCAGGAAGCGCGGCTGGTCGAGCGAGTCACGCGGCGCGCTGTCGTACAGGGACGAGACGCCCGCGACGAGGCCTGTGCCGCGCAGCTCCGCAACCGCCGCGCGGAAGGCCACGGCCGGCTCACCAAGATTTCCTCCGAGACCGATGAAGGCGCGCACGGTGCCCGCACTCTAGCCGATAGACTCCCGCGGTGAATGAGTCTCCGCCGATTTTCGTGATCACCGGCCAGCTGTCGGCGGGAAAGTCGACGGTCGCGGAGGCACTTCTGGACCACTTTCCGTTCGGATACCACCTCGACGTCGACGCCATCCGCGAAATGGTGACGAGCGGCCTGGCGAGTCCGCTCAACTGGACCGATGAGACGACACGCCAGTTCAATCTCGCCATCCTGGCATCCGCGGCTCTGGCGAAAGTCTATGGCCAGGCTGGCTTCGCGGTCGCCATCGAAGGCGCGATCGAGCCGACCGCGATCGACGAGGCACTGGGCCACGCGGGCTTGCTGGAGAGGAGGGTCGGGATCGTGCTTCGTCCCAGTCTGGAGGCAGCCCTCCAGCGCAACCACCAGCGCCAGAACAAGCCTTTCGATACGTCGATCCTGGAGGGCGTCATGCGGACGATCGACAACGACCTGGCGCGAGACGCCGAGCTGCCGGGATGGCATGTCCTCGACAACAGCGACGAGCCGGTCGAGGCCAGCGTGGAGCGGATCCTTTCCTTTGTCCGGTAATCGGCTGATAATCGGCCGGCGCTAGAGTCAGGGCAAACGACCGACGCGCTCGCCGCGGGGGCGCGACGACGGCATCGGTATCTTCAGGAACCAGGAGACCGATGGTTTGTCGGACATCAAGTACGCCTATCCGCTGATCCTCAACAAGGTGGCGTCGCCGCATTACGCGACGCCGACGCTTCGCCGAGCCCGCCTGCTGGACTGGCTCAACGAGGCAGCCGCCGGTCGGGCCGCCGTCATCGCCGCCGATGCGGGCTACGGCAAGACCACGCTCCTCTGGCAGTGGGAGCGCGAGGTGGACTTCCCATGCTACTGGTACAAGCTCGACCGCAGTGATCGCGACTGGACCTTCCACATCAGCTACCTGATCGAGTCGATCAGCAAGCGCCACAAGGGCTTCGGCCGCCGCGCACATTCCATGCTCCAGCAGCTCGGCGGACCGGGATCGTCACGTCCAGGCGTCGCTGCCTACTTGCTCGCCGAGATGCATGAGCGGCTCACGGAGCCGTGCACCTTCATCATCGACGACTGGCAGTATGTGAATGCGGTCACCGAGGTCCGCGGCCTGTGGAACCAGATCCTGCGCGACGCGCCGCCGACTTGCCGGTTCGTGTTCGCGTCTCGGGTCAAGCCGCGCCTCCAGTTCGCTCGTTTCAAGACACATTCCGGCTACGCCGAGCTCAGGACCGATGCGCTGCGCTTCACCGAATCGGAGATCAACGAGCTCTTCCGCGACATCTACAACGACCCGCTTGATCCAAGCGACGTGGCCGAGCTCGAGCGCCGCACCGAGGGCTGGGCGGCGTCGCTGCAGCTGGTGGAAGTCTCGCTCCGCGAACGGCCTTCGCCGGAAGAGCGTCGCGAATTCATCCAGTCGATCACCGCCACGACCGATAGCGACCTGTTCGAGTTCCTTGCCGAGGAGGTGCTCGACCAGCAGCCCGAGGAGACGCGGAACTTCCTGCTAACGACCTCGATCCTTCAACAGATCACGCCGGAGGTGGCCGAACGGCTGGCCGGTGTCCATGATGGGCGCCGCGAGCTGAACGGACTGGAGCATCGTGGGCTCTTCACCAATCGCCTGGACGAAGAGCGCTACCGCTACCACAACCTGTTCCGCGACTTCCTCGAGCGGCGGCTCATCGCCGAGCGGTCGGATGCCGAGGTGATCGGCCTTCACATCCATGCGGCCTCGTACTTCGAGACGACTGAGCAGTGGCCCGAGGCAATCCACCACTACCTTCGGGCCGGCCTCCAGCGCCAGGCCGCTCGCCTCATCGCGAAGTACGGCGAAGATGTCGTATCGG
>JALZDF010000088.1 GCA_030862645.1 Chloroflexota bacterium
ACGCTCTGGTCCAGCCGAGCGTCGTTGATCTTCTCGAGGCTGGAGTCGGAGACGCTCTTGTTGAGGACGCCCTCGGCGCGCATCACGCGCCGCGTGGTGATGAGCCACTCCTGGTTGCGCCAGTCCCAGAGCACGAAGCCGATCCAGCCGATGGCCGCCAGCAGCGCCACGACCGCGATCACCGTCACGACGCCATCCAGGCTCGGATTGTCGAGGACCTGCCCCTCGTTCGTGCCGATCCAGAGTGCGAGGGCGAGAGCAACGATGGCGACCAGGATCCAGATCCACGTCCGCGCGATGACGGCGAACCAGTGCTGGCGGCTCTCGTAGACGACCTCCTCGCCACGGCTGAGGAGGTTGCGCGCGTAGCTCATGGGGCCTCGTACACTCCGCTGTTCGGGGCGGCTCAGGCTCTCGGATGCGCCCTGGCGTAGACCTCGCGCACGCGTTCGCCGGTCAGGTGGGTGTAGATCTCGGTGGTGCAGATGATATAATAACAGAGCAGGGCCTGAACCACCCGCAGATCGGCGCCGCCCTCGAGCAGATGGGTGGCAAAGCTGTGCCGAAAGGTGTGTGGCGTCACCCGTTCCGTGACTCCCGCAGCCTCCGTCCAGCGCTTCACCAGCTTCCACACCGACTCCCGGCTGAGCCTGTGTCCGCGCCGGCCGACGAACACGGCCGGGCTCGGCTTCCCGGCCGTCCACTCGTTGCGCGGACCCGACCGGTACCGATGCAACCGCTCGCGCGCCTCGTCCCCCATCGGCACGCGACGTTCCTTGTTTCCCTTGCCGATCACCCGCACCTGCTGGCTCTTCAGGTCGACACGGTCCGTGTCGAGGCCGACAAGCTCGCTGACGCGCAGGCCGCAGCCGTAGAGGAGCTCCAGGATGGCCCGATCCCGGATGCCGATGAGGTCGTCGGCCGGCGGCGCATCCAGGATGCGTGCCACGACCTCGGGAGCCAGGACGTCGGGGAGATAGCTGCCGGGGCGCGGGGCGTCGACCAGCGCGGGCACGTCGCGGGTTGCGAGGCCCTCGCGCAGCGCAAAGCCGTAGAAGCTGCGCACCGCGGCGCTCTTGCGGGCCTGGGTGCTGCCGCGGGCGCCGGCGCGCTGGAGTCCCGTGACGAAGTCGAGGAGCGGCTGCGGATCGTCACGCCATCGGCTGTCGGCGATCTCGGCGAACTGGGACAGGTCGTTCCGGTAGGCCCGGATGGTCAGCGGGGAGAGACCGCGCTCCACGCGGAGCTCCTGAAGGAAGGAGTCGACCGCCTTCACGAGCGCCGGATCCGCCGCGCCGTGCTTCATGGATTCACGGATCGACTCGCACGCGCGCCGATGGACGCACCGTGCTCGCGTCCTGCCCCGCGCTCCGAAGCAGCGCCTCGGCAGCGGCGTGCGCCTCCTCCCCCGCCTTCGCGCCGCCCAGCATGGCGGCCAGCTCGGTCGTGCGCTCGGGCCCGCTCAGCAGGCGCGCCTCGGTCGTCGTGCGGCCCTCGACCTCGCGCTTGCCGACGACGATGTGCGCATCGGCGTGCGCGGCAAGCTGCGGGAGGTGCGTGACACACAGCACCTGGTGGAAGCGACCGAGAGCATGCAACCGCTCCCCCAGCGCCGAGGCGTTCCGTCCGCCGACCCCCGCGTCGATCTCGTCGAACACCAGCAGCGGCGTGTCGTCGGCCGCGGCCAGCACGACCTCGAGGGCCAACGAGAGCCGGCTCGCCTCGCCACCAGACGCAATGCGGGCCAGCGGTCGCGGCGGCTCGCCGGCATTCGGCGCGAACGTGAAGGTCACCCGGTCGGCGCCGGTGGGACCGGCCTCGGCCGGCTCCAGCTCGATCCCGAATGCTCCCGAGGTGAGCCCCAGCGGCGGGAGTTCCTCGTTCACCGCCGCGCTCAGCCGTTCGGCGGTCCCCCGGCGGGCCATGGTCAGGGCCGTGACTGCCTCCTCGAGGGCGGCGCGGCGCTCCACTTCCTCGGCACGCAGCCGCTCGCGAGCTCCCTCCTGGTTCTCGAGCGCCTCCAGCTCGGCGGCGGCCGAAGCGCCGAAGGCGATGACTGCCTCGAGCGTTTCGCCGTACTTGCGCCGCAGATCGTAGAAGAGCGTCAGCCGCTCCTCGGCCGCCGATCGGCTGGCGGGATCGAGATCGACCGCCTCGGCGATCGCGCCAGCGTCGCGCGCCAGCTCGGCCGCCTCGGCGGCCAGGCCCGAGGCTCGTTCGGCAAGGGCGGCGAACCGCTCGTCATGCTGCGCGGCGGTCGACAGGCTGCGCTCCGCGGCAGAGAGCGACTCCCCGGCACCGGCGTCCTCGCGCAATGCGGCGATCGCTGCAGCCGCCGATCGGGCGATCAGCTCGGCGTGCTCGGCCGCACGAAGCTGCGCCTCCAGCTCGGCGTCCTCCCCGACACGCGGCGCGGCGCCCTCGATCTCGTCGACCTGGTGGCGCAGCAGCTCGACCCGTCGGGCCAGCTCGTGGGCATCGGTGAGGAGCTCCGCGGAGGCGGCGGCGGTCGCGCGCCATGCTCGATGGCGCTCCGCCACGTCGGACAGGAGCGCCCCGTGCGCGCCGAAGCCGTCGAGGAGGATTAGCTGCCGCGTCGGCTCGAGCAGTCGCTGCTGGTCGTGCTGGCCGTGGATCTCGCCCAGCCTGCCACCCAGTCCGGCCAAGCCACCGACGGTGACGGCACGGTCGTTGAGCCGCGCCATCGAGCGGCCGTCGGCGCCGACCTCGCGGCGCACGATGACGCTTCCCTCGCCCGCAGCGACGACCTCGGACATTGCGTCGTCCGAAGGCAGGGCGGGGGCGTCGAAGATGGCCTCCACCCGGGCGGCCTCCGTTCCCGAGCGAACCTGGTCGGTGGATGCCCGCGCGCCGAGCGCCAGGGCGACCGCCTCGACGACAAGCGACTTGCCTGCCCCTGTCTCTCCTGTCAGCACCGTGAAACCGTCCCCGAGCGCCAGGCGCACCGACTCGACGAGTGCCAGGTTCTCGACCGTCAGCTCTCTCAGTGCCATCAGTACGGGAGCAGGCCGGCCTTGGTGCGTAGCAGGTCATAGAAGGGCGTCGCACCGGCCGGCTCCAGCAGCCGAAGCGGCTCGGGCAGCGCTCGCACCTCGACCCGGTCGCCGGGACCGAGCTCGATGTCCCACTGGCCGTCGATGCTCACGATCGCCGGATCGGCCGCCTCGCGCAGGGTCAGATTGACGACGTGATCCTCGCCGGCCACCACGCTGTGCAGCGGCGAGAGGTACGACGCCACCGGCGTGATGATCATGTTCCGCAGCCGTGGATCCAGAATCGACCCTCCGGCACTGAAGCTGTAGGCGGTCGATCCGGTTGGCGTGGCGACGACGACCGCATCGGCCACGTAGGTGGCCAGGTGCGAGCCGGAAACCTCGACCTCCAGCCGGATCATGCGCACCCGCTTCCCCCTCGCAACCACCACCTCGTTCAAACAGGCATGCTGCTCGGCGATGCTCCCGTCGGGCCGGACGATCGACGCCGCGAGCCGGAAGCGTTCCTCGATGGTGTAGTCACCAGCCACCACCTGGTCGAGCGCGCGCTCCAGCCCATCGGTCTCGACCTTGGCCAGGAAGCCGACCCGCCCGAGGTTGATGCCGAGCGCCGGCACGCCCGTCTCGCCGATGGCGCTGGCGCTGCGCAGGAAGGTCCCATCCCCGCCGAGCACGCAGACGAGTTCGGTTCCCGCCGCGCAGGCCGCGGCGATGGTGCCGCGGTCCTCGGCGCGGGCGTCCCAGGCCTCGACGCCGTTCGCCTGGCACCATGCATGCGCCCGATCGAGCACGGCGCCAGCCTCGGCGTTGTACGGATTGAAGGCGAAGCCGATGCGCCGCAGCTCCATCAGTCCTCGTCCCGCTCGCGACCGACCTGGATCACCCGCGCCAGCGCGTCGATGCGGTCGCCGAGCGCCGCGATCTCGCCGGCCAGGTCGCGCGGCGTGGCCGCCTCGCGCACCGCGGCGTACGAGCGATCCAGGCCCGCGGCGATGAGCGCGCGCATCAGGCTCGACGGCGACACGCCGCGCGCGCGGGCCGCCTCCTCGACCCGCTCCATCAGCGCGTCGGGCATGCGCAGGCTGACGATCTGACGCATCGTGTCCGGCGCCGGCTCATGGACCGGCGGCTCGATGACCTCGACCCCCTCGAAGCCGATGCCGAGCTGCTCGACGTCCCCGGCGCCGCGCGCGATCCTGCGTTTCATCGCAGGCATCGTAATACGCGTGTGCTACGGGCCGTGGATCGCGGCGACGCTTGCCTTCGCGAATGGCCTCTGGTCGGCCGGATCCCGCCGGAGGTCCACCAGGAACTCGACGTTGCCGTCGGTGCCGGTGATCGGCGAGCGGATGACGTCGTGCGGGTGGAGTCCGACCGCCGTGGCGTCGCGAGCCAGGTCGTTGAGAACCCGCGCCCAGACCGCCGGCTCGCGCACGACCCCGCCGCGCGGCACGTCCCCTCGGCCCGCCTCGAACTGCGGCTTGACCAGGGCCACCACGCGCCCGTCATCGGCGAGCAGGTGATGCACGGTCGGCAGCACCAGCCGCAGGCTGATGAAGCTCAAGTCGAGCGTCGCCAGCTGGATCGCCTCGGAAAGATCCTGAAGCTCCCGCAGGTTCGTGCGCTCCATGCTCACCACGCGGGGGTCGTCTCGCAGCCGCTGGAGCAGCTGCGCCCGACCAACATCGACCGCGTAGACGATGCGAGCGCCCCGGGCCAGGAGCACGTCGGTGAAGCCGCCGGTGGATGCTCCGGCGTCCAGGCAGGCCTGGCCCTCGACCTCCACGCCGAACGCCTCGAGCGCGTGGTCGAGCTTGGCCCCAGCGCGGCTCGCCCAGCGCGGCTTCTCGACGATCGCGACCGAGGCGTTCGGCGCGACCATCTGGCCTGGCTTCAAGCGACGGGTGCCGTCGAGCTCCACCGCTCCGGCGTGGATGAGCGACTGCGCCTCGGCCCGCGAGCGCGCCAGACCGCGATCGGTCAGGAGCTGGTCGAGCCGGATGCGCGCCATCGGGCGGATGGTAGCGGTCAACTGACGTTCACCGCTGAGCGGCGCTGGGGCGGCGGCGGTCGCCGCGTGGACGAAACGCTATGCCGCCGACACCTTCGATCGGTTCCGCTTGGCCGGTACGCCGAGTGCGTCGCGAACCTGCTGGAGGATGCCGGGCTCGTCGATCCGTTGCTGACGCCGGAGGTCCTCGACTGCCCCGTGATGGACGAATCCGTCCGCCAGCGCCACCTTGTGGAGCGGAACGTGGATGCCGGCACGGTTCAGCGCGTCGAGCACGCCGTCGCCGAAGCCGCCCATGGCGGCGGACTCCTCGGCGGTGACCACGAGCCGTTTCCCGGTCGCATGCTCGGCCAAGAGCGCCTCGTCGAGCGGCTTGGCCCAACGGGCATTGACCACGCACGCCGCGACATCATCGGCCTCGAGCGAGTCCGCGACGGCCAGCAGGCGCTGCACGATCGGCCCGAAGCCAACCAGGAGCACGTCGTTGCCGGAGCGGAGCACCTCGCCGCGCCCGATCTCCAACTCGACGCCCGACCGATCCGGCAGGTCCTCGCCGGCGTCGCGCGGGTAGAGCAGCGCCATCGGCCCGCGGTGGGCCAGGGCGGTCACGACGAGGTCGCGAAGCTCCTGCTCGTCCCTGGGCGACCCGATCGCCAGGTTCGGCAGCGAGCGCAAGCCGGGAAGCATGAACATGCCCTGGTGCGAAGTCCCGTCCTCGCCGACGAGGCCGGATCGGTCCAGCCCGAGCAGAACCGGCACCTCGTTCTGGCACACGTCGTGAACGAGCCCGTCGTACGCGCGCTGGCCGAAGGTGGAGTAGAGCGCCACGACCGGGCGCATGCCGGCCAAAGCCAGTCCAGCGGCCATCGTCACCGCGTGCTGCTCAGCGATGCCCACGTCGTGGAACCGATCCGGAAAATGATCGGCGAAGCGCGCGAGGCCGGTCCCCGTCGGCATGCCCGCCGTGATGGCGGCGATGCGCTCATCGGTCTCCGCCAGGCGCACGACCTCCTCCACGAAGGTCTGGGTGTAGGTCTTCGGCTTGCGGGTGGGCTTTCCCTCGGCGGGCAGCGGCTCCTCGGTGGGGTCGATGAGGCACAGGTCGATGGGCGGCAGGCTGGCCCCGTGGAAGCTGATCGAATCCTGCTCCGCAGGCGCGTATCCCTTGCCCTTGATGGTCTTGACGTGGACCAGGACGGGCGCGTGCAGCTGGAAGGCAGCCTCGAACGCAGCCTCGAGCTCGTCCAGGTCATGGCCATCCAGGACGCCGATGTAGGTGATGCCCATGTCCTCGAAGAAGCCGACATTGGCCCACGAGCGCTTGAAGCCCTCCTTGGCCCAGCCGAGCAGCTCGAAGGCCGGCTTGCCGATGATCGGAACTCGCGGCAGAGCGCGAACGGTGGCGGACTTCGTCTCCTGGTAGGCGCGCGATAGCCGCATCTTGTTGAGCCGGGTCGACAGCCCGCCGACCGACGGGCTGATGCTCATCTCGTTGTCATTGAGCACGATGAGCAGGGGGTGCTTGGTGTGCCCCAGGTGGTTGAGCGCCTCCATGGTCAGGCCGGAGCCGATGGCCGCGTCGCCGACGCATACCGCAATTCACTGTCTCCGCGCCGGATCGGGTCCCAGACGGACGTCGCGCGCCGCTGCCAGCCCGACGCCGATGCTGACACCGGTCCCGGCGTGGCCACCGTCGAAGACGTCGTGCTCACTCTCGCTGCGCCGCGGGAAGCCGCCGATGCCGCCGACCTGCCGCAGCGTGTCGAAACGATCCCAGCGCCCCGTCAGCAGCTTGTGCGCGTAGGCCTGGTGGCCGGTGTCCCAGACGATCCGGTCTCGCGGCGAATCCATCACTCGATGAAGCGCCAGTGTCAGCTCGACCACCCCCAGCGAGCTCGCGAGGTGCCCGCCGGTGTGATGAACCGTGCGGATCATCTTCTCGCGCAGCTCTCCCGCCAGGGTCTCGAGCTGCTCGGGCGTCAGGTCGCGGAGCTGTGTCGGCTCGCGGATGGTCTCGAGCAGAGTCAAGGAAAACATGCCCTCCAGGGATCGCACGAAAGTATAGGACCGATGGGCGCCACCATCAGACGAGCGGTTTGGCGAAGACGTGACTGCGTTTGACTTCGACGTAGCCGATACGTTCATAGAACCGATGCGCACGCTCGCGCGTGCTGCGCGAGCGGACGATGATCGAAGTGGCGCCCCGACCGTGCGCCCAGCCCTCGGCCGCCTCGGTCAGCGCCGCGCCGATGCCCGCGCATCGCCGCGACTCCTCGACGACGAGGCCGAGGATCACGGCCTGCTGGGACGCCTCGAGGCTGGCGTGCGACGCGACGTGGATCCAGCCGATCGGTCGATCGGCGCCGTCGGTGGCCACCAGGATCTCGCCATCGGTCAGTTCCCGGATCGCCGACGCGCGCGAAGCGAGCTCTGACGCTTCCACCGGGTATCCGAGCTGGGACGTCAGCCTGGCTACGGCCGCGGTGTCAGCCGCACGCATGGGCCTGATGACGGCTCATCCCTCCGGCTCGGCCCCCGTGACGCCTCGCCGGCCGAGCTCGGTGATGGTGAGCTCGGCCTCCCGCAGCCGCGTTTCGCAGGCCGCGTGGAGCCGGAGGCCCTGCTTGTAAAGCTTGATGCTCTCCTCCAGGCCGACGTTGCCGCCCTCCAGCCGCTGGACCGTCTGCTGGAGCGCCATCACCAGCTCATCGAAGGGGCGGCGCGCCAGCTCCTCGTCGGTGAGAACGTCGAACCGCGCGTCGTCGATCATGTGAGCAGCTCCTCGGTGGCGTCGGCGCGGGGCCGCTCGACGCGCGTCTCCACGGTACCGCGCGCCACGATCACCTGCATCGGATCCCCCGCTGCCACCTGGCCCGCGTCCCGGACGATCCGGCCATCGGGGGTGCGAGCAACGGCGTAGCCGCGCTCGAGGGTCGCGGTCGGCGAGAGGGTGCGCAGCGAGGCGAGCGCCGATTGGACGACCATGCGACGGCGGGCAAGGCGATCGTCGAGTGCCCGCGCGCCGCGGTCGAGCAGGTCGGAGGCGCGCTGGCGAGCGGCGCCGGTGTCGGGCGCCAGCCCGATCAGCGCACGTCGCTCCGCGTCGAGGAATCGCCGCTGCTCGGCGGCACGTCCGAGGAGCGCGGAGGTGGCGCGATCGCGCAGCCGGCCGACCACCGTGGCCAGCTGCGTGGCGTCGGGCGTGGCCAGCTCGGCTGCCGCACTCGGGGTTGGCGCGCGCAGGTCCGCCGCGAAGTCGGCGAGCGTGACGTCGGACTCGTGGCCGACGCCGACGATGATCGGCACCGGCGCATCGGCGACGGCGCGGACCACCCGCTCGTCATTGAAGCTCCACAGGTCCTCGAGCGAGCCGCCGCCGCGGGCCAGGATGATCGTATCGATCGGGTCCTGGGCATACAGGCGCTGCAGCGCACGGACGATGGCAGGCGCGGCCGTGATCCCCTGCACGACGCTGGGGCTTAGCACGAGCTCGACGAGCGGGTATCGGCGGCGCAGCACGTTGTTGATGTCGCGCCAGACGGCGCCGACGGGCGAGGTCACCACCCCGATACGTCGCGGCCAGCGCGGGATGGGGCGCTTGCGGCCGTCCTCGAAGAGGCCCGCCGCGGCCAGCTCCCTGCGCAGGGCCTCGTAGCGCGCATGCAGGTCGCCGGCGCCGGCGGCCTGGATGGTGTCGACGTAGAGCTGGTAGACCCCTTGCGGCTCGTACGCGCGCACCCGTCCATGGATGATGACGTTCATGCCGTGCTCCGGACGCATGCCGGCCCGCGTCAGCTCCTCGCGGAAGAGGGCGGCGCGCACCTGGCTGTTGGCGTCCTTGAGCGTGAAGAAGCAGTGCCCCGATGGTGGAAACGAGGGTTGGCTGACCTCGCCCTCCACCCACACGTCGGCAAGGATGGCATCACTGTCGAGGAGGCTGCGCACGCGGCGGTTCAGGTCGGTGACGCGCAGGATTCGGGGCGCGGCCCGGGGCGCCTGGGGCCGCGGCTCGCCGGCTTCAGGAAGCTCAGGCTGCTCCCACAGCGTGGGCTGATCGGGCATGCCTAGAGGTCACCGATCTCGCTGCGAGCCGGCGGCGTCACTGGACCCGGGTGACGTACTCGCCCGTCCGCGTGTCGATGCGCAGAACGTCGCCCTCGTTCACGAACAGCGGCACCTGGACGACGAGGCCTGTCTCGACCGTCGCCGCCTTCTTGGCGCCGGTGGCGGTGTCCCCGGCGAAGCCGGGATCGGTCTGGGTCACGCGCAAGTCGACCGTCACCGGCAGGTCGACGCCGAGCACCTCGCCCTCGTGCGTGCTGACGAAGACGTCGGTGTTCTCGAGCAGGAAGCGGGTGTCGTCGCCCAGCATGGCGCCGCGGATCACGAACTGGTCATACGTCTCGGTGTCCATGAAGTGGTACGCCTCGCCGTCGGAGTACAGGTACTGCGCCTTGCGCTGCTCGACCCTGGCCCGCGGCCAGCGGGTGCCGGCCTGAAAGGTGCGCTCCACGATGTCGCCCTTCCGCACGTTCTGCAGCTTCATTCGGACCTGAGCCGAGCCACGAGCCATCTTGATGTGAGTCCAGTCGAGGACCTTCATGAGCTGCCCGTCGAGCTCGATGATGACGCCCTTCCTGACGTCGCCGGTGCTGATCAACGTGAGTTGCTCCTGCTGGTGAACCGATCCGTGCGCCGCAAAGGATAGGCCACCCGCCCTGGGCGGTCCGGGCGACGCCCAGTCCCGCCAACCGTTTCCGGAGGAGAGTTCGCTGGGAATCGCCAGTCGGCAAGCCTCACGAATCGATGACGAGCGCCTGACGCGGCGACACCGTGAGGAATCGTGGCCCGTTCGCCTCCAGCACCACGATGTCCTCGATGCGGATGCCGGTCACGCCGGGCAGATAGATCCCCGGCTCGACGCTGAACACCATGCCGGCGTCGAGCGTGTACGGCCGCGAGGCACGGAGGCTGGGCGGCTCATGCGTCTCCAGCCCGATTCCGTGCCCGAGTCCATGCTGGTACGCCGGAAAGCCGGCCTTGTCGATGCAGCGGCGCGCGACGGCGTCGACCTCCTGCCCGTTGATGCCGACCACGATGGCCTCGAAGGCTGCCGCCTGCGCCTCTCGGACCGCATCGTGCGCACGCCGGACCTCGTCGGGCACCTCTCCGATGAACAGCGTCCGGGTCATGTCTGACCGATACCCGTCGACAGCGCAGCCGAAGTCGATGAGGAGCACGTTGCCGGTCTCGATCGTTGCATCCGACGGCTGTCCATGCGGCATGGCCGCCCGCGCCCCGGCCAGCACGATCGGCGCGAACGCCGGGTTTTCGGCACCATTGGCCCGGAACCAGGACTCCAGCTCCCAGGCGACCTGGCGCTCTGTCATACCGCGACCTACGAACCCGACGAGATGCTCATAGCAGGCATCGGTCAGGGCGCAGGCACGTCCGATGGCGTCGATCTCCTCCGCGCTCTTGACGAGCCGCAGGGGAACGAGCTCGTCGTCGATGGCATGCAGCTCGACCCCCGGAGCCGCGCCGGCCAGCGCCGACCACTCGGCGTGCGACACGATCGCCGCCTCCATGCCGAGCGAGACGATGTCGTGCTCGGCGAGGATCGCTGGCAGGTCCTCCTGCATCGGGCCTGTGGTTGTGACGACCTTCCAGCCGGGCGCCTCACGCTCGGCCTGCTCGGTATACCGGGAGTCCGCCAGGATGATGGCCGCCTGGCGAGAGACGAAGAGCGTCCCAGGCCAGCTGGCCTCCTCGTCGGCCCCGAGGCGAAGCCCGCTGTAATAGCGCTTGTTCGCGCTGCGGCTGATCAGGACGGCGTCGAGCCGATGCTGGTCAAGCAACGCCCGTAGCGCGGCGAGGCGCGCGGCGGTCATTGCCCGGCGCACTCCTCGTTGGCCCGCGCGATGTTGGCGTTGTGCTCGTCGAGGTTCGTGGCGAAGTAATGAGACCCGTTTCGGTCGCCATCCGGGCAGCCGGCCACGAAGAAGAGGTAACCATCGTCGACGGGCGCGGTCGCCACCGCCTGCAGGGAACCAATGCGCGGTGCCGCGATCGGCATCGGCGGCAGCCCGGCCTGCGTGTACGTCTGGAAGCCGAGCAGATACTCCTCCAGCGCGACATCGCCGCCGCCGACCTGGAGCTGGGGCCACCACTCGATTGAGCCCCATTGGTCGACGGGAAGGGTGGCGCCCTCGCTGTCGCCAAGCAGCGGATGACCGACCGGCCGCCGTTCACCGGTCGCCAGCCCGTACTGGAGGGTGGGATCGGCGTTCAGCCGGCCGACCGTCTGCGGGTTGTCGGGCTCCAGGAAGCGCTTCGTGTAGACGGCGGCGATGAGCGGCCGCTCCTCGTCGATCACCGCCTCCCGCTCGACAATGCTGGCGATGGCGATCGCCTCGTCCAGGCTGAGGCCTTTCCCGTCGATGCCCGCGATGATCTCGTCGGTCAACGACTGCTGGAACTGGTCGAGCAGCTTGACGACGACGTCGCGGGGCTTGGCGCCGACCTGATACTCGATCGTCTCGGGTGGGATGTAGCCCTCGAGCGAGCGGCCCGCCGGCAGGTCGTTGAGGAAGTCGTACTGGTTGAGGAGGTCGGCAGGCGGAGCCTGGAGCAGGGCGGCGAACTCCTCGAGGTTCATCGTCATCGGGCTCTCGCCGAAGGCGGCCACCACCTCCTCGAGGCGCAGGCCCTCCCGAATCGTCACGCTCGCCAATTCGCCGATCGGCTCCCCGCGCAGCGTCGCCACGATCTCCGAGGGGCGCATGTTCGGAAACAGGTCATACGTCCCGAAGGCGAGCGTGCCTTCGCGGTCGGCGCTGATGACGGCGTACTGGAAAGCGATCTGGCTGCCGATGAGCCCCTCATCGAACAGGAGCTGGCCGATGGAGGTATCCGTGGCTCCCTGCTGGACCGTCACCGTTACCCGTCGCTGCTCTTCGCTGGCCGGCTTGTCCTCGAGCTCTTCGGGTCGGTACCACGCCACGAAGTCCTCGACGAGCCCGTGCTCGATCGCTCCGGGGTTCTCCTCGACCCACGCCATCACGCGCGGAGCGAAGAAGGCGTTGAAGCCGAGCACGATGAGGACACCGAGGAGCGCGATGGAGCCCGCGATCCAGACGAGGAGCAGGAGTGGCTGGATACGGCGCCGGCGCCGCATCGGTCCCTCGCGCTGCTCGCGTAGCTGACGAATGCGCGCGTTGCGGCGGTCTTCGCGCTCTCCCATGGGCGCCGGACGTCGGCTCATGCAATCTCCTCAGGGCCGCCCGCCGAGCGGCGGACGTCGAGATATTGTTGCAGGATCAGGCGGGCTGCCGTCGAGTCCAGCTCACCGCTCGCGCGCCGCGGCTGCCTCCCGGCCTCGCGCAGCCGCTCTCCAGCCTCCCAGGAGCTGAGCCGCTCGTCCTCGTGGGCAATCCTCAGGCCGAGGGCGACCAACCGCTCGCCGAACTTGCGTGCGGACGCCGCCTGCCCTCCTTCGGTGCCGTCCATGTTGAGCGGGAGGCCGATGACGACCAGCTCGGCCCCTTCGGCGACGACCAGCGCTTCGACGGCGGCCAGGTCGGCGGCAAGGCTGCGGCGGACGATGGCGGCACGCTCGAATGCCATCCACGTCTCGGTGTCACCGACGGCTACGCCGATGCGCCGGCTGCCATGGTCGAGCCCGATGACCCTGCTCACGGCCCCAGGGAGCCGCTCGCCGACGGCGTTGGAGGCGCTTCGGAGGTGCCGGCAATGACGACATCGATGCGCCAGTCGAGCCTCGGCACCTCGCCGACCCAACTCGGCCACAGATCGATGCTCACGTCGCCAAGATCGTCAAGCGTCGCGGTCGCATCCTCCTGGCTTCGGCCCTTGATGCGCTCGATCACCTCGTCGCGGCTGATGGCGGCTGTCGACGCGCCACGGACACTCACCGGCACGACGAGCGCATCGCCATCGCGCCGGGCCCCGCCCACCTCAACCTCGATCGCTCCGAGCAGTAGCTCATGGCCTTCCGGCAGCACGCTCGCGTCGGTCGCGAAGCGCTCCTGCGCCAAGTCGATCACCTCTTCGGGCTGCGCGAGGAGCCGGTCGTAGGCCAGTGACCCGCTGATCTCAGCTGTCTCCTGATCGCGGGTCCCGACGAGACCGTCGAGGCCCTCGATGACCGCCTCTGCTGGTTCCGCCGGATCGGCGAAGATGGCGTTCCGCGTGCCGGCCAGCTCGTCGGCGACGGCCCGGTCGAGCGATGCGAGCAGAGCGGCTTGCGCCGTCGAAACGTCGTCGTCCGTGAACTCGAGCCCCGTCGTGTCCACGCCACCGGCTGTCGGTTCGGGATTGTCGACGCGCCGCTCAGGGTTCTCAGGAAAGCCGCGCAGCTGCTGATCGATCTCTGCGTCGACGACGACGTCGATCGCTTTCGCTGGGACGTTCGCGGCCGGTCCGACCGCCGCAGCGCTCACGCCGACCGCGACGTCCCCGGCACCGATCCGTCCATCGCTCGTCAGCCGGCCGCGCGGAACGACCACGTCGGCGGCCGTGGCGAACGCCTGCTCCCCCGCCGCCACGAACGTCCCGGCCGGAACAGCGACCGGAAAGAAGGTCCAGTTGTAGAGCACCACGGTTCCGGTGGCTCTGGCCTGGATGGGATATTCCCCGGTGGCCGTCACCGGAGCGGTGGCAGTAACGCTTCCCGATCGACGCTGGGGATCCTCCATTCGGATGTCGTACGGCAACGGCTGGATGGCAACGCTGCGCGGAACGATCCTGACCGTGGCCGCGGGGAGGATCACCGCTCCGATCACCCCGACGCCGACGACAAGCGCGGCCAGGGTGCCGAGGAGGAGGGCCAACGGCAGCCCGCGACTCCGGGAGCGCGCGGTCGACGCCGGCGCCCGAGGTCGGCTGGGCCAACGCGGGGCGAGCGGCACGGGGCGCGTCTCCGTATCGGAGTCGGCGTCCGTTCTCGTCGACGTAACGGTCGTCTCGTCGGATGCGGGGCCCCGGACGACGTGGATGGCGGCGCGCTTCGAGCTTCCCTCAAGGGACGGAACCGCAACGGCGTTGCGAGCGTCGTCCACCGAGCCGTAGGCGTCGAGGCCGGCCTCGACCGCCAATGACCGCGTCAGCGCATCGCCGACGACGGACAGGCGGCGATCGGCCTCGTCGCCGACCCTGGCGAGGAGCCGCAGCGCGACGACACTCGAAGTGGCGCGCGATCGGCCCGGAGCAACCAGAACCACCCGCGGCGCATCGGTCCCGCGGATGCGACGGACGACCGACGTGACCTCGTCGTCGGTCTCGAGGTAAATGAGCGCCGCGCCGTCGCTCACAGCGCCATCTCGCGCACCGCGCCACGCATGGCGCGATCGACGGCCGACGTGCTCGCGTCGATGATGAGCGCCTGGTGGGCCAGCGCCATCGGCGTCACATCCTGCCGCGTGCGCAGCGAGCCGGTCGCGTCATGCAGGCCCATCACCTCGCCCGGTCCGAGCGCCCGGACGTTCGGTCGCCGCGCGAAGGGCAGCCGGCTCCACCAGCCCTCCTCGTCGAGGACGGCGCGTACCTGCGGCAGGTCGGCGCCGCCACCGCACAGCAGGATTCGGCCGGGAAGCAGCTCGCCGCCGGCGAGGTCGCCGATCATGAGCTCGACGCCCGACCGCCAGATCCGCGCGTCCTCGAGGAGCGCATCAGCGACCTCCACGCGATCGTCGGTGGGGGTCGCCAGCTTTGCAGCCTCGGCGTCGGCGAAGGAGACGCCGAGGCGCTCGGCGAGACCCTTGGTGAAGGCGCGGCCGCCGAGGGCCAGCATCTTGGTGCCGGCGATGCCGCCGCCGCGGACAAGCGCCACGTCGGTCGTGCCGCCACCGATGTCGACGAAGACGGCGCCGGTGTCGCCGAGGTCACCCGGGTCGAGGCAGGTGGCCACCGCGTATGGCTCGGCGATGACGCCCAGCAGCTGGAGCTCCAGGGCATTGGCGACCGACTGGAGCGCCCCGAGGTGGACCATTGGCGCAAATGCGTTGAACAGGTGGAGCTCGACGTGCGCGCCGGTGAAGCCGATCGGGTTGCTGACCGGGTAGCCGTCGATGGACATCTCGACGATGGCGGCATGCACGAGACGCACGTCCAACCGATCCATGCCGGACTCCCAGCGGATTCGCTCCTCCGCCTCCCGCAGCGCCGTCTCCTGCGCGCGGGTCACGATCCGCGCGAGCTCCGGCTCGCCGAGCGGTGCGCGAGCGTCGTCTCGGCGCGTCGTCAGGGTGCTGGTGGCGCCCTTGACCAGCTCTCCGGCGATGCCGATGACCACGGCGGACGGCCGGCGACCGGCCATGGCGCGCGCCTCGTCCATCGCCGCGCGGCAGTTCGACACGACGGCGTCGATATCGCTCACCGTGCCCGACTGCATGTGGGCCAGGCCCTGCCGCTGCCGGCCACTGCCCCGCACGACGCCCACCAGACGTCCGTCGGGCTCACGCTCAACGGAAACCACCAGCGCCTTGGCGAACTCCGTCCCGATGTCGAGCGCGGCGATCGCCGGGCTGCCGCCCGAGCGCCCGGCATTCCGAACCAGGTGAGCGGCGCGCCCCCAGAGCTGCTGCACTCGCACGCTGGTCGTGTCAGGCCGCCTCGATCCGCTGCAGCGCCTCGAGCGACAGGCGCGCCGCCTCCCGGAGTGCCTCTTCGAGCCGCGAGGGGTCGCGACCGCCCGCCTGGGCGAGCTCGGCTCGGCCGCCACCGCCACCGCCGATGAGCGGCGCAGCCAGCCGAACGATGGCACCGGCGTCGAACCCCTCGGCGGCGAGGTCACGGCTGGCCGCCACCAGGAGCGTCGGCCTGCTGTCCGCGGAGCCGGCTGAGACAAGGACGAAACGGCCGGTCATGCCGCGCAGGTCGTCGGCAAGTCCGCGGAGCGCATCGGCACTCGCATCCGGGTAGGAGGCCACGACGACCTTGACGCTGCCTGCCTCCCGGGCACCCTGCAGCGCCGCGGCCGCGTCGAGTCGCTGGGCCGGTGTCCTCGGCGATCTTGCCGCCTTGTCCGCGTCACGCAGGCGCGCCAGCAGCGCCTCGACACGCTGAGGAACGTTCTCCTCCCGCTCACCGAGCAGCTGGGCGGTCGAACGCAACGCCTCGAGCCGCTCACTGACCAGGGCCGCCGCCGCCTCGCCGGTCACCGCCTCGATCCTGCGCAACCCGGCGCCGATGCTCGACTCGCCGGTGATAACGAGCTGTCCGATCTGCCCGGTGGCCGCGACGTGCGTCCCGCCGCACAGCTCCTTGCTGTAGCCGTCGACCTGGACGACGCGCACCGACTCTGGCAGGTACTTCTCGCCGAAGAACATGTCGGCGCCGAGCGCCTGCGCGTCCTCCATCCGCATCCACTCCGGATGGACCGGCGCGTCGCGACGGATCTGAGCGTTCACGATCCGCTCGACCTCGCGCAGCGCCTCGCGAGGCGTGACCGATTGGGCCGGAAAATCGAAACGCAGTGCCTCGGGCCCGACCCACGATCCGGCCTGCTTGGCGTGCTCACCGATCACGTCCCGCAGAGCCCGATGCAGCAGGTGGGTGCCCGTGTGATTGCGCGCCGCGCCCCAGCGGCGGCCCTCGTCGACCTCGGCGCGCACCGTATCGCCCGGCTCCAGCGTGCCGGTCAGCTCTCCGAGGTGGGCGATCGCGTCCCCGCTGCGCTGCGTGTCGTCGACACGCAGGCGACCACCACGCCCGATCAGCTCGCCGCGGTCGCCGATCTGGCCGCCGCCCTCGGCGTAGAACGGGGTGCGGTCGAGGACCACCGCCGTCGGCTCGCCAGGCACCACGGCCAGCACGCGCAGCTCGTCGGCGCTCGTCTCGTTCGGATAGCCGATGAACTCGCTGCGCAGGGCCGTCACCGAGGGGTCGAGCCGAAGGCCACCACGCTTCTCGCCGCGGGATCGCTCACGCTGCTCCTCCATGGCCGCGTCGAAGCCGGCGCGGTCGACGCTCACGCCACGCTCCGCTGCCATCTCGATGGTGAGGTCGATCGGGAAGCCGAACGTGTCGTGCAGGCGGAACGCATCGGCGCCGCTGATGGTGCTGCCCCCGCCCACCAGCTCGTCCAGGCGCGTGCTGCCGGCCTCCAGGGTCCGCGCGAACTTCTCCTCCTCCGCCGCGATGACGTCGAGGATGCGGTCGGCATTCGATCGCACGTGCGGGTACGCCTGGTCCATCAGGTCGATGACCACCGACGCAGTCTCCCGCAGGAACGGCCGGGTGATGCCGAGCAGACGCCCGTGGCGCACCGCGCGGCGGATGATGCGGCGCAGGACGTACCCTGCTCCGTCGTTCGCGGGGGTCACGCCTTCCGCCAGCAGGAACGTCATGGCGCGCGAGTGGTCGGCCACGACCTGGTAGCTGAAGCGCTCGCTCTCGACGGTCTCCGGGTCATGACCGATGAAGGCCGCCAGGCGCTCGATGATTGGCACGAACAAGTCGGTCCTGTAGTTCGAGTCGACGCCCTGGATCACGCTCGTCATGCGCTCGAGCCCCATGCCGGTGTCGACGCTCTTGAACGGCAGCGGCGTGAGGCTGCCGTCCGCCGCGCGGTCGAACTCCATGAAGACGAGGTTCCAGATCTCGAGCCAGCGCGGGCAGTGCTCGGAGTGGTCCGGGACGCATCCGGGCCCCTCGGACAGGTGCGCCCCGCGGTCGTAGTGCAGCTCGCTGCACGGGCCGCAGGGGCCGGTGTCGCCCATGCGCCAGAAGTTCTTCTCGTCGCCGGCCGCGATGTTCCCCCACCGCACCAGCCGATCGGCCGGGAGCCCGATCTCCTCGGCCCAGACGCCATGCGCCTCCTCGTCATCGGTGTAGACGGTTGCGGCAATGCGCTCGGGATCCAGCCCAAACTCATCGGTGAGGAGCTGCCAGGCCCAGTGGATGGCATCGCGCTTGAAGTAGTCGCCGAAGCTCCAGTTGCCGAGCATCTCGAACAGCGTCTGGTGGCGCGGCGTGCGGCCGACCTCCTCGAAGTCGTTGTGCTTGCCGGCCACCCGCAGGCAGAGCTGGGCGTCGACGGCGCGGACGTAGTCGCGTCGCTCCTCGCCGGTGAGCACGCGCTTGAAGGGAGCCATGCCCGAGTTCACGAAGAGCAGGGTCGGGTCGTCCTTGGCCAGGATCGGGGCCGATGGCACGCGCGTATGACCGCGCTCCTCGAAGAAGCGCTGGAAACGCTCGCGGATCTCGGCCGCGCTCATGGGCTGCATCGGTTCACCCTTCCTTCCACGACGAAAGCCGGCGCTTGGTACCCACCGGCTCTCGAGTGCGTGATCTGGCGTGGGGTCAGGTCTGCGTCAGGAGGCGGCGCCCTCGGGCTGCGCGCCGGCGTGAGCGTCGTAGTCGGTGACCATCTCGGCCCGCGCCTGCTCCGCCGCCTGGCGCCCCTCGTTTACCGCGTCGCCGATCTCGCTGCGCTTGCTCTCGACGAAGTCGTTGACGTGCTCGCGGAACTCCTCGCCGGTCTGCGGGGCGAGGAGGAGCCCCAGCGCCGCGCCGATGAGCCCGCCAATCACGACGCCCGCCAGGAAGCTGCCGAATCCGGAGTCCTTCATGAGTGGGAAGCGTCCTCTCGCGTTTCCCACGATTCTACCGACCCGGCCTCGGATCGTCGCGGAGCGGCCGTGATCTGGACCGTGTCGAGGCTCGACTGCAGGCTGTTCATGAGGTCGTTGAGGCGATCCAGCTTGACCGCCACGTCTTCGCTGAGCACCTCGACATTGCTCGTCAGCTCTCGAGCGTGGATGAGGATGGGCCGCAGCTCGGAATCGGTGGCGCGAGTCAGCCGGCGCAGGTCGGTGACCAGGGCGCGCGACTCCCTGATCAGAGGAGTTGTCCGCCACGCGAGGTAGACGAGCGCCACGCCGGCCGCCAGCACGCCCAATCCCGCGCCGATGTTGAAGATGGCCAGGGCGAGATCCATGCGCGGGACTCTACACCGGCTCGTCGCGAGCGGTGCCCTGTCCGGTACCAGCTGCCCTCCGTGCGGCGGTGGCCTGAATCTGGCGAATTGCCCCGCGTCAGTCCTCGACCCGGATGGGCCCGAGTGCGCTGAGCAGTGACACGGCGACCATGAGCACCTGCGCGCCCACCGATGCGGAGAGCACATGCATGTCACCGATGCGGAGCACCTCCAGGCCGGTTCGCCCGGCCACCTGGTCACCGATGACGACGCCCACCACCGCGGCCACCCCAAGCGCCAGGATGGACCTGCCCCATCGGCCGCGGATGGCGATGAAGACGAGGAGGTTGATGAGCGCCAGCATTGGCACCCAGATGAGCCATGGCGGCATCGGCGCTGACTAGCGGTCGGAGCGAGCGATGCGCCCCCCGCCAAGGCATTCGGCACCGTCGTACAGCACGGCCGCCTGCCCGGGCGCCGGGGCCCAGACCGGGTCGGCGGTCTCGACCACGAAGCGGCCGCGGCCGACCATGGTCACCTCGGCCGGCACGTCGGGAGCGCGGTGCCGGATGCGGACCGATGCCTCGAAGCGCTCCTTCGGCGGGTCGCCGGCGGTGAACCGGGCCCCGTCGACGCTGAAGCTGCGCTGCGCGACCTCCTCGCGGCGGCCGATGACCACCGTGTTGGTGGCGGGCTGCACCTCGCGCACGTAGACCGCCTCGCCGAGCGCGACGCCGAGTCCGTGCCGCTGCCCGACGGTGTAGTGCGCGTAGCCGGTGTGCGTGCCCACCCGGGTGCCGTCGGCATCGACGATCGGACCGGGATCGCCGGCGTAGCCACGCCGCTCCTCGAGGAGCGTCCGGTAGTCGCCGAGGGGCACGAAGCAGATCTCCTGGCTCTCGGGCTTCTGCGCGGTCGGCAGTGTCAGCTGCGCCGCGATTTCACGCACCTCGCGTTTGGTCAGCTCGCCGAGCGGAAAGCGGGTTCGAGAGAGCTGTTCCTGGTCGAGCACCCACAGGAAGTAGGTCTGGTCCTTGTCGGCGTCGGCAGCGCGCATCAGGCGCCAGCGGCCGTCGCGGTGCTCGAGGCGCGCGTAGTGCCCGGTGGCGACCGCGTCGGCTCCGTAGGCCGCGAGGCCGCGACGAAGCAGCTCGTCGAACTTGATGTACTGGTTGCATGCCTGGCACGGGTTCGGGGTGGCGCCCTCGAGGTAGGAGTCGACGAAGGCGTCGATCACCCGCGCGCCGAACTCCTTCTCGACGTTGAGCGTGAAGAACGGGATCCCGACCAGCTGGGCCACACGCCGGGCGTCGTCGGCGGCGTCCGGTGAGCAGCAGGAGCGCGACAGCTCGTAGCCCTCGGGCAGGTCTCCGTGGGTGCGCATCCAGACGCCGATGATCTCGTCATCGGCCCGTCCCTTCGCCAGCAGCGCGGCGGCAACCGACGAATCCACGCCGCCGCTCATGGCGGCCACGATGCGGGTCACGCCGGCACCGCTGCCTTCGGATGGCTGCCGGGCACCCGCCGCAGGCGCGGGAGGACGGCGTCGAGGGCTGCCAGTGCGGCGTCGATGTCGGAGTCGGAGGTGTCCGGGCCGATCGTCAGGCGCAATGAGCCATGGGCCAGGTGCGGGTCGATGCCCATCGCCAGCAGCACATGGCTCGGCTCGGTGCTGCCGGAGGTGCAGGCGCTGCCCGTCGACGTCTCGATTCCCTCGAGATCGAGCGCGGCCACGAGGTCGCCGCCCTCGACCCCGTCGATCACCGCGCTTACGCTGTTCGGCAACCGATCCTCCGGGTGACCGGTCAGGCTGACTCCATCGAAGGCCAGCAGGCCGTCGCGCAGGTGTCCGCACAGCGCTCGAAGCCGATCGGCATTCGCCATCTCAATGGCGGCCAAGCGGAAGGCGGCGCCGAATCCGGCGATCCCGGCGACGTTCTCGGTCCCGGCGCGCCGCTGACGCTCCTGTGACCCGCCCTGCATCTGCGGCAGCATCTGCGTGCCGCGGCGAACGTAGAGCGCTCCGACCCCCTGCGGGCCACCCAGCTTGTGCGCCGAGAGGCTGACGAGATCGGCCTGCCAGGCATTGACGTCGATCGGCAGGTGGGCGGCGAACTGCACCGCGTCGACGTGCAGCTTGGCTCCGTGGCCGCGCACGATCTCGCCAATCGCACCGATCGGCTGCAGCGTGCCGACCTCGTTGTTGGCGGCCATGACGCTCACAAGGGTTGTGCGCTCGGTGAGGGCGGCCGCCACGTCGATGGGGTCGACGCGGCCGTGTCGGTCCACCGGCAGGACCGTGACCTCGAAGCCGCTGCGCTCCAGGATGCCGGCGGCGTTGAGTACCGCCTTGTGCTCCACCGCGGTGGTGACGACGTGCCGGCCACGGGTCGTTGCCGCCCAGGCGGCGCCCTTCACGGCCAGGTTGTCGGCCTCGGTGCCGCTGGCGGTGAACACGATCTCGCGCGGCTGCGCGCCGATGTGCTCCGCGATGGTCTCCCGCGCCTCGTCGATCCCCTGCCGCGCCCGGCGGCCCGACGCGTGCAGGCTGGACGGGTTTCCGCCATGTTTCGTGAGGTACGGCAGCATCGCCTCCAGCACGGCGGGGCGCAGGGGCGAGGTCGCGGCGTGGTCGAGGTAGATGGCCATCTCGGCACCGATGATAGCCCCGGGCCCATCGAGGTGCGCCGCCCGTTCCGAGAGCGGAGAATGGCACGTCGCAAGCGGAGCCATCAGAGAGGCAGCAATGATCGTTCGGACCCTGGCGGACATCGAAGGCACCGAGCTCGACGTGCGTGGCGACGGCTGGCGGGCGCAACGGCTGCTCGTCGCGGCCGACGGCCTCGGGTTCTCGCTCTCGGAGACCACCGTAGCCGGCGGCGCCGAGATGAACCTCTGGTACAAGCACCACGAGGAGGCCTGTTTCGTCATCTCCGGCAGCGCCGAGCTTACCGAGCGCGACACCGGCGCCAGCCACCGCATCGGTCCCGGATCGGTCTATGCGCCCGAACACGACCGGCACACGATCCGCGTCCTGGAGCCGCTGCGGCTGGTGTGCGTGTTCAACCCGGCCCTCACCGGCCAGGAGAAGCACGACACCGATGGGAGCTATCTCCCCGCCGGCGACTGAACCGCGCGTCCCAGAACCCGAGCTCAGCCCTCCGGGAGGACGCGCAGGCGGAGCTCGTCGAGCTGCGACGGAGCGATGGGTGCCGGGGCGTCCATCATGAGATCGGTGCCCGACTGGGTCTTCGGAAAGGCCATCACCTCGCGGATGTTGTCCGCGTCCGCGAAAAGGGCGGCCCAGCGATCGATCCCGATGGCGATCCCACCGTGCGGCGGCGCGCCGTACTCGAGCGCGTCGAGCAGGGCGCCGAACTCGTCGCGCATCCCCTCGACCGAATGCCCCATGAGTGCAAAGGCGCGCTCGAGGAGCGGCCGCTCGTGGATGCGGACCGATCCGCCGCCGAGCTCCCAGCCGTTGAGCGCCAGGTCGTACTGCTGGGCGCGAACCGACGCGGGGTCCGACTCGATCCGGTCGACATCCTCCGGCACGGGAGCGCTGAACGGGTTGTGGGTCGCGTCCCAGCGCTGGCCATCGGGGTCCCAGGTGAACATCGGGAACCGATGCACCCAGACATACGCAAGGACCGAGGGATCGCGCAGCCCGAGCCGGTCTCCCATCTCGAGCCGCACCCGCCCGAGCGCCTCGGCCGCGGCGATGCGGTCGGCGTCGGCCACGATGAGGACCAGGTCACCGGCTGATGCTCCAACGGCGGTCAGGAGATCGGCCTCCCGTCCCTCCAGGAACCTGGCGGCCGGCCCTTGGAGGCCGCCATGGGCCTGCACCGACAGATGGACGAGACCCTTCGCGCCGTGCCGCCTGGCAAGGTCGACCAGCTCGTCGAGCTGCTTGCGCGAGAAGTCTCCGCAGCCCGGGGCGGCGATGGCGACCACGGCGCCGCCGACCGCAATCGGCTCGGCGAAGACGCGGAAGTCCACGTCACGCACCGTTTCGTTCAGCTCGACCAGCTCCATACCGAACCGGATGTCGGGCTTGTCCGAACCGTACCGGCCCATCGCCTCCTCATAGGTGAGGCGCGGGAAGGGCTCGTGGAGGATCGGCCGGTCGGGGGCGACCTCCCCGCTGACCGCAATGGCCGCCTTCTCCACCATGGCCATCACGTCGGCCTCGCCGACGAAGCTCATCTCGAGGTCGAGCTGCGTGAACTCGGGCTGCCGGTCGCCGCGCGAGTCCTCGTCGCGGTAGCAGCGTGCCAGCTGGTAGTAGCGGTCGTAGCCGGCCACCATGAGCAGCTGCTTGAGCTGCTGTGGCGACTGAGGCAGCGCGTAGAAGGTGCCCGGCTGCTGACGGCTGGGGACGACGAAGTCGCGCGCCCCTTCCGGCGTGCTGCGGATGAGGGTCGGCGTCTCGATGTCGGCGAAGCCCTCGGCCTCGAGTGTGCGGCGGATCGCGCCGCTCAGCCTTGCGCGGACGAGAAGGCGCTCCTGCATCGGTGGGCGGCGGAGGTCCAGGTAGCGATGCCGGAGGCGCAGCGACTCGTCCAGGCCGGCCTGCTCCTCGTTGATGTAGAACGGCGGCACCTTCGACGGGTTGAGCACGCTGAACCGATCGACCGCGATCTCGATCTGGCCCGTCGCGAGCTCGGCGTTGGCGGTGCCCGCCGGTCGGGCGCGTACCACGCCCTCCACCTGGACCACCCACTCATTGCGCACGGCCTCCGCGGCAACGTGCGCGTCCGGAGCCTCCTCGGCGCTGGTCACGACCTGCGTGATGCCATGCCGGTCGCGCAGGTCGAAGAAGGCGAGGTGGCCGTGATCGCGGCGCCGGTGCACCCAACCCGCCAGCGTCACGCGCCGTCCAGCATGGGAGGCGCGCAGCTCACCGCACGTATGGCTGCGAAACGACGTGCTCATGGGAGGGGCCATGGTAGCCGATGCGCCGGGCGCACCATGCCATCGCGAACGGTGTCATCCTGCGGCGCAGCATGAGCGTCACCCAGCTTCACCCCGACCGTTCCCGCGCCCTGCGCGAGGCGTTCCGCCGTGCAGAGTCGATCGGGCCGTTCCGACCTGCGGGTTGTGGACTTGCTGCCGCGCTGGTCGTCTCCTACGTGGCGGATGGGCTGCTGGCGGGACTTCTCGGGACGCCGCTGCGCCAGCTCGTGGACGCCGCGGTGTTCGTCGGCGTCATGACGCCGGTGTGGCTCTTGCTGCAGCCGTCGAGCGTGCGGCGCGCGCACGACGTCATGACCTGGCTCAACGGCTGGGAGACCGAACGCTGGCAGGGAGAGCTCGGCCGCCGACTCCCCGCGCTGCCGCGGGCAACGCCCGCGATCGTGAACTCGATGCCCGATACGCTGGGGTTGCGGCCTCTGCGCGTCGAGCTGCTGGTCGCCAACGGCCGGCTCGAGGAGGCACACGAGCGCCTTGCCCAGCTGCCGACGGACACCGCCTGGCAGCGATTCGAGCGGGCGGCACTTGCCGAGTGGGCGGCCTGGTGGGCCGACGAGCCCGGTGATCGCAGCGCGATGCGTGCCGCGGCGGCCGATATCGAAGACGACGAGCGGCGGCTTGCGGCGCGGGTCATGATCGCCGCGGCCGAGGCTCGTCGGGCGGCGACCGCCGGCGGCGACGCCATCGGTCCGCTGTCGGCGCTCCGCGACGAGCTCGGAGATCGTCCGCGGCGCTACGCCTTCGGCTACACCGCCGGCGTGCTGGGGATGGTCGGCCTGATGGGGCTCGTTGCCAGCGCCACCATCACGGTGACCAGCGCCGTCATTCGCTGAGCATGAACCGCGAGGGGACGCTCTCCCAGGACCGCCGGCAGCCGATGGCGGCAGGCCCATGCGCCAGCTCCGTATCACCAACGCCCCAATGTAACCGGGGACATCGGCAATGACCGGACGGCCGCGCTCGGCGTCCTTCAGCCTCCAGCCACCCTACGTCGTCGCATCGGCAACCAGGGCTGGGACCTGGACGATCTCCACGGTCTCCTGCTCGCCGCTCGCCAGATCCTTCAGCCCGACATGCCCGTCGGGCAGCTCCTCGCTGACGATCACCGCCCAACGAGCCCCTGCCTTGGCCGCCGACTCGAGCTGCTTGCCCAACTTGCGAGACGAACCGTCCGGTCGGACGGCAACTCCCGCCTCGCGCAGCGATCCGGCCACCGCCAATCGCTGCGCGTGGTCACCGGCGGCGCCGAGCACAGCCACCAGTGCCGAGCGCTGTGGGAGTGCGACCGCCTGCTCCTGCATGGCCAGAACGGTACGATCCAGCCCGATCCCGAAGCCGATGCCGGGCGTCGGGCGCCCGCCGAGCAACTCGACCAGGCCGTCGTAGCGCCCCCCGCCACCCAGCGCCTGCTGCTGGCCCTCGCGACCGGCGACGTAGAACTCGAACGCCGTCCGCGTGTAGTAATCGAGCCCTCGGACGAGCCGGTGGTCGATCTCGTAGCGCACCCCGAGATGGTCGAGCAGCGACCGCACGCCCTCGAAGTGCTCGCGGCAGGCGTCGCACAGGTGATCGATCCCGCGCGGCGCACCGGCGGCCAGGTCGGCCGGCAGCTCCTTGTCGTCGAGCACCCGCAGGGGGTTCACCCGCAGCCGGCGGCGGGAGTCGTCGCTGAGCCGGCCCTCGTGCGCGGCGAAGTAGGCAAGGAGCGCGTCCCGGTAGGCCGGCCGGCATTCGGCATCGCCGATGGAGTTCAGGCGGGCGACCACGTGGGTCAACCCGAGCTCTCGATACAACCGATGGCCGAGCTCGACGAGCTCGGCGTCGACGGAGGGACCCGCGTCGCCGATGACCTCGACGTCCCATTGGGCGAACTGCCGATACCGCCCTGCCTGCGGCCTGTCGTAGCGGAACATGGGACCGATCAGGGTGAGGCGGAGGGGCCCGGGGCGGACGTGCATGCCGTGCTCGATGAAGGCGCGCACGATGCCGGCCGTCGGCTCGGGGCGCAGGGCCCACGGCGCGGCCTCCTCATCGCTCCCCCAGGCGCCCGCCACGCGGAACATCTCCTTCTCGACCGCGTCGGAGGATTCACCCAGCCCGCGTGCGAACAGCTCGACCCGCTCGAAGAGCGGGATGTCGATCCGCTCGAACGCGTATCGCCGAGCGAGGTCGCGGGCCACCGCCTCGACGCGGTCCCAGGCGACCGTCTCCTCGGGGAGGACGTCGCGAGTGCCGCGTGGGGCGTCGATCGTCTTCGGCATGCGGCCGAGTCTATCGGTCAGGGCCGGCGACGGTGTGCCAGCTCAGCTTCCATTCGCGGCGACTCCCCTATTCGACGCCGGCCCCGAGCCGTCGCCGGGTCGACACCTCGACCGGCTTCTCGCCACCCTCGTGCGCCGGATGCTCGACGAGCGCGATGAGCCGGCTCTGCATGAAACGACCGGTCCGTACCGGCGTGCCGCTGCGCGTGACCTCGCTGACCTCCACGACGCCCCGCGCGGTGGTCACCTCGATCCGGCGCCCGGCCCGGGTGGCGACGATGTCAAACGTCTGCGTCCCGCCCTGGCCGGTGTCGACCACTGCCTCGACCCGATCGCCCTTCATGGGCGGAGTGTACGCCCGGCCGTCAGCGCGCCTCGCGAGTGACGCTGGTGACGTCCCGCAGCCGCTCGATCTTGGCCAGAACGCGAGCCAGCTGCTGCAGCGACTCGACCTTGAAGGTGGCGGTGATCACCGCCGTGCCGTCGGGGTGGGTGGCCACCGACGCGGCCACGATGTTGACCTTGTACTCGGCCACAACGTTCGTGACCTCGTTGAGCAATCCCGGCCGGTCCAGCGCCGAGATGCGCACCGTGATCGGATACGTCTGCTGGCCGGCCAGCTCCCACTCGACGTCGATGAGGCGCTCGATGTCCCGCTCGGACAGGACCGACGGACACGACGCGCGGTGCACGGTCACGCCCTTGCCACGCGTCACGTAGCCCGTGATGTCGTCGCCGGGGATCGGCGAGCAGCACTTCGCGAAGCGCACCAGCAGGTCGCCGACGCCCTTGACCTTGACCCCGGTCGTGGAAGGGGCGGCGGGAGGGGCCTCCTCCGGCAGGGTGATGGCGGCGTCGTCGTGGATCTCGAGCTTGCTGACGACCGACGCCGACGACACCGCGCCATACCCGATGGCGGCGTAGAAGTCATCGATTTCGCGGTACCGATACTGCGCCGCGATCTCGGCCAGCTTTGCGGCGTCGACCGAGGCGAGCGTCTCGTGGGCCAGCCGCCGGAGTTCGCGGTCGAGCAGATCCTTGCCCTGCGTGATGTTCTCGTCGCGCTGCTGACGCTTGAACCAGGCGCGGATCTTCTCCCGCGCGTGGCTGGTGCGCACGATGTTGAGCCAGTCGCGGCTCGGGCCGTGCGCCGCCTTGGTCGTCACGATCTCGACGATGTCCCCGTTGCGGAGCCGATAGTCGAGCGGCACCAGCCGGTTGTTGACCTTGGCGCCGATCGTCCGATGGCCGACATCAGTGTGGATCCGGTAGGCGAAATCGAGGGTGGTTGCATCGCGCGGCAGGTCCTTGACATCGCCCTTGGGGGTGAAGACGAAGACCTGGTCCTGGAACAGGTCGAGCTTGAGGCCCTCGACGAACTCGGTGGCGTCGCTCACCTCGCGCTGCCAGTCGATCAGCTGCCGCACCCAGGCGAGCTTCTCGTCGTAGCGACGGTCGCCGCGGCTGCCCTCCTTGTAGCGCCAGTGTGCGGCGATGCCGGCCTCCGAGACCTCGTGCATCTGGTAGGTCCTGATCTGGACCTCGAGCGGCTTGGCCTCGGGACCGATGACCGCGGTGTGCAGCGACTGGTACATGTTCGCCTTCGGCATGGCGATGTAGTCGTCGAACTGCCCCGGCACCGGCCGCCACAGCGAATGGACCACGCCCAGGGCGGCATAGCAGTCCTTCACCTCCGCGACGAGGACGCGGATGGCGTGCAGGTCATAGATCTCGGCAAACTCGGAGCCCTTGCGCTCCATCTTCTTCGCGATCGAGTAGAGGTGCTTCGGGCGACCGCTGATCTCGGCCGTGATGCCGACCTTACCGAGCTCCTTGCGCAGGATGCCGATGCTCTTGTTGACGAAGCTCTCGCGCGCCCTGCGTCGGTCCGTGAGCATCTCGACCAGCTGGCGGTATTTGTCCGGCTCGAGATACTTGAAGGCGAGGTCCTCGAGCTCCCACTTGATCTGCCACATGCCCAGCCGATGCGCCAGCGGCGCGTAAATCTCCATCGTCTGGCGCGCGATCCGATGCTGCTTGTCCGGCGGCAGGAACTGCAGCGTCTGCATGTTGTGCAGCCGGTCGGCGAGCTTGATGATCACGACCCGGACGTCTTCGGCCATCGCCATGAACATCTTTCGGATGTTCTCGGCCTGCTGCTCCTCCATCGTCCGCGCGCTGCCGAACTTGGAGAGCTTCGTCACACCGTCCACCAGCCGCGCCACCTCGCGGCCGAAACGCTTCTCGAGCTCCGGAAGCGAGTAGTCGGTATCCTCCGGCACGTCATGGAGGAGGGACGCCGCCAGCGTCTCGGCGTCCATCTGGAGCGTCGCCAGGTAGTGGGTCACCTCCACCGGATGCGTGACGTACGGCTCACCCGAGCTGCGCAGCTGTCCGTCGTGGGCGGTCACCGCCGTCTCGTAGGCGCGCCGGATCAGGCTCTCGTCGACGTTCGGGCGGTGACGCTGTGCCTCGGCCACGATCTCGTCGATCGTGTGCAGCCGCTCACCCAGCGCGTCGCCGCCGCGCGTGATTCGCTGTACGACGGCGGCCGGGGAGAAGCGTGCCAGCTGAGCCATAGGACTGCCGATGCTAGCACGCGCTCAGCATCGTCCAGACGCTCGTTCCCCGGCGCGGACCGGCCTCAGCGGACGATCGCCAGGGCCTCGATCACCCGCACGTTCGGCAATCGGCGCAGCACCGCCGGGTCGAGCCTGAGCTTCGAGGACCGGTTCCCGCCGCCGAGCACGATCCAGTCGGGCTCCATGACACGGGCGTCGACGAGGATCGGCAGCCCATCCGGCAGGCCGAAGGGCGTGACGCCGCCGATCTCCATGCCGGTCAGTGCCGTCACCGGATCAGGGGCCGCGAACGATGCCTTGCGGACGCCCATTTCACGCCGCACGGCGTTGTTCACGTCGAGCGACGTCGTGGCGAGCAGCACGCAGGCGACGTACGTTGGCGCGGCTCCCTTCGACGCCACGAGGATGGTGTTCGCGCTGCGCTCGAGCGGCACGCCATAGGCTTCGACGAAGGCGGCGGTGTCGGCCAGGGCGGGGTCGCACTGCATGACCTCAGCGGCGATGCCAAGACCGGCCACACGGTCTCGGACCGCCGGATGCAGCAGCGAAGGATCAGCCGACATCGGCGGACTGCTCGCCGCCGTCGCGGCCGAGCACGTTCAGGCGAGCGCGCTGGGCCAGGCCGTAAGCCGGGACGGCGACCCGCAGGAGTGCATCCATCGGCGCGCGGAGGGGGAGGTCGCGGGCGCCCACGTACTCAATCTCCTGGCCGCCGAATCCCTCCTTGAACTGCCGGATGCCGCCGGTCGCCAGGCCCCACATGTCGTACACGACAAGTCCCTCGCGCGCGAAGTCCGAGATGGCCGTCCACTTCAGCAGGTAGTTGGCGCGCGCCTCGGCGCCGGCGTCGGTCATGCCGCCGTACGCCTCGACCGCCCGCTCGCCGCACGTGAAGTGGAAGATGGTCGCGACGCGCTCCCCGTCCTTCACGGCAAAGCTGAGCCGCACCCTGCCGGTCGGCGCGAAGAGCGACCACACGCGCTCGTAGTACAACGGCTGCCGGGCCACGAAGCCGGCACGCCCCGCGGTGTACCGATAGATCCGGTTGAAGTCGGCCAGCGCCGGACCGATCATCTCCGACGGCGTCGAACCATCGAAGCGCTCGACCGTCACCCCCGACCGCTCCGCCTTGTTCACGTACTGCCGATGCTTGCGCTTCAGCCCCGCCTTGAGCGCCTCCTCGCCATCCGACAGCTCGATGACCCGGGTGGTGGGCGGCTGGACCTTCGGAGCGGCACGCCACGGCGCAGCCCGCAGCGCGCGGCCGAACGGGGTATCGATCCGAGCCTCGGGATCGGCCCGGACGGTGGCGATCCTCTCGGCCCTGCCCAGGGCCCGCAGTGCCGACTCGAACGCCGCGCGCACGCGGGGGTCGTCGAGGTCACCGATCGGCCCGCGCGGCACGTAGGCGAGGTGCCAGCCCACGACCGGCATGCGGCGCAGGAGCAGCTGCGCGCCGGCCAACGGCTGCTCCTGCGAGGGACCGAGCGCGAGACGCACCGGGCGCCAGCCGCCCATCGCCCGCACCTCGCCCCACTCCCACAGCTGTGGGAAGGCGTGGTACGGCGCGGATTCGACGAATGCGTTCCACTCGGCCGGATCGGTGACGCGCCAGGCGCGCAGATCGGAGCTGGTCATGTCGCCGACCATCCTGCCTCAGCCAGCGCCTGGCGGGCCGCGGTGCGGTCGTCCCACGCTCGCTTCTCGACGCCGTAGAAGATGCTCTGCTCGTGGCCCTTGCCGGCAAGCAGGACCAGGTCGCCCTCCCGCGCCAGTTCGATTGCATGACCGATTGCCTCGCGCCGGTCGTCGATCACCCACAGCGTCTCGCCGTCCACCGCCCCGGCCGAACGTGCGCCGTCGGCGATCTGCTCGTTGATGGTGCGCCGGTCCTCGAGGCGCGGATCCTCGTCGGTGACGACGACGATGTCGGCCAACTGGGCCGCGACGCGTCCCATTGGCGCCCGCTTGGTCGGATCGCGGTCCCCCGCCGAGCCGAAGACGGCGATGAGCCGGCCGGCGGCGAGCGGCCGCAGAATGTCGAGCACCTTGCGCAGCGAGTCCTCGGTGTGGGCGTAGTCGACGATGACCCCAAAGGGCTGTCCGGCGTCGACCCGCTCCATCCGGCCAGGGACGCCGCTCGTGTCGTTCAGCACCCCTGCGGCGTCGTCCAGGTCGAGACCGAGCGCCTCGCCGACCGCCAGCGTCGCCAGGGCGTTCGAGACGTTGAACCGCCCGGGCAGCGCGATGAAGACGCTGCCATGCCAGCGGGGCGACTCGAGGCGGAAGCGGGTGCCGGTCGCATCGGCCTCCAGGTTGCCGGCGCAGAGATCAGCGTCGGTCTCGATGCCGTAGGTGATGACCCGGTCGCGCGCGCGATCGCGGAAGTAGGCGAAGCTGGCGTCGTCGGCATTGAGGATCGCGATCGGTGCCTCCTCGACCAGGCGGGCTTTGGCGGACCGGTAGTTCTCGAGCGTGCCGTGGAAATCGAGGTGCTCGCTCGTCACCGTCGTGACCACGCCGATATCGAAGCGGCAGTTCCGGGTCCGCTCCAGTGCCAGCCCGTGCGATGTCGCTTCCATGACCACGCTGTCGTTGTCCGCTTCGACCATGCGCGCCAGCAGTTCCTGGAGCTCGAGCGCTTCCGGCGTCGTGTTGCGCTCCTCATTCGGACCGATGCTCTTCCCCACGGCCGTGAACACCGTCCCGATCTGACCCGGTCGATGGCGTCCGCTCTGCCACAGCATGTCGGCGGTGAGCGCCGTGACGGTCGACTTGCCATCCGTCCCGGTCACGCCGATGACGGTCAGCCGCTCCGAGGGACGGCCGAACCAGGCGTCGGCGGCGTCGGCCAGGGCGCGGCGGGTCCGTTCGACGACGAGCTGCGGGACCGACAGCTCCGGCAGCTCGCGCTCGACGACGAGGCCGATGGCGCCAGCGTCTACGGCAGGGCCAGCGAAGTCGTGGCCATCGACGTGGTCGCCGGGGACGGCGAAGAAGAGGGTGCCCGGCCCCACGCGACGTGAGTCGTAGGCGAGGCGAGCGACCTCGCCGACCGGGATGCCGACCACCTGATCGGGACCGATGACGTCGGTCAGGGCGCCGAGGCCCATGCGCCGCAGGTCGCTCATCGGCGCGCCCCGGGCAGCCAGCCGCGCATGATGCCGGCCGCTGCGCGAATCCGGTACAGCGTCGGATCCACCACCAGGTCCCAGCTGCCCGCCCACACCACCTCGGCGCCGCCGAAGCCCTTCTTGAACAGCCCCACCCCGTGCCAGGCATGCTCGGGCCCGGCCCCCGGCGGCGCGATGCCCCACAGATCGTGGTGCGTGGCGCCGCGATCGCGCGCCAGCCGCATCATCGCCCACTGGAGGGCGTAGCTCGCGTACCGCTTCGGCTGGCCGGGCTCCTCGCGACGCGAGCCGCTGAACAGGTAGAACGACCGCGCGCCCTCGATGACGACCATTCCCGAGGCGAGCAGATCGCCGTCGAGCCTGGCCTCCAGGATCGCGGCGCGACCGGCCCCCGCCAGCGCGCGCCATGCGATCCGGTAGCGCTCGAGCGGTGGCATCGGGAAGCCTGCCCGGCGCTGGGTCTCTCCCACGAGCTCGTGGAGGGCGTCGATGGCCGCGAGGTCTGCCGCGTTCGAGGCAACCTCCACCACCACGCCCTCGCGCTCGGAGCGACGGACGGCGTAGCGCGTGTCCTTGTCGAACCCTGCCAGCAGCGTCTCGTCATCGGCGAGCTCGACGATGCGCGTCTGCCCGACCTGCAGGGTGTCCGAGGATGCCCGCAACCCACGCCCGCGCAGCACGGCCAATCCGGGGCTTCCGGCCGCGAGCCGCGGCTCCAGCTTGACCGCGATGGCGCCATGCTCTTTCGCAGCGAGCCGCAGATCGATCAGCAGCGCGCGGTGGCGCTCCGCCGCGTGGGGCGCATCCCAGTCGAGGACCGGCCCATGCGGCAGGTACCAGAAGGCGTGGCCGCCGGGCAGCTTCCGCTGCTGGGCCGCCACGATCGCCAGGACCTCGCCCGCGTCGACCAGGACGTAGCGTCGTTGCGGCTGGCCGTCGAACGCGGCGACGTCGGCCCAGGCCCAGTCGTGGAGGAAGTCGCCGGACGATGTCGCCGACAGGAACGCCTGCCAGGCGTCGGCATCGGAATCGGTGGCGGGTCTGAATTCCATCACGCATTTCTCCGACGTCGGCGCGCGAGGACGCCGCGCAGCTGGTCGATCTCGGGTGAGCGCAACGCGACCGCGACGAGCAGGAAGATGGCCATCCCCGCCGCCGACAGGACGAGCAACGCGACCAGCCGCCCGACGGCATTGTCGAGGATGGCACCCAGCGCCCCCTCGAACAGGGTCAGTCCGCCGAGCATGAGCAGCGCCGCAGCCAGCGCGGCCACGCCCGAGCGCACCACGGTACGCGCGATGGCGGACTCGTCGACAGACTCGATTCGACGACGGAGGTACCAGAGCAGCCCGATCACCTCGAGCACCGAGCTGATCGAGAGGGCCAGCGCCAGGCCCTCGACCCCCATCGGTCCCACCAGCATGGCCATCAGGGGCACGTTGATCGCCACCGCGATGATCGCCCACGCCACCGGCGTCCGGGTGTCCTGCATGGCGTAGAAGGCGCGCGTCAGCACGTGGACGACGATGTGCCCGACCAGTCCGAGCGCGAAGAAGAGAAGCGTGCTTGCGGTCCGGTCAGTGGCGGACTGGCTGAACAGGCCGTACTGGTAGAAGACGCTGGTAAGTGGCTCGCGCAGCACGACCATGATGGCGGTCAGCGGCGCGGCCACGAAGACAAGGACGCGCACGGCGTTTGCCACCTGCCTCCGGATCTCGCCGATGCGCCCCAGCGCAGCATCCTGGCTGAGCGTCGGAAAGAGCGCCACTGCGATGCTGACGCCTATGACCCCCACCGGGATCTGGCTCAGCTGGAACGCGTAGTTGTAGGCCGTCACGCTGCCCTCGGGCAGGCCCGAAGCGAGTACGGTGCTGACAAGGAAGTTGATCTGCCCCGCGGCGAGACCAAGCGTGCGCGGACCCATGAGCCATGCGACGCGCCGTACCCCCGGGTGACCGAGGCCGATCGTAAGATCGTAGCGCTGGCCGACGCGGCCCAGGTTCGGCAGCTGGACGGCCAGGTGCGCCAGCGAGCCGATGGCGACGCCGACCGCCAAACCTTCGACCCCCATGATGGGTGCCAGGAAGATGGCGGCGAAGATGATGGCCAGGTTGTAGAGCAGCGGCGCGATGGCCGGCACCGTGAACTGCTGGTAGCTGTTGAGGATGCCGGTGACCACCGCTCCCATCCCGATCAGCACCGGACTGATGAGCATGACCCGGGTCATCCGAATCGTCAGCTCCGTGGTCGGCGCGTCGAAGCCGGGAGCCACGATGGGGACCAGGAGCGGCGCGAAAATCGCCATCACCAGGCTGAGCGCCGCCAGCGCGATGAGGACCAGATTGATGACGCTGCTCGCCAGCTTCCACGCCTCCTCGTCCTGGCCGCGGGCGCGATAGCCGGAGAAGACCGGGATCAGCGCCGCGGACAGCGCGCCGGCCACCACCAGCTGGAAGATGGCGTCCGGGATGCGGAAGGCGGCGAAGTAGGCGTCCAGCTCCCGACTGGCGCCGAACTGCGACCCGATCACGAGCAGGCGGATCCAGCCGAGCAGGCGGCTGGCCAGCGCAGCCACCGTCAGGATGAGGCTGGCGGTAACCAGCACCCGGCCGGTCTCCAGGCGGCTGCTGCTCGACTGCGAGGCGGGGTCCGGTGGTGGCGCGACCGACGGTGTCGGGCCCTCGCCGGGCCCGCTCACCGGCTGGGCCGCCCGCTCGGACCGCGTCCGGCCCGCGGATGCGCGTCGCGGTAGGCGCTGCGCAACGCCGCATCGGAGAGGTGGGTGTAGATCTGGGTCGTCTGCAGGTTGGCGTGCCCCAGCAGCTCCTGGACCACCCGGAGGTCGGCACCGCCCTCGAGCAGGTGGGTGGCGAACGAGTGGCGCAGCGTATGCGGGCTGGTGCGGTCCGGGGCGCCGACCGCCGCCACCCAGCGCTCAATGACCAGCCGGGCGCCGCGGGCGCTCAACGGGGTGCCGCCGGCGTTCAGGAAGACGGCCCCGCCGCTCGCCCCGCGTGCGGCGAGGACAGGGCGGGCCGTCGCCAGGTAGCCACGCAGGGCGCGCGCGGCGGGGGTTCCGAACAGCAGCTGGCGCTCCTTGTTGCCCTTGCCGATCACCCGCAGCCTTCGTCGCTCCAGGTCGACCCGGTCCATCGTCAGGCCTGCCAGCTCGCTGATGCGCATGCCGGTGGCGTAGAGCAGCTCGAGCATCGCCGCGTCCCGCCGGGCGAGCGCCTCGTCTCGGGCTGGCAGCCGTCGCGGCGCGGTGACAAGCTCCTCGGCTTCGTCAACCGAGAGGACGCGCGGCAGTCGTGACGGCCGTCGCGGCGCGCGGACGCCGGCTACTGGATCCAGCGCGATCCTGCCATGGCGCAGCGCGTGCCGGTAGAGCGAGCGTACCGCGGCCAGCCTTCCGGCCACGGAGGTTGCCGCCAGGCCGCGATCGGCCAGCGTGGCGAGATAGGACCGAACGGTCGCGCGATCCGGCGAGCGCCAGTCGACGCCGCGGGCGGAGAGGAAGGCCAGGAACTCGGTGGCGTGACGTCGGTACTCGATGACGGTGCCCGGTGAGGCGTTGCGCGCCTCGAGCGTCGCGAGGAAGGCGGCGAGGGCCCGTGCCGAATCGGCGGGCAAGCGGGCGGTTGCGCCTCGCTCAGTCACCATCGTCCCGGTCAGCGTGAAGCACGTAGCTCACGCCTGGCGCTTGCGGGCCGCCGGCCCCCTCGGCGTGGCGCGACGTGCCGTTCCCGCGCGGCGGGTTGGCGCCTTGCGGGCCCGTATGCCCTTCTTGGTGCCCTCTCGCGCACCGAGCAGCTCGACCGCGGGTTCGAGGGTGATCTCCTCGGCCTTCACGTTCTTCGGCAGCGACGCGTTCGTCGTCCCATCGGTAACGTACGGACCGTAGCGGCCCTCGACGAGCTGGACGACGGCCCCGGAGGTCGGATGCGGACCCAAATCGCGCAGCACCTTCTTCGCCGTACCGCGTCGAGGACGCTTCTCCTGCCTCAAGATCTCGATGGCCTCGTCGAGGGTCACCTCGAACACGGCTGCATCCGATGGCAGCGATCGGAACTCGTCACCGCGCTTCACGTACGGCCCGAAGCGCCCGAAGTTCGCGGTGATCTCCTCGCCCGTTTCCGGATCGCTGCCAACGAGCCGCGGCAGGGAGAGCAGCTCCAGTGCGCGCTCGAGGGTCAGGGAGGCTTCGCTGTCGTCGCGGGTGAGCGAGGCCCGCCGCGGCTTCTCGGTGCTGCCCTTTTCCGGGGTCTCGCCGAGCTGCACGTACGGACCGTACCTGCCGCTCATCACGTAGATCGGCAGGCCCGAGCCCGGATCGTTGCCCAGGCTGACCGGCCCCTTCGCCCGCGCCTCGGCGAGCTCGATCGCGCTGGCGAGCGTGAAGTCGGCGGGAGGGGTCTCCTCGGGGACCGATGCGTTGATGGCGGCATCTCCCTGCCCGATCTGCACGTAGGGACCGAACCGCCCGATGCGGACCACCACCGGTGCGCCTGTGTCGGGATGCTCGCCGAGCGGGATGGCCGGGTACTCGATGTGCGCCTCGTTCTCCACCAGCGGCCGGAGGCCAGGCCAGTCGAGGCCGCCGTCGCCGTTGTAGAAGGTCGCCAGGAACTCATCGCGCTCGCGCTCGCCCTTGGCGATCTCGTCGAGATTCTCCTCGATCTGGCCGGTGAAGCCGAGCTCGACCAGCGCCGCAAAGTGCTCCTTGAGCAGGTGCGTCACGGCGAAGGCGGTGAAGCTGGGGACGAGCGCCTTTCCCTGCCGCCAAACGTATCCGCGGCGCTCGATGGTCGAGATGATCGACGCGTACGTCGAGGGACGGCCGATGCCGTCCTCTTCAAGGCGCTTCACGAGCGATGCGTCCGTATAGCGGGCGGGAGGCAGCGTTTCGTGCCCCCTGGCCTCGAGTGCCTCGAGCGCGAGCGGTCCGTCCGCCGCGATTCGCTCACCGACCCGCAGCTTCGGTAGGACCGTCTCCTGGTCACCGAGCTCCGCCGCGGGATCGTCCGAGCCCTCCACGTAGGCGCGGAGGAAGCCGGCGAACTGGACCGCCTTTCCCGACGCGGTGAAGACCGCCGGGCCATCTGGTCCGTCCGCTGTGATCTCGAGGTTGGTGCGCAGCAGACGCGCATCGGCCATTTGGGAAGCGACGGCGCGCTTCCAGATCAGGTCGTACAGCCGGCCTTCGTCGCGGCCGGCGTACTGGCGCAGCTCACCGGGGGTCCGGCCGAAGTCGGTCGGACGGATCGCCTCGTGAGCCTCCTGGGCATTCTTGACTTTCGTCCGGTACTGGCGCGGCCCGCGGTAGTAGTCGGTGCCATAGAGGGAGCCGATGGCGTCCGCCGCTTCGCGCAGAGCGCGGTCGCTCAGCGTGGTCGAATCGGTGCGGTGGTACGAGATGATGCCTTCCTGGAAGAGCCGCTGCGCCGCGTTCATGGCTCGGTCGGCGGAGAAGCCCAGCTTCCGGTTCGCCTCCTGCTGTAGGGTCGAGGTGGTGAACGGCGCGTAGGGCGCCTGGGTGGCGGGCCGCTCCTCCACCGAGGTGACGGACCATGGCAGCACTCCGGCTAACGCGTCCCGCAGCTCTCCAGCGGTCTGCTGGTCCAGCATCCGGACCTCGCTGTCCTTGAGCTGGCCGGTGGCCGGGTCGAAGTCGCGGCCGCTGGCGATGCGTGCCGATCCGACGCGCACGAGCGTGGCTGCGAACGAGGTGCCCTCTGCCCGCAGATGGGCCTCGAGGTTCCAGTAGGCGCTGGTTCGGAAGGCGCGGCGCGCCTCCTCGCGCTCGACCACGAGACGCACGGCCACGCTCTGGACTCGGCCGGCGCTGAGGCCGGTCTGCACCTTCTTCCACAGGACCGGGGACACCATGTAGCCGTACAGCCGATCGACGATCCGCCGGCTCTCCTGGGCGTCGACGAGTTGAAGGTCGATGTCGCGGGCTTCATCGATCGCCCTGCGGACCGCCTCCAGGGTGATCTCGTGGAACTCAATGCGCCGAACGGGAACCGTTGGCTTCAGCACCTCACGCAGATGCCAGCTGATCGACTCACCCTCCCGATCGGGGTCGGTGGCCAGCAGCACCTCGGGCGCGTCCTTCACGGCCGCGCGCAGGTCACGGATCCGGCTCGCCTTATCCCGCGAGACGACGTAGTAGGGCCGGAAGCCATTCTCCACGTCGACGCCCATGCGGCCCCAGGGCTTGTCCTTGATCCCGGCGGGCACCTCGCTCGCGTTCTCGGGAAGGTCACGGACGTGTCCGACGCTGGCCTCGACCCGGTAGTCGTCGCCCAGCAGGCGTGCGAGCGTCCGCGCCTTGGCCGGCGACTCGACGATGACCAGTGCCTTCGACATCCGTGTCAGCTCTCCGTGGCGCAAGGACCGTTGGCCCGCCACTCGTCCTGCCCGACCACCGCCGTCACCGCCGGCAGTTTCGCGAGCATGTCGCCGACGGCCGGCTTCGTGTGGGGCATACGGTCAGGGAGTGTAGCACCGGCCCCGTGCCAGGCTGCCGGAGCCGGCCGGCGCCACGGAGGCGGAAAGTGGAGGCGCGACGGATTCCCGCGAGCCGCCTCAGCGGCGCACCGGCGACGGTTCAGTCCGTGAAGTCCCAGACGATGACGATCTTGCCGCCCACGTTCGCGATCCCTACCCCGAGCCGTCGTGCATTCGGGTTCAGGATGTTCGCGATGTGGTTCCAGTGGCCCGGATACGGTTCCGACATGAACTGGGCATGGCACCAGTCGAGCGTCGCCTGCTCGCTCATGCCCACGTGGTAGCACTGGTTCTCGCCCGACCACCCGAAGCTCACTCCCCCGGCGCGAAGCCGGCTCTCGCGCGTGCTTCCGTTGCGACCGGTGTGGCTGAAGTAGCCGTTGGCCGCCTGGTCGTAGGCATGCGCGTAGGCGACGGCCGAGATGTTCGCGTCGAGCGCGACTGGGGCGAAGCCGTAGGCGGCCCGTGCCGCATTGACCTGGTTGAGGGCATAGCCCGCGAGGCTCGACGACGGCGCGGGTGGCGGCACGACCGGGGCCGAGGTCGAGCGCACCGAGGTGCTGGACCTGGGGGCGGCAGCCACCGGCGCGTCCTTGGTCGTGAACGACAGCGACGCCTCGACGCCATCGCCGTCCGCATCGCGGGCGCCGCCTTCGAACGCCAGCGCATACGTGCGTCCGCCTGGCAACGGATTGTCGGGGGTGTACACCAGCTGGGTGCCGGCCTCGTTCCAGGTGAGATGACCCCCGACCAGGGAGTCGTTGGCGGTATCGGTCAGGCCGAATGCCTTGTTGGTCGCCTCTATGTCCATCGGCTGGCTGAACCACAGCTCGACGCTGGCGGGCTCCGCATCGGTCGCGTCCGCCTCGGGACTGGTCTTGGTGACCTGTGCCCCGGGCTGGACGATGAACGAGAAGTTTGACTTGCCGCCGATGAGGTTGCCGGCCGCGTCGTGCGACCCGACCAGGCTGATCGTGTAGCGGCGGCCGGGCTCCAGCCGCTCCGACGGCGTGAAGACCAGGTCGTTGCCTTCCCACGCCAGGTCGCCGGGAACGTCGGGGCTGATCGCAAACCGAGCCTCGACGTCGGCGGCATCCATCTCCGATGAGAAGCTGACGGTGAT
>JALZDF010000099.1 GCA_030862645.1 Chloroflexota bacterium
GCCATCGGCTTCGGCGGGAGCTTCGGGTTCATGTACCCGGCCCTGCGCGAGGTGCCGGCCGGCACGGCCATGGTGTTCCTGGCGCTGGTGCCGCTCATGACCTTCGGGCTGGCCATCGCCCAGCGACAGGAGCGGTTCCACGTCCAGGGGCTGATCGGCGCCGTGATCGCCGTCGCTGGAGTGGCGATCGTGTTCGCCGACCAGGTCACTGCCGCGGTGCCCATCGTGTCGCTTCTGTTCATCATCGCCGGGACGGTCTTCATCGCCGAGAGCGGCATCGTGCTGAAGTGGATCCCGCGCAGCGACCCGTATGCGACGAACGCCGTGGCGATGGTCTCCGCCGCCGTCATCCTGCTGGCCCTCTCGGTCCTCGCCGGTGAGACGTTCGCCCTGCCGGCGGCGCCCGAGACGTGGGTGACGATGGTCTACCTGGTCGTCCTCGGCTCGATCCTGATGTTCGGGCTCTACCTGTACGCTCTGCGCCGATGGAGCGCCTCCGCCATGTCGTACGTCACGCTGTTCGTGCCGCTGATCACGGTGCCGCTGGCGGCGATCCTCATCGGCGAGAGCATCTCCGCATCCTTCGTCGCCGGCGCCGCAACGGTGCTCGTCGGCGTCTACATCGGCGCGTTCCTGAAGATTCGGCCGCGCCGCTCGTCGGCGACCAGCCTGCCGGAGTGCCTGCCGATCGATGCGGGCGCGGAGCCCGATACCCGGCCGAGGGCTCCCGAGTCGCGACCGGCGGCGGATACGGCCACCTAGCGAGGCTGGCCCGACCGGTGGATCGGGCTCTACCGGTCATCGGTGAAGGGCTTCCGGACTGAAGCCGCCATGGCCTAGCATGCTGCGCGAATGACGCACAGCGAGCGCGAGTCGGTCACGCGCGGGTTCCTGTTCGCCGACTTGCGCGGGTATACCGGTTTCGTCGAGTCGCATGGTGCCGCGGCCGCAGCCTCGCTGCTGACCCGCTACCGTGCGCTGGCCCGGGAGGCAATCGGTCGCTTCGGCGGCGCCGAGATCAAGACCGAGGGTGACAGCTTCTACGTGGTCTTCGGCTCCGTCAGCGGGGCGGTGCGCTGCGGTCTGGCCCTGGTGGCCGAGGCTGCCGCCGCATCGGACGCGCATCCCGAGGAGCCGATCCGCATCGGGGTCGGCATCCATGCCGGCGAGACGGTCGAGCTCGATGACGGCTACGTCGGGTCGGCGGTGAACATCGCGGCCCGGCTCTGCGCCCAGGCCGGTCCGGGCGAGGTCATGGTCAGCGAGACCGTGCGTGCGCTGACGCGGACCCTGCTGCCGGTCACGTTCAAGTCGCGCGGCCGGCGTGAGCTCAAGGGCATCTCCGAGCCGATCGAGTTGTTCGCGGTCGTCCCCGCCGGCCCGGGGATCGACGCCTGGGCGGAGAGCGGACGTCGCGGTCACTGGCGCCGAGGGCGCCGGGCCATGCTCGGGGCGGGAGCGCTCGCCGTGATCGCGATGGTCGGTGCGGGCGCCTGGGCCCTGCGCGGCCCGAGCGGCCTCCCGCCGGGCGAATGGACGATCGGGATCGATCTGCCGCTGAGCGGAGTCTTCGCCGAGAGCGGCGTCCCGCTTCGCAACGCGGTGCAGCTCGCGATCGACGAAGCGAACGATGCCGGGGTCCTGGAGGGCGTCGAGCTCGTCCTCCGAGCATACGATGACGCCGCCGCCGGTGGCGAGCAGCTCCCGGACCCGGAACGTGGAGCGACCAACGCCGCGGCCATGGCGGACGATCCGCGGACCATCGCCATGGTGGGGCCGTACAACTCGGACGTGGCCATGGAACAGATCCCGGTTACGAATGAGGCGGGACTGCTCCAATGCAGTCCGTCCACCACCGACCCCGGGCTCACCAAGCCCGACTTCGGCGCCCTCGAGCTGCGCGCCGCGCAGCCGGACCGCATCAACTTCGTCCGCCTCTCGCCGTCGGACGACAACCAGCTCCGCGGCCTGGCCGCGTACGCGACCCAGGATCTGGGTGCCGAGTCCGTGCTCGTCGTCAACGACGACCCGCGATTCACGCTGTGGGCCGAGGCCTTCGGGGCGTCCTTCACCGACGTCGGTGGCCGCGTCGCTGAGGCGTCGCACCAGCCCGGCGCCGACCCGATGGTCGCCCTGGATGCCCTGCGCCGCGGCAGCGGGCTCGACGCGGTCTTCTATGCGGGATTCAATGCGGCCTCCGCAGCCGAGCTCCGGCGCGGCATGGTGGACAACGGGCTCGGAGCCACGCCCTTCCTGACCGCCGACTCGCTCCTCGGCGGAACGGGCGCCGATCCGGACTCGTACCTCAATCTGGCCGGGGAGGCCGCGGTCGGGTCGTATGCGTCGCACAGCTCCATCGGGCCCTACCGAGCGAGCTTCATCGACGCCTACCGGGCCCGCTTCGGCGAGGAGCCCGACGAGTACGCGGCCGCGGCACATGCCTGCGCGGAGGTGATCATCCAGTCACTGAGCGCGGTCGCTGCGTCGGGGGCGTCGGCGGAGGATCTCCGGGGGGCCGTGCGCCTCCACGCGGTCGATCCGGCGCATCGGTTCGACACCGTCCTCGGGACAGTCGGCTTCGACGCCAACGGTGACTCGATTCAGCAGTTCGTCACCCTGTTCCGCGTCGCCCCGCAGGCGGCCGAGGGCGCAGGGGAGTGGGTGGTCATCAAGCAGCAGGACTACGGGGTCGCGTCGGAGTGAGCCGTCGCGGTGGCATCGGTCGCGGCTTCGAACCGGGGGAGTAGGCTGGGCCCGTGGCGCCATCCGTCCCGAGCCATGCGGCGATTCGGCAGACCGAGTCTGGCTGCCTCGCGCTGGCCGACATCAGCGGCTACACCTCGTACCTCGCAGGGGCCGAGCTCGACCACGCCCAGGACGTCCTCGAGGACCTGACCGACACGGTGGTGCGGTCGCTGTCGCCGCCGATGAAGCTCAGCAAGATTGAGGGCGACGCCGTGTTCGTGTACATCGCCGGGAATCGGATCGACCCCTCGTTGCTGCTCGACACGCTGGATGCGGCGTACTTCGCGTTCCGGCGCCGCCAGGACGCCATCGACCGGGCGACGAGCTGTGACTGCAACGCCTGCGTCCTCATCCCGCGGCTCGACCTGAAGTTCGTCGCGCACCACGGTCGGTTCGGCCGCCAGCACGTTGCCGGCGGTGAGGATCTGAGCGGGTCGGACGTGATCCTCGTGCATCGGCTCCTGAAGAATCGCGTCGCCGAGGAGCTCGGCCACCACGGCTACGCCCTGTACACCGATGCGGTCGTCGCGGCCATGGGCGTCGAGCCGGAGGCGCTCCGGATGCGACGCCACGCCGACGAGGTCGAGGAGATCGGCCCTGTCAGCGGCTGGGTCCAGGACTTCCACGAGCGCTGGGCCGAGGAGCGCGAGCGGCGGCGTGTGAAGGTCGGCCCGGCCGAGGCCGCCGCGACGAGGTCGCACCTGCTGCCGGCGCCGCGGTCGCTGGCATGGTCGTACATGACGGAGCCCGGGCTGCGCGCGACGTGGACGCCCGGCGTCCAACGCGTCGACGAGGCGACTCCCGACGGGCGCCGCGGGGCGGGCACTCGCAACCACTGCGTCCACGGCAAGGACGTCGTGCTCGAGGAGATCCTGGACTGGCGCCCGTTCGACTACTACACCGTCGAGGCGAAGCTGCCGATGCCGTTCCTCAAGCCGATGCGCACCACCTATGAGCTGGAGGACGCCCCCGATGGCACGCGCCTGACCGAGTACAGTGCGCCCGCATCCGGCTTCGCTCAGCGGATCGCCTTCTCCGTGATGACGCGGATGCTGGACCGCCAGATGACGCAGGCGTACGAGTCGCTCGGCTCCGCGCTCGCCGCGGCCACCGCCAGCACGCCGACGGACGGGAGTGCGCCACAGCAAAGCGAGTAGATGCCTGCAGATGAGCCCGCTGCTGAGTGCAAGGGGTCGGTGGGGGGCGGATAAGGCCGAGCTCGTCGAGCGCCCACCTGATATCCACCGGTGCGCAGCGCCGATGAGGCCCACGCCGTCCTGGGCCGGCGGCCGCCCCCGGACAACCCGGGAGCGGCCGACTGACCAGCGCGCCTAGTTGAACTTCACCGCGGCGGTCTGCCGGGCGAGCTCGATAGCGCCATGGACCACGCGCACCACGATGGTGTTCGCGCCCTTGGCGTACCCGCCCGTATCGAAGCCGAAGCTCCACGCCTCGAAGCCGCTG
>JALZDF010000130.1 GCA_030862645.1 Chloroflexota bacterium
GAGGAGGTCGCGCGCATCCTCGACGCGCCGCCGGCGGACGTCGCCGTCGCGATTCGCGACAGGGCCATCCTGGAGCTGCTCTACGCCTGCGGGCTGCGCGTGAGCGAGCTGGTCGGCCTCGACACCGACCGGGTCGACCTCGCCAGGCAGCAAGTGCGCGTCATCGGCAAGGGCAACAAGGAGCGTCGCGTACCGATGGGCGACGAGGCGCGCGACCGCCTGCATCGGTACCGGTCGGGGCCGAGGGAGGCCTGGACGGCCGGGAAGCCGACGCCGGCCGTCTTCGTCAACCAGCGCGGGAGGCGCATCACCCGCGAATCGGTGTGGCGGCTCGTGAAGCGCTGGACCAGGGCCGCAGGGGTCGGGGAGCGCGTGACGCCGCACACGTTTCGGCACAGCTTCGCGACGCACCTGCTCGAGGGTGGGGCCGATCTCCGCGTGGTCCAGGCCCTGCTCGGCCATGCTAGCATCAGCACCACCCAGCTCTACACCCACCTGACCGGCGAGCGCGTCCGCGAGGTCTACGCGCGGGCGCATCCGAGAGCTTGAAGCGGAGCGCAAGAAGCCGATGAGTTACGCGCGGAACCTCCTCAGTCGCGGCGAGGAGGTGGTTTACGAGAGCCGTCAGCACTGGTTCGCAGTGATCGCGCGGACGTGGCTCTGGATCGTGCTTGCGATCGTGGCGCTGGCGCTGGTCATCTTCCTCAACGGCCAGCCGGACCCGATAGGCGGCAACACGGTCGACGGCATCCTGAGCATCGCGTCGATCGTGGGACTCATCGCTGCGCTGGGCTGGATCGGATTCGTGCTGTGGGACTGGCGCAACCAGGAGTGGCTCATCACCACCCGGCGCGTCATGCGCGCCGAGGGCGTGCTCAACAAGAGCGTTTCCGACTCGAGCCTCGAAAAGATCAACGACGCACGGCTCGACCAGAGCGTCTTCGGCCGCATCTTCGGCTTTGGCACGCTCGACATCCTGACCGCCGCTGAAGAGGCCGGCGGCAACAACCTCGCCGACTTTCCGATGATCGCCGACCCGGTCGACTTCAAGAAGGCGATGTTCGACCAAAAGCAGATGCTCGAGCAGCCGGACCTGGCTCGTCCCCGCTACCAGCGCTCGGCAGCCATGCCGGACTTCCAGCCGGCCGAGCCTATGGCACCGCGGGCCGGATCGGATCGCGTGGCGATCCATGGCGACGCCGCACCCGCCGCGCCGCCGGCGCCGGAGCCGCGCAACGCGGCCGACGACCTGGGGGCGACGCTCGAGCGGCTTGCCGGCCTGCGCGACAAGGGGCTCATCACGCCAGAGGAGTACGAGGCCAAGAAGCGCGACCTATTGGAGCGGATGTAGGTGGCCGGGACCACCCTCGGCACGCTCTCGGACAACGTTTACGGCTCGGAGCTCGATCGACGCATCGGTGAGGCGACGGAGGCCATCCGCCGTCACCTCGCCAGGGCGCCCGGGTTGGGCCCACCGCGGCTGGCGGCCGTCCTCGGTTCGGGGCTCGGGGGCGTGGTCGAGCTGCTCGATCCGGAGCGGCGCCTGCGCCTGGCCTACCGGGACATCCCGCACGTCCCCGGCGCCTCCGTCGAGGGCCACGCCGGCGAGCTGGTGGCCGGGACGGTTCGCGGCACGCCCGCCATCGTCCTCTCGGGGCGCGCCCATCCGTACGAGGGCTACTCGCACCGCGAGGCGACCCTGCTCCTGCGCGCTGTCCTGGCGCTCGGGGTCGAGACGCTGGTGCTCACCAACGCCGCCGGCGGCCTCAATCCGGCGTTCGATCCCGGCGACGTAATGCTCATCGGCGACCAGATCAACCTGTCCGGCGACAACCCCCTGCTCGGCCCCAATCTTGACCGGTTCGGCCCGCGCTTCCCGGCGATGGCCGATGCCTACGATCCCGAGCTGCGACGAGCGGCCGGCGAGGCGGCGGAGCGGACCGGCATCGCGCTGCGCGAGGGCGTCTACGTGATGCTCTCGGGACCGGCCTACGAGACGCGGGCCGAGATGCGGATGCTGCGTTCGCTCGGGGCGGATGCGGTCGGCATGAGCACGGCGCACGAGACGATCGTCGCGCGCCATGCCGGGGCTCGGGTGCTGGGCTTCAGCCTCATCACCAACAAGGCGACCGACGACGTGGAGGCCGGCGCGACCCACGAGGAGGTCATCGAGATGGGACGCCTCGGTGCCGCCAGACTGGTGACCCTGCTTGGCGACCTGCTCCCGCGGTTGACCTGATGGGATTCGGCGACGTCTCGATCGAGCGGCTCATTGCGGGTGTCGTCGCATTGCTCGTTGGCCTGACCTTCCACGAGTTCAGCCATGCACTGGTTGCCGATAACCTCGGCGATCATCGGCCGCGGGCGATGGGGCGCCTGACCCTCAACCCGATCGCGCACATCGACCCGATCGGCGCGCTCATGCTCGTCGTCGCCGGCTTCGGGTGGGCCAAGCCGGTCATGGTGAATCCCGGGGCGCTTCGCGGCGGCCCCAGCTCGATGGCGTTCGTCGCCTCCGCCGGTCCGCTGGCCAACCTGGTGGTCGCGATCATCTTCGCGGTCGTCTTCCGGGCGATGGGGATCGCCGGCGTGGACGATGGCTTCTTCCTGCGCCTGGTGGCCCTGATCGTCCAGCTCAACATCCTGCTCGCCATCTTCAACCTGATTCCCATCCCGCCGCTCGACGGCTACAACGCGGCGCTCGCCTTCCTGCCGCCGCGGCAGGCGATGACGCTCCAGCGCTATGCGCCGTACGGAATCATCGTGCTGCTTCTGCTCATTTTCGTGCCGCAGAGCCCGCTGCGTGCCCTGCTCGGGCTGGCCGGCCCGATCACCCAGGTCCTCATCGGTGCATAGGGTCGGGCAGTTCGTCGCCCACGTGCGGGCACGGGTCGACCCGGAAGAGGTCGCCCTTGCGCGTCGGATCCTGCCATCGACGGCGATCAGGCTGTTCGAGTCCATGCCGGTCGCCGACCGGCGCCACGGCCTCGACGTGGCCGAGAAGCTGCTGCGCGCCGGCCATGACGACACGGATCTGCTTGCCGCAGCGCTCCTGCACGATGCCGCCAAGGGCCGCCGCCTGCGGCTCTGGCACCGGGTCACCGGCGTCCTGCTCGAGGCGCTGGCGCCATCGGTCCTGCGTCGCCTCGCCCATCCGGCGCCGACATCCTGGCGGCACGCCTTCCACCTCTACCTCCATCACGAGGCGCTGTCCGCCGATCTCGCGCGGCGGGCCGGCTGCCCTCCCCGGGTCGGTGCGTTCATCACCGGGACGGCCGCCGCCACCGACGCACCCCTGCTCCGGGCGCTGATGAAGGCCGATGACGCAAGCTGAGGGCATGCAGCCGATTGCCGTCGAGGCCGGTACGGCTCTCTCCCTGCCGGTTGGCGCGCCGGCCTTCACGCTGGCACTGCCGGTGTTCGAGGGGCCACTCCAGCTTCTCCTGCACCTGATCGAGTCGCGCCAGCTCGACGTGCTGACCGTGCCCCTGGCCGACGTCGCCGACGCCTACGTCGAGCACCTTGCCAGCCACCCGGTGGACGCGGCCAACCTATCGGAGTTCGTGTCCGTCGCGGCGCAGCTCATCTTCCTCAAGTCGAAGCGGATGCTGCCCGCCGAGCCGTTGCCGCCACTGCCGGATGGGACCGACGAGCCCGACGAGGAGGAGCTGCGCCGCCGATTGCTCGAGTACCGGGCCCTCCGCGACGCGGCACGCACGCTCGGCGAACGGGACGGAACGGCGCCACTCATGCGTCGCGAGCCCCGGGAGTCGGACCTCCCGGAGGCGCCCGCGGAGCCGATGCCGGCCGCGCTGCTCGTATCGACCCTCGAGCGGCTGGCGGTCACTCCTGAACCCGTAGCGCCACCGCCCGAGATCGTGGCGCGCGAGATCACGATCGGGCAGCAGATCGGTGTGCTGCGGCAGGCCCTCTCGCACGGTGGCCGGGTGGTGCTGCAGACCATCCTGGCGCGCTGCCGCTCGCGGACGGAGGCGGCCGTAACCTTCCTCGCCACCCTCGAGCTCGTGCGGCGCCGCCAGGTGACCGCGCGCCAGGACGACCTGTTCGGCCCGATCGTGGTCGAATCGGCGCCGGAGCCCGGCTCGTGAGCGAGCACGACCTGGACGACGACCTGACCGTGTATTACGAGGCGCTCCTGTTCATTGCCGAGCGTCCGCTGAGCTCCACCGAGCTCGGCGAGCTGGCCGGCGTGCCCCGTCTGCAGGCCGAGGCGGCGCTCTCCTCCCTGCGTGAGCGGCTCGCCGACGACGAGCGCGGCATCCGCCTCCAGCATCACGACGGTGCCTGGCAGCTGGTCACCGCGCCGGAAGTCGGTGCTCGCCTGGCGGCCTACGCCGCGCGCGAGGAATCGCGGCTCTCCCCTGCGGCGCTCGAGGCGCTGGCGGTGGTCGCCTACCGCCAGCCGTGCACCCGGGCCGACGTGGAGCGCGTGCGTGGCGTCGATTCCGACTACGTCATCCGCTCGCTCCTTCATCGGCGGTTGGTGGTGGAGGTCGGTCGGCGTGACACACCCGGGCGGCCGGTGCTGTTCGGCACGACCTTCACCTTCCTGGAGCGCTTCGGCCTCACGTCGCTCGAGGACCTCCCTGCCCTCTCATCCGAGGCCGCGCAGCTCACGGCGCTGACCGAGCCGGCGCCCGCCCGCGATGGGGAGTGAGCGGCTCCAGAAGCTCATCGCCCGGGCGGGGGTCGCGTCACGCCGCGGCGCCGAGCAGCTCATCGTGGACGGCCGGGTCCGGGTCAACGGCGCACCGGCGGTCATCGGCCAGTCCGCCGATCCGACGGTCGATCGGGTCGAGGTCGACGGGCGTCGGCTGCCGGCCCCGTCGCGCGCCATCCACCTGGCTATTCACAAGCCGCGAGGCTTCCTCAGCTCCGCGCACGACGAGCGCGGCAGGCGCTCGGTCGTGGGGCTGGTCGACGCGACCGACGAGCGCCTCTGGCCCGCCGGTCGCCTGGACGTCGAGTCCGAGGGCCTCATGATCCTCACCAATGACGGTGCGTGGGCCAACCGCGTCCTGCATCCTCGGTATGGAAATCAGCGCGAGTACGCCGCCCTGGTGGCGCCGCCACCGACGCGCGCGGTGCTCGCGCGGCTACGTCAGGGCGTCGAGCTGGACGACGGCATGGCGCGGCTGACGGAGGCCCGCTTCGCAATGCCACCCCCGGAGGTCGAGCGCGAGAGCGACGAGGAGGGTGCCTGGATCCGGGTACGCATCGGCGAGGGGCGCAAGCGCGAGGTTCGGCGCATGTTCGCGGTCGTCGATGCGCACGTCGAGCGCCTGGTGCGCATCCGGCTCGGAACCCTGCGCATCACCGGCCTGCGCCCCGGGCAGTGGCGGCACCTGCGTCCTGCCGAGGTCGGCTCCCTCGTGGGGGAGCGCGGGCGGTGACGGTCGCGGTGGCCATCGACGGGCCGTCGGGCGCCGGGAAGAGCACCGTCGGCTTCGCGCTCGCGCAGCGCATCGGTGCCACGTTCGTCGACACCGGGCTCATGTACCGCGCCCTGACCCTTGCGGCGCTGGAGGGCGGCGTCGACCTCGACGACTCGACTGCACTCGGTCAGCTCGCGTCGGCGCGCCGGATCGCCGTCGAGCGACCACTCCCCGACCAGGCCGATCGGCTCGAGACGGTGCTGCTCGACGGCCGGGACGTCACTCTCGAGGTTCGAGAGCCGCACGTCGACCGCGCCGTGAGCGCCGTGAGCCGTCACCCCGAGGTGCGCGATGCGATGCTCGGCGTGCAGCGCAGAGCCGCGTTCCGGGGGGATGTCGTCATGGTGGGACGCGATATCGGGACGGTGGTCCTGCCCGACGCCACAATGAAGGTCTACCTGTCGGCCGCGGCCGAGGTGCGCGCCGCCCGGCGGGCGGCCGAGATGGGTGCGTCCGGTCGGCTCGATGAATACCTCGAGGACATCCGGCGCCGCGACGCCGCCGATTCCGGCCGTCCGGTGGCTCCATTGCGCATCCCGGCGGGGGCCCTCGTGCTCGACACCGGCGAGCTGGACGTCGACGCATGCGTGGAGGCAATCGTGGAGCGCCTGGAGGCCATGGATGAATAGTTGGTTCTTCCACCCGGGCTGCACGATTGCCGGCGGGCTCGGGCGTCTGCTGTTCGGGTTGCGGGTCGAGGGCGTCGCCAACATCCCGCGTGACGGCGCCTTCATCGTCGTCTCGAACCATTGCTCGAACCTGGATCCGCCGCTCATCGGCTGGGCGACCGGTCACCAGGTCGGCCGGATGGTGCATTTCATGGCCAAGATCGAGATGCGCGGGTGGCCGATTATCGGCTGGCTGGCGACCCAGTCCGGCGTTTACTTCGTCCGGCGGGGGGAGGGTGACCGGGCGGCGCAGCGGTTCTCGCTCGAGGCCCTTGCGCACCGCCGGCCGATCGGCATCTTCCCGGAAGGCACCCGGTCGCGCGACGGGCACCTGAAGGAGGGCAGGCCGGGCGCTGCGCTGCTGGCCATTCGATCGGGTGCGCCACTGCTGCCGGTCGCCATCGCCGGGTCGCACCGCATCTTCCCTGGACGCGCGCGCTGGCCGCAGGCCACCCGCCTCCGGATCCGGGTCGGAGAGCCCTTCGGGTTGATGCACCGGGCTTCCGGCCATCTCGACCGAGCCGTACTCGAGCAGGCAACCCAGCGGATCATGGCCGAGATCGCCGCGCTCCTGCCGCCGGACCAGCGCCCTCGCTGAGCGCGTTGCGCCGGGCCGCTGGACGGACCTCTCAGCCCATCAGCCCTAGAATGATTGCGATGACAACGGCAACCCGACCAAAGGTTCGCATCGCCGAGCGCGCCGGCTTCTGCTACGGCGTCCGGCTGGCGATTGACAAGGCCAAGCACGCGCGCAGCGAGGGCAAGGAGGTGACCACCCTCGGCCAGCTCGTGCACAACCCCGGCATCAAGGCCGACCTGTCGGATCGGGGGATCCGCACCGCCGACCTGGCTGACCAGGTGGAGGGCGGCACCCTCGTGATTCGCGCCCACGGCGTCCCGAGGTCCGAGTTCGAGCAGGTCAAGGGCAAGGAGGACCTCGAGGTCATCGACGCCACCTGCACCTGGGTGCTGCAGAGCCAGAAGGCCGCCCGCGAGCTCGCGGAGGCCGGCTACACCGTGTGCATCATCGGTCACGAGGATCATCCCGAGGTCAAGGGCGTTCGCTCGTATGCCGGCGACAAGCACGTCGTGGTGGACGACATGGACCGATCCACCTGGGAGCGCGTCCCACGCACGAAGAAGATCGGCGTGCTCAGCCAGTCGACGATCCTGCCGCAGAAGCTGGAGGAATTCGCCGCCTTCTGCCTCCGGCGTGCCCACGACCTGCGGGTGGTCAACACGGTCTGTCCGGTGACCCTGACCCGCCAGGATGACTCGGTCGTGCTGGCCCGCGAGGTCGACGCCATGGTCGTGGTGGGCGGTAAGAACAGCTCGAACACGAAAGAGCTGGCGGTGAAGTGCGCGGAAATTCAGCCCGAGACGATCCACGTCGCCGACGCGGATGAGCTGGCCGCCGAGTACGCCGACTGGCTGCGCGGCAAGGCACGGATCGGCATCACCGGTGGCACGTCCACCCCCGAGGTCGACCTCGAGGAGACCCGCGACCGAATCTACGCGCTCACCGCGTGACGCGATTGTGCGGCGCCTCACACCCCGGCGTCGATCCGCTCCGCGGGCGGACCCGACGTCCGCAGGGACGCGACAAGCCCGGGAAGGCGTCGCGGCGCATGCCGCTCGGTCGAGCCGGCCAGCTCCTCAGCCGTCCACCAGCGCACATGGCTGACGTACTCGTCCCGTAGCTGCTCGGGAGTAAGGAGGGGTGCCGGCTCGAACGGCTCGCCGCCACTCGGGGAGGCCCACACTGTGCGATCCGGGGACTCGAATCTCACGAGCAGGATCCGACTGGCAGGATCCAGGATGACCGCGCGCGCTGCGTCACGCAGGCGAAGTTCCGGACCGCTCACCCCGGAACGAGGTCTTCGAGCAGCCTGCGCAGCCGGCGTCGCAGGACGGTGTACGACAGGTGCTTCCTGCCGATCTCGAAGTTGTGCCGGGCGTTGGCGCGGATGCGCCCCGGGTTGACGAGGAGGGAACGGACCTCGTCGACGGTGTCGTCGGTGATGGCGCCGTCGATCTCGATCATGCGCAGGCCGAGCGGGGCGATGTCGGCGACGTACACCGGGTACCGGTTCACGACGACCGGCACCCCGTAGTAGAGCGCCTCCACCAACGCGTTGCCGTAGCCCTCGTAGTGGCTCGGGTAGGTGATCAGGTCGGCGGCCAGGTAGGCGTCATGGAGCGAGTGGGCGGGCCGGATCGGCTTGCCATCGTGGTCTGGGGCGAATCGGTCCGCGGCGTAGGCGAGCCGGACCCTGTGCCGCTCGGCCAGGCGTTCGAGCTCGATAAGGTAGTCGAGGCCCTCGTCCCCGGCGGGGGACGTGACAAGGAGCACCGCATCCGGGTCCTTGAGCCGCCCGACCAGCTCGATCGCCAGCTCGATGCCCTTGCGTGGCACCACGCGCGTCGGCTGCACGACGAGCAGGCCGCGCTCGTTCATGCCGAGCTCATGGCGCAGGCGTCGTCGTACGGCCGGTGACCTCCGCGGCCGCCGCTTGCCGAAGTCGAAGACGTTCGGCACGACCACCGAGTCCAATCCGCGGTGGGCGCGCAGCTGCGCCGCCGCCAGGCTGTTGATGCTGACGTGCCTGATCCACGGCAGGTCGGGAGGAAAGGCCTGCTCCAGCACCTCCGGCACGACGCAGGTCGCGAAGCGCTCGCGCTCCCACCAGTAATCGTGGTGATGGCCGATGGTGGGGATCCGCAGCTCCTCGACGAGGTGGCGAAGCGCCACCCCGAGTGGTAGCTGCATCGGAATGGCCCAGGCGTTCTCCACGACGATCGCATCGAGGGCATGGAGGTGCGCCCAGTCGCGCAGGACCGGCAGAAGAAGCTCCACGAGCCGATCGATCTCGGAGCGCACCGCCTGCGGGTCGCTCTCCGGGTCGAAGGCGGCAGCCGTCACCCGAGCGGCGGGCGGCCAGGTGAAGTGCATGGGCGGCACGAGCCGTGCCTGGTAGCGGAGGGCGTCGACCTCCCCGGCGCAGAGGCGCAGCTCGTGGCCCATGGCGTCGAGGACCGATTCCCATTTCGCCGTCTCGAACGTCACGCCGTCCACGCCGGCCAGCCGGGTCGCGATGATGCCGATCCTCACAAACCCGATCCTATCGAGTGCGAGCTCCGAACGTCACGGCTGCTCGTCATACGCTCGCCGCACTCGCTTGGTGCTGCGACTCGCGCCGAAGAGGCCAATCCGCCACACGCCGCTACACTCGTCGGCATGTCCTCCCTCCCCGTGGTCGCCATTGTCGGCCGCCCGAACGTCGGGAAGAGCACGCTCTTCAACCGGCTCATCGGCCAGCGCCTGGCCATCATCTCCGACGTGTCTGGCACCACGCGTGACCGCGTCTACGGCACCGGCGAGTGGAGTGGCCGCACCTTCACGGTCGTCGACACCGGTGGCCTGGAGCTCCAGCCGGGCACGGACATCGAGGAGCGGGTGCAGGACCAGGCGCGGGTGGCGGTCGAGGAATCCGACCTCATCCTCTTCGTGGTCGACGCCCACGCCGGCCTGGCGCCCCTCGACCACGAGGTTGCCGACCGGCTGCGTCGCGCCGATGCGCCGGTGATCCTCGTGATCAACAAGGGCGACAACCCGGCGCGCGAAGCCGATGCGGTCGAGTTCTACGCCCTCGGCTTCGATCCGGCCATCACCATCTCGGCCCAGCACGGCCGCAACACGGGCGACCTCGCCGACCTCATCGTGGACCACCTGCCGCCGCCGAGCGAAGCCGAGGCTTCCGCAACGGTCCAGCCCGAGGATCTCAGCGAGGAGGAGATGGCCGAGCTGGCCGAAACCGAGCTCGGGGCGCCGCGGGTGGCGATCGTGGGGCGGCCGAACACCGGCAAGTCGACGTTCGTGAACAGGGTGTTCGGCTCCGAGCGCATGATCGTGTCGGACGTGCCCGGCACCACTCGCGACCCGATCGACACGACGATCAGCCTTGACGGGCAGGAGATCGTGCTGGTCGACACGGCCGGCATCCGGCGACGCGGCGCCATCGAGCGGGGGATCGAGCGCTACAGCGTGCTGCGCAGTATGAAGGCGATCGACTCCGCGGACGTGGCGGTGGTCATGACCGATGCGACCGAGGGCTACACCGCGCAGGATGCCCATGTCGTGGGCTACGTGCTCGACGCGCACAAGGGCATCGTGCTGGTGCTGAACAAGTGGGACGCGGTCGAGAAGGACGAGCACACCGCGGACAAGTGGCTGAAGCGGCTGCGGCGCGACGCTCCATACCTCGCCTGGGCCGATATCGTTTTCGCCTCGGCTCTCACGGGACAGCGCGTCGAGCGCATCCTGCGCGAGGCCGTTCGAGTGGCGGAGGAGCGGTATCGGCGCGTGCCGACCGGCGAGCTCAACCGGCTGGTCATGGACGCGGTGCGCGCGCATCCGCCGTCGCACGTTCGGAACCGGTTGCCGAAGATCCTCTACGCCACTCAGGTGGGCGTCGCGCCGCCGACGTTCGTCGTGTTCTGCAACGATCCGGAGATCGTCCACTTCAGCTACAAGCGCTACCTCGAGAACCAGATCCGGGAGAAGTACGGCTTCCTCGGCACGCCGATTCGCCTCATTCTGCGCCAGCGCGAGTCGGAGGAGTCCGCGCGCCGCTCGGCTCGCCCGCGACGGCGAAGCTCGCGGAGCCGATGAAGCGGGCGCTGCTGATCGACATCGACGACACGGTCGTCGACTGGATGGGTCCTGCGCGCGATGCGGTCGTCACCGCGGTCGCGACGCATCGGTCGCTTGCCGGCTCGGATCCGAACCGGGTGGCCGACCGCTTTCTGGAGATCGTGGAGGAGACCCATGATCTCTGGATGACCGGATCGCTGTCAGTGGACGGCCTCAGAGCCGAGCGCATCCGGCGTCTCGTCACCGAAGCGGGTGCCGATCTCGACGTCGACGAGGCGGCCGAGCTGGCGAATGCCTATCGCGAGGCCTATCTGGCCGCGCGGCGTCCGGTCGCCGGCGCCGCGGAGTTGCTTGGCGAGGTGCGTCGGCACGGAGCGCGCGTCGTCGCGGTGACGAACAACCTCGTCGCCGAGCAGGAGGACAAGCTCCGGCACACGGGTCTGCGCCACCTCTTTGACGACCTCGTCATTTCGGAGGCGGCCGGCATCAGCAAGCCGGATCCGGCGATCTTCTCGATGGCCCTCGCCGCCGCCGGCGTGTCGGCCGGCGAGAGTGTCATGCTGGGGGATTCGTGGGAGAACGACGTGATGGGGGCCATCGGCGCCGGCATCGCGGCCGCCTGGCTCGATCGAGCCGGCAGGGGAGTGCCGGATCGGTCGGTGACCGTTCTCGCGCTCGACAGCCTCGAGCCGGCAGGCGACGTGGCAGCCGCCCTGCTCGACGCCGATGCGCTGGTATCGTCGCCCCCATGACGGACCAGGTGGGGGTCATCGGCGCAGGCGCCTGGGGGACGACGCTGGCCGTCCTCCTCGCCGATGCCCAGCGGCCGGTCAGCCTCCGCGCGCACTCCCCGGAGGCTGCCGAGCGTCTGGCGCACGCGCGGACGAACGAGCGCTACCTGCCGGGCGTCACCTTCCCGCCGAACGTCCGCGTGGTGACCGATGACAGCTACCTGGCCGAGCCGCACCGGTTCTACCTGCTGGCGGTGCCCTCGGCCCACGTGCGGGCGACGCTCGAGGTGGTGCGCCCGCTGCTCGATCCAGGCGCCCCCATCCTGTCCGTGGTGAAGGGGATCGAGGAGGGGACGCACCTGCGCGTGACGCAGGTCATCGGCGATGTCCTTCCCGGCCGGCGGGTGGCGGCTCTGTCGGGGCCGAACCTGGCGCGCGAGATCGCCGGCGGCAAGCCGGCTGGATCGGTGGTGGCATCCGACGACGCCGAGCTCGCGTCCGAGCTGGCATCGGTCCTTTCGTCCGACCGGTTCAGGGTGTACACGAACCCGGACGTCGTCGGCGTGGAGCTGTGCGGGGCGCTCAAGAACGTGATGGCGCTGGCGGCCGGCATGGTCGACGGGCTGGGGTTCGGCGACTCCGCCAAGGCGGGCATCATCACGCGTGGCCTGGCCGAGATGACCCGCCTGGGCGTGGCCGCCGGTGCGCATCCGCTCACGTTCGCCGGGCTGGCCGGCGTGGGTGACCTGATCGCGACGTGCATGTCGCCGTTGTCACGCAACCGTCGCGCGGGCGAGCTCATCGCGTCCGGCGTGCCATGGCCGGAGGCGGGGGAGCGGCTCACCGGCGTGGCGGAGGGCGTCACGACGGTGGCCGGCGCGCTCGAGCTGGCGGCCGCGCATGGCGTGGAGATGCCCATCGCCGAGCAGGTGCGCGGCGTCATCTTCGAGCAGCGGCCCCCGCTGGCGGCGGTGGCCGAGCTCATGGCCCGCTCCCCCAAGGACGAGCTGAACGCCTAGCTCAGGCGTTGACTGTATTGGCGAACAGCCTCAGAACCTCGGGTCGGACACGGGCCTCCATCCCGCTATACTCGTCGGCGTCGGCCGGGGCGTAGCGCAGTCTGGTAGCGCACTTGAATGGGGTTCAAGAGGTCGGAGGTTCGAATCCTCTCGCCCCGACCAGCACACCGGGAGCCCTCCCATGAGCGATGCATCCCTCGGCACCGGAACCAAGGAGGACCCGTGGCGGCTGGCGACGCCACCGGGAACCAGCGAGTACGAGATGTACCGCGACCTGTCGACCGATCCGCCTCAGCTCGTCTGCCACGTCGGGTCGACGAAGCTCACCTACCAGCTGCGGGCCATCGATGACCTGCACGTCTGGCTGAAGGAGCAGGGCGACTGGGTGCCGCTCGGCGCGGCCGACGAGCAGAAGGCGGCCGCGGAGGGCACCGTCGAAGCCTTCGGCCGTTCGGAGTCGAACCCGGTGCGAGGCTGGTATGGGCTGCGCAAAGGGTATCGCGGCCGCTTCGGTATGTACCTCCCGCCGCTTCTCGAGGCGCTCGGCCTGGCCGAGCTCGAGCACAATCCGCGCAACAACCGGATGCGCGCCCGCTGACGGATTTCGCGCGCGACCGCGCAGGATCCGGTCGTGCTTGTCGTCCGGGTCAACGCGGACGCAGGGGCCTAGCCGGAATGCCGAGGCGGCTGGCGAGCGTCCGTGTGGACGCCGGCAGCCGCCTCATCGGCACAAGGGAACCGGGTGCGTTACTCGGCAGCCTTGATGTTCGAAGCGCGCGGACCGCGCGGGTTGGACTCGACGTCGAAGGTTACGCCCTCGCCGCCGACGAGTCGATCGAAGTCGATCGACTCACTGAGCCCGTCGCGGTGGAAGAAATAATCCTTGCCATCCTCGCCGGTGATGAAGCCGAAGCCGCGATCGGCCACGATCTTCTTGATGGTGCCATTGGCCATGAGAGGCCTCCTAACGGTAGAACACACAGAGTACTCGACCTTGGCATGTAGCATCGGCGCCGATGACGCCGCATTCCGGCAGTCCGCCGCTCCATCTGCGCGCCAGGCTGCTCTCACCGCTCGCCGATGGAGGCCTGCTCGACGAGGCTGACGGCCTCCTCGAGATCGGCGAACGCGGCCGCATCGCGCGGGTCGGGGCGTGGACCGGCGCGGAGGCGCCGGCATCGGTCCTTGATCTTCGGCCCCTGGTGCTCATGCCCGGGATGGTCGACCTGCACGCGCACCTGCCACAGCTGCCGAATGCCGGGCTCGGCAGCGGGCTCGATCTGATGTCCTGGCTGGACCGGTACATCTTCCCGCTCGAGCGGGCGTACGACCGATCCGTCGCCGAGCGACAGGCTCCCGCCGCCTTCCGCGCCTTCGCCGCGGCTGGGACGACAACGGTCGTGGCCTACGCAGCGCTGTGGCCCGATTCGGCCGATGCCGCGTTCGAGGCCGCCGAGGAGCACGGCATCCGGGCCGTCATCGGCAAGGTCATGATGGATCGCCTCACGTACGACATCGAGATCTCGCCAGGCGAAATCCTGGAGACCAGCCTGCGCCAGTCCGACGAGCTGGCGAAGCGCTGGCACGGCCGCGACGAGGGACGGCTGCTATATGCCTTCACCCCTCGCTTCGCGGTGAGCTGCTCGGCCGAGATGCTGCGGGAGTCCGCGTCCCTGGCCGCCCAGCATGGCGCGTACTGGCAGACGCACCTGTCTGAGGATGCCGGCGAGATCGACGAGGTGCGGCGGCTCTTTCCCGAGGCGCGCGACTACCTCGACGTCTACGACCGGGCCGGGGCCCTCGGCGCCCGCGCGATCCTGGCGCATGCCATCCACCTGTCCGAACGCGAGCTCGGGCGCCTGGTGGCGAGTGACGCGCGGGTGGCGCACTGCCCGTCGTCGAACCTGTTCCTGTCGAGCGGGATGATGCCGCTCGGCGCGTATCGGCGTGCTGGTTTGCGGGTAGGGCTCGGCAGCGACGTGGCTGCCGGCCCGGAGGTCTCCATCTTCAGTGTCATGCGCGCCGGCGCCGTCACCCAGCGCGTCCTGGAGCTGACCGGCGCGGCAGACGGTGCGGATGCTCTGCGTCCCCTGGACTGGCTGCGGCTCGCGACGCTCGACGGTGCCCGCGTGCTGGGCCTCGACGACCGGATCGGCTCGCTGGAGGCGGGGAAGGAGGCCGATCTCATCGCCGTCGACCCGCGCTTCACGAACCCGCTGCCGACCGACGATCCGCCCTCCGCGGCCGAGGAGGTGGCCAGCCGTCTCGTCTTCCGGCCACACGCCAACATGGTGCGCGCCGCGTGGGTGCGCGGGCGCTTGCTCGCCGGGCCGCCGGGCATGGGTGGGATCGGCTAGGCTAGCCTCATGGACCGAGTCATCCAGATCCTGGTGAATGCCGCGGCCCTCTACGTGGCCATCCTCCTGGTGCCGAAACTCGATTTCGCATTCGAGCCCGAGGGCGCCCTGGTGAAGTTCATCCTGGTCGCCATCATCTTCGGCCTGGTGAACTCGTTCCTGAAGCCGATCCTGCGCATCTTGACGCTGCCGATCACGTTAATGACGATGGGCCTCTTCCTGCTGGTGATCAATGCCCTGATGCTGATGCTGACGGGGGCGATCTCGACCGAGCTGGCGCTTGGCCTGACGGTCGGCGACTTCGTCGCGGCGCTGCTCGGCTCGATCGTCATCAGCCTGGTGGGCCTGGTGCTCTCGATGGTCATCGGCGCCGGTCGCATGGTTCTCTGAGCGGCTCGCCGGCGGTTCGCGTGGCGCGCGCTCCCTGGCTGGTCGGCGTCCTCTTCGGTGTGGCGCTGGCGATCGCGATCACGCTGACGGGACCGCTGCTCCTCTTCAACCCCTGGTTCGCCTCCGCGTTGCAGGCGCGCCACCAGGTGGCTGCCTCGTTCGGGACCACCCAGGCCGAGATCGACCGGGTCACGGATGAGATCCTCGGCGACCTGTACGTCAGTGGCGCCTTCGAATCCGCGTTGACGCCCGGCCAGCCGCTGCTCGACGATCGCGAGCGCTCCCATATGGCTGACGTCTCGCGCCTGGTCCAGCTTCTGGCCGGCATCACCGTGGTGGCGCTGGTGATCGGCGTGGTGATGGGCGCCCGGCTACGGCGCGAAGCCGGGCGCCAGGGACGCATCATGCTCATCTCTTCCGGCGCGGTCGGCGTCGTGGCGCTCCTGCTGGCCGGCATCTTCGCGGTCGCCTTCGAGCCGGCGTTCCTCGCCTTCCACGCGGTCTTCTTCCCGCCCGGCACCTACCTGTTCGCCGAGGGCTCCAACCTGATCCGGCTCTTTCCCGGCGGGTTCTGGTTCGACGCGGCGCTGGCCGCGGGCGCCGCCATCGTGGTGACCGCGCTGGTGGTGAGCGCCATCGGCTTCGCGCGCTGGCGGGGCGCGGCTCGGCCGTCAGGCCTGCCCTGATCTAGACTCAGCCGATGGGCGCAGGATGGAGGATCGGCCGGCTGGCGGGCATCGACCTGGCGGTGCATCCGAGCTGGCTGGTCATCGCGTTCCTGCTCACCTTCTCGCTGGCCGACGCCTTCTTCCCAAGCATCATTCCCGGCTGGACGGCCGGGCAGTACTGGCTGCTCGGCGCGGGCACGGCCTTGCTGTTCTTCGCGTCGGTTCTGGCACACGAGTTCTCGCACGCGATCCTCGCGCGGAGGCTCGGCCTGAAGGTCGCCGGCATCACGCTCTTCATCTTCGGCGGCGCGACGAGCATCGAGACCGAGTCACGCCGCCCTCGCGACGAGGCGCTCATTGCTTTGGCCGGACCCATCACCAGCCTGGGTATCGGTGCGGCGCTGCTCGGCATCGGTGCGGTCCTGCCGCAGCCGGAACTCCGGGCCCTGGTCGGCTGGCTGGGGGTGATCAACGTCGTGCTCGGGGCCTTCAACCTGGTGCCGGGCTACCCGATGGACGGCGGACGGGTCCTGCGTGCCGTCCTGTGGGGCATGCGCGGCGACCCGCTGACCGCCACGCGCCAGGCGGCCATGGTGGGGCGCGTCATCGGCTACCTGATGGTCGCCGGCGGCATCGTGTGGGCGTTGCGATCGCGAGACATCGCCAGCGGCCTATGGCTGGCGCTGGTCGGTTGGTTCCTGGCCACGTCCGCCGAAGCCAGCATGCAGCAGGCGGGCATCGAGCGGTCCCTGAGGGGCGTCCGCGTCCGCGATGCCATGGACATGACTCCCGCCGCCGTGTCTCCCAACGAGTCGGTCGCGGACCTGGTGGCTGAGCGCATGCTGCGCGGTGACGACCGCTCCTTCCTGGTGCGACACCCCGACGGCGGATTGGCCGGGATGGTGACTCTCGGCGACGTGCGACGGCTGCCTCGCGAGGCGTGGGCCGACCGCCGGGTGACCGACATCATGACCCGCTATGGCGATCTCGCCACGATCGGCCCGGACGCGCCGTTGGTCGATGCCCTGCGCCTGATCCAGGAGCGAGAGGTGGGGCAGCTGCCAGTCATTGGTGACGAGGCGCGCCAGCCGCTCGGGTTGGTCACCCGCAACGGAATCCTGCGGCTCATCGAGGCCCGCAGGAAGCTGGGTGTCTGATCGGGCGATGCTGACCGTCGACGAGGCCCTCGTTCGCCTGCTCGCCGGGATTCGCCAGACCGATGGCGAGCGCCTCGCGCTCGGCCACGCCCTCGGCCGGGTGCCGTCCGCCGACGCCATGTCCGCCGACGTCGACCTGCCTCCCTTCCCGAACTCGGCGATGGACGGGTTCGCGGTGCTTGCCGAGGATGGCGACGGTTCCCGCCGCGTGATCGGGGAGTCGCGCGCCGGCGGACCTCCCGCCCCGGCGGTCCGGGCCGGGACGGCCGTCCGGATCATGACCGGCGCGCCCCTGCCGGCCGGAGCGGACACGGTCGTCCCGATCGAGGAGGCTGAGGAGTCGGATGGCGCCGTGATGCTGCATTCCACGCCGTCGGTCGGGCGGCACGTGCGCGAGGCCGGCCTGGACGTGCGGCGCGGGAGCTCCGTGCCGCTGCCCCGCTTGCCACTGACGCCCTCGGCGATCGGACTGCTCGCGGCGCTGGGAACCTCTGAACTCGACGTGCGACGGCGGCCGCGAGTCGCGGTGCTCTCGACAGGTGACGAGCTGCGAGACGTGGGTTCACCCCTCGGCCACGGCCAGATCTACGACGCCAACGCGCCGGCGCTTGCCGCGGCGGTGACCGAGGCCGGCGGCGTGGCGCTGGTCCTCGAGCGGGCGCCCGACGAGCCCTCGGTCATCGAGGCACGCATCCGATCGGCGGTCGAGGCTGCCGATCTGCTCGTCTTGTCGGGCGGGGTGAGCGTCGGCGCGCACGACCACGTGCGCACGGTCATCGAGCGGCTCGGCACGCTCGACTTCTGGCGCATCGCGGTCCAGCCCGGCAAGCCGCTGGCCTTCGGGCGCATCGGCGAGATGCCGGTGGTCGGCCTGCCGGGCAATCCGGTCAGCGCGCTCGTGACCTTCGAGGTGTTCGTGCGGCCGATGCTGCGCGCCATGCTCGGCCTGGCCGGTGACGGACGCCTCCGGGTCGCGGCCGAGGTGACCGAGGTCATCGCCAAGGATGAGGACCGTCGGGCCTACCTGCGCGTGGTGGTGACGCGCGGGGCCGAAGGCTACCGCGCCTCGTCGGCGGGCGGACAGGGGTCCTCGCAGCTCCTGCCCCTGGCATCGGCCAACGCGCTGTTGGTGGTACCGGAAGGGGTCCCCGCCACGGAACCGGGGGCGTCGTACGAGGCGATGCTGCTCGGAGGCATCGCGTGAACCGGCCGAGCCACCTCGACGACCAGGGTGCCCCACGCATGGTCGACGTCGGCGCCAAGCCGATCACCCAGCGTCGCGCCGTGGCGGCGGCGGTCGTGCGGATGCGACCGGACGTGCTGGCGTGGCTGCTCGAAGCGGGCGGGCCGAAGGGCGATGCCCTCGTGACGGCCCGCCTTGCCGGCATCGGCGGGGCGAAGCGGACCGCCGACCTCATCCCGCTCTGCCACCCGCTGCCGCTCGACCGCGTCGACGTCGAGCTGGTCCCGGATCGCGAGGCCGGCACGGTGACGATCCGGGCCGAGGCCGCCGCCACAGCCCGCACAGGTGTCGAGATGGAGGCGCTCACCGCCGCCACGGTCGCCGCCCTGACCCTGTACGACATGGCGAAGGCGCTCCAGCGCGACATCGTGATCGAGCGGATCGAGCTGCTCGAGAAGTCCGGCGGCCGCTCGGGCGAATATTCGCGCGAGCACCTGGAGTCTGCCGAGCACGAGGCGGTCGTGATTACCTGCTCCAATCGATCGGCGGCGGGGGAGCGGGAGGACGCGTCAGGCCCCGCCGTGGTTGCGGCCCTTCGGGATGCCGGCTTCGACGTCGCGACGTCCGCCCTGATCGTCGCCGACGACGAGGCTGCCATCGCCAACCTGCTCTCGCGCCTGGCCGATGCCGGCCATCGCCTCATCGTGACCACGGGCGGCACCGGGCTCGCGCCGACCGATGTCACGCCGGCCGCCACGCGGCGGGTCATCGACCGCGAGGCCCCCGGCCTGGCGCAGCTCATGCGGGCAGCCGGCCTGGTCTCGACGCCGCTGGCCGCGCTCTCGCGCGGCGTGGTTGGCACGCGCGGCTCTGCCCTCATCGCCAACCTCCCGGGATCGCCCAAGGGCGCGACCGAGTCGCTGGCCGCCCTGCTGCCGGTCCTGCGACACGCGCTCGACCAGCTGGCCGGCGGCGACCATTGAGGTGCGCGGTGCCTGACGCCGCGGCCGCACGCGGCCCGATCCCGCCCGCCGTTACCATGGCGCCGACCCATGGACGCCACCATTCCGTTCTATCCGCTGATCGTGGTGCCCGTCGCCGCGGCGATCTTCCTGTTCTGGCGCCGCGGGCGATGGCACATGGCGATCCTGCGCGCCGGCCGCCCGCTCGACCGCAGCGATCGGGTCTGGGAGCGGATCGCGTCGCTCGGTGTCTTCGTCATCGGCCAGCGCCGACTCCTGCAGGATCTGGGACCGGGCCTTACCCACGCCTTCGTCTTCTGGGGCTTCATCGTCCTGCTGGCGACGACTGGCAACTACCTCACCAACGGGCTGGTCGAGGTCATCGTGGGCTGGCCATTCGGTGGCTTGGCGTGGAGCGTGATCGTGTTCTTCGCCAACCTCTTCGTGGGGCTCGTGCTGGCATCGGTCGTGTACTACGTCATCCGGCGGACGGTCATCCGCCCGGCACGCCTGGCGCTGACGCGGGACGCGTTCATCATCCTCGGGCTCATCTTCTCGATCGTGCTCACCGAGTGGATCGGGGACGCCTTTGCGTACGTCGTCGAGCCGGAGAGCCCGTCACGCACCTGGGCGCTGCTGGCCGGCCCGCTCAGCGTGGCGATGGAGCGCATCGGTCCGGAGGCGGCCTCCCTCGGCTACGGCGTCATGGGCTGGGCCCACATCGTCCTCGTGCTCGGCTTCGGCGCCTACCTGCCGTACAGCAAACACCTGCACATCATCAGCAGCGAGCCGAACGTGTACTTCCGGAACCTCGAGCCGCGCGGCGCGCTGCGCAAGATGGACCTCGAGGCCGAGCCCGCCGAGGGCGAGGAGCTGCCGGTCTTCGGCGCCAAGGGCCTCCAGGACCTCACCTGGCGGCATCTGCTCGACGGCCTGGCGTGCACCGAGTGCGGCCGATGCATGGAGTTCTGCCCGGCGTCGGTGACCGGCAAGACGCTGTCGCCGAAGCACCTGATGGAGGGCCTGCGCGACCAGATCGCCGCAGCCGAGACGGCGCTGGCCGCAGCCGCATCGGCCCAGCGGGCATGGAAGGGCGGTGCGACAGGGGGAGCGGCCGCCTCCGAGGACGCGCTTGGGCTCGCCCGGGCGAGGGCCGAAGAGGTGCTCAGCCTGCCGCTCATGGACAACGCCATCCCCGAGGAGGCGGTCTGGCAGTGCACGACCTGTGGCTGGTGCGTCGAGGGCTGCCCGGTGCTCATCGAGCACGTCGACACCATCGTCGAGATCCGCCGTAACGCGGTTCTCGAGGAGAGCCGCTTCCCCAAGGAGCTCAACGCCGCGTTTCGGAACATGGAGAGCGCCGGCAACCCGTGGGGGCAGCCGAGGTCCGCGCGCCTCGACTGGGCGAAGGGCCTCGAGC